>NZ_JALBUF010000001.1:600000-942956 GCF_022606465.1 Sulfoacidibacillus ferrooxidans
AGCGATGCTAACAATGTAGCCGTTATCATGGGTGAACAACCAGTTTTACATATCACGGTAGGAAAGTCACCACATGGTCTTGCAATGGATGAGCGAAGACAACGGCTATTTGTCAATAACTCAGGAAGCAATAGCGTATCTGTAATCGACGTGAAAACAAACACAGTTATTCAGACAATACCAGTTGGAAAAGATCCTCAGGGAGTCTGTGTAGATCAAGTAACAGGCGATGTATACGTAGCTAATCAGGGTGAAAATACAGTGACTGTGTTGCATCCAAAACAACCTGACGCGGTACACTGAACCCCCATTAAATCGCTCATCATATGAAACTCGCTCGATTTGCCACTCGAATGCAGTGACTCTGCATAGGCGATGTGGTATATCGGGCTATTTGTTATTGATTAATAGGCTGAATTTGGTATTATTGATGTTAAATAATTTCCACAATTATTTTATATCTTTTTTATCCACATCCTGTGTTAGGGGGGAGTATATATGCAGGAACTGACCGCGCATGATAACAAAAAACGAGCGCCATTTCCTTTCGAGCAGATTGATATTTTTAAAGAGGTTCATAGCACTTCAAGTCCAGGTTTGCAACTGCAGTATATCCGTCAAACCGCAACACACTTTCAAGACTGGTTTCGCAAGACAGGAGTTGTCAGTGCATTTGCTTCATTTGATCTAATTACGTTACCTTATCCTACACGATACGGTCTATGGCGAGCAACCAAGAGCCCCTCCCCTTTTCTTTGGTTTACTAATCGAATGTTCATTGTCCAATGGAAAGCTCATGGAAGAACATGGACTCTACTCAATGAACCTTCTGACTACGAACTCGGTGCTAATACTCCTTTTTATGTTAGTCTAATGAAAAAATATGGCGATTATGTATCTAACCATTTGCTAGCTAAGCGACACGGCACAGTTGAAACTCATCTTCAATCTGTCGGGCTTCGTCCCGAAGACATTGACTTTATCACATATGATCATTTACACACCCAAGATATTCGCCGATGGGTGGGTACAACGAAGTCACAAGCAGATCATGCAACAAACGAACCCTTACAAGCCTATTTTCCTAAGGCAAAACTAATCGTCCAGCAAAAAGAATGGGATGTACTCCATTCACTTCATCCTTTACAGTCGATATGGTATCAACCATCCACTTTTCATGATATTCCGAAGGATCGGCTGCTCTTTATTGACGGTGACGTTTTACTTGGACCAGGCGTTGCATTGATCTGGACACCCGGACACACCGAAGGAAACCATTCTCTCGTAGTACATACAGATACAGGGATTTGGGTATCCAGTGAGAATGCCATCTCGGCTGAATGTCTGAATCCATCGCAAAGCAGCCTACCTGGTCTTCGTAGTTACGCAAAAACTAGTGGTCTTGAAGTCGTTATAAACGGCAATACACTTGAGCACACAGCGCGCCAATATAATTCTGTAGTTTTAGAAAAGTTGATGTCAGATCCATCAAAAAACAACCCGCATATGCGCCAATTTTTCCCTAGTTCAGAGTTGACCGGACACCCACTATCACCTGGTACCAAACCATCATTTCGTCATCTTCAAGTTGCATATGGCACGATACAACAACCGCATGGCGTGCAATAACGAATCGGGAGGAACTACATGAAAGCGATTGTATACGACTTTTCCATCACTAAGTACATGGCTGCAAAAACATTTGGCAAACGATATCCAAAGCTCTATTATGGAAAACGATCTGCATTAAGCTTACGCGAGTGGCCCGACCCTAAGGAACCTGGACCACACGAGATTCGTATGCGCCCACTTCTTGCTGGAATTTGCGGTACAGATATGGGGGCTATCCTCTATAAATCTTCGCCATCACTCACACCTTTCAATTCTTTCCCAGCCGTTCTTGGCCATGAAGTAGTGGGCATGGTTGACGCATGTGGTGCAAAAGTCAAAGGGATTGAACCTGGACAGCGCATCTCTGTAGATCCCTTTATCTCTTGTGCAGTAAGGGGCATCGATCCCCCGTGCCCTGCTTGTGCACAGGGTCTTCACGCCATGTGTCATTACTCTGGTACTAAGCGCGGACTTTCAGAAGGGATGCTCATGGGTTTTTGTCGAGACCTTCCAGGGGCTTTTAGTGAACAGTGTACCATCCACGAATCCATGGCTATTCCAGTGCCTAGAGAAATTCCTGATCGCCTCGCAGTGATGATCGAGCCACTGAGCGTTGGTGTTCATGCTGTTTTACGCAAAGTCCCAGAAGATGGCGAGTCCGTTCTTGTGATTGGGGGTGGAATGATTGCTTATTCAGTCATCACTGCTCTACGGATGGCAAATAAAAATATTCACATCACCCACCTAAGCTTGTTACCGTATCAACGCGACATGGCAATGACACTGGGAGCAACCCAAGCGTTCACTACTAAAGAAGAATTATTGAACGATATGGAAGGACGTATAGGCGCAAAAAAGCATCGCCCTGCTATGGGTCGCACTGTTTATTTGGGCGGATACGCAAAAGTGTATGACTGCATCGGTAGCGAGCAATCACTCGCAGACGCCTTACACTATACGCGTGAGCGTGGTGCGATCATTGTCGTTGGCACAGCTGGACATATGAGTGATCTGGACTGGACATTTGTGTGGGCAAAGGAGCTAAGTATCATTGGATCGGTAGGTTATGGTCGAGAAACTTGGGAAGGTGAAACAGTCTCTACTCATGCCATTACCCTGCAGATGCTTATGCAGCAAGAAAATGCACAACTTGTTAAACTTGTCACTCATGAGTACTCATTAGATCATTATGAGCAGGCGATCATTGCAAATATCGAAAGAGCAAAGTACCAATCTATTAAAACGGTTTTTACAATATAAACATGCGAAGAGAGGATATGGGATGTACTCCGTTGATCCCCTCTTCGTTTGCAATCAACCTACATTTCACTAGATCCCCTTGCTACCTTGGTCAAGACGTCTCGAAATACCTCAATAGGCTGTGCCCCAACCAGTTTAAAACGATTTGCAACAATAAACGTTGGTGTTCCCGTTACTTGAAACTTTATTGCTGCCTGCCGTGCCTCTTCTAACCGCGACTCATAACGCGAGTCACTCAAGGCCTGCTCTATCTCTTTGCGATGAAGTCCCACTGATTCGCCAATTGCAAGGAGTATAGACTGATCACCAATATCTTTACCATCCGTAAAATACGCATGAAAAATTGCATCGTGGAACTCGTGAAATACCCCTTGATCGCGCGCAAACTCAGATACTTCAATCGCCATTTTGGAATTAGACAATAGCGTAAGATGACCAAACTTCACCCCATATGGTTGACCCATTTGCCGGAGCCGATCCACCATGGCCTGCGCCGATGCAGCAGAAAACCGCTCAGCTAAACTCATCCCCTGTAAAGGTGTGTCTGGATGAATTTCGTAATTGATCCATTCATCCTCAATATCAAATTCTTTTTTTAACGCTTGGACAACACCGCTGCCCACATAACAAAACGGTCATATATAATCTGAAAAAATCCGTATTTGTATACTCGTGATGGCCATCCCCTCACATTTGTAATTATTCATCTTATGACTATCATACACTCACACCGTACTCACTACAATGTGGATCGACTCGTACTCGTCCATCTTGTTTAGTTTATAAGAGCCTGTTCAAAAAGGGGGCAGGTAAGAACCGCGCAGTGCAAGGAAGCGAGCCATGAATGTGGACTGAGCGTACGTTTTGGGTACGTGAGGGAGCGTTCTTGGCGCTGACGCTGCCATGCGCCGGGGAGTTCTGACCCCTTTTTGAACAACCTCTATAAAAAACTTTACCTTCCGAATCATCACTCTTCACGGATATACTAAATTCATGTAGAATAGATAGAAAATTAATATAAAGGGGGGCGTCGTGTGTTCGAAGGGTACGTACGAGATACATTCTACGATGAGATGCTTTGTGATGACAATCAGCCACGCCCACCCTATCGCCGCTATTATGAGTTGCTTTCGCGCTTTCCAAAAGAAATTTTTGCGGCACGACACGATGCTGCAAAACAACTTTTTTTACGTCAGGGCATTACATATACCATGTATGATAACGCTCTTGGTGTAGAGCGCACACTACCCTTTGATCTTGTTCCTCGCATTATCCCTTCAGCAGAGTGGCATCACATTGAACGGGGCCTGATTCAACGAGTGACCGCGCTCAATGAATTTTTGAAAGACATCTACTCCACGCAATATATCATTCGAGATCATATCATTAGCCGTCAGACAGTGTATGCTTCTCCAGATTTTCAACTGGAGATGATGAATGTGCCTGTACCCAAAGGCATTCATACGGTGTTATCTGGGATTGATCTCATCCGCAATGAACAGGGTGGATATCAGGTTCTTGAAGATAACTTGCGAATTCCTTCTGGCATTTCTTACGCCTACAAAAACCGAAATATGATGAAACGTGTTTTTGCTGAAGCTTTTTCATCATATCATGTAGCCCCACTTGAACCTTTCATGAAAAAGTTAGGGGATACTTTTGCCTATTTATCACCGCGTCAAATCCCACAGCCAACAGTCGTTCTTTTGACACCTGGGCGCTTTAACTCCGCCTTTTTCGATCACTCATTTCTTGCTCAAAGCATGGGTATTGAACTCGTTGAAGGTAGTGATCTGATCGTGATTAACCAAATTGTATACATGCGCACCACAAGTGGATTGCGACAAGTTGACGTCATCTATCGCAGACTTGACGACGGATATCTAGATCCCCTCTCCTTTAACTTAGATTCGCTCATTGGCGTTCCCGGACTATTTGATGCATATCGCGCCGGTAACGTGGCCATCGCAAACCCATGGGGTAATGGTGTAGCTGATGATAAACTTATCTACTCCTATGTTCCCGACTTTATCCGCTATTATCTAAACGAAGACCCAATTTTACCAAATGTCATAACTTATCGCCTGACCAAAGATAACGAACGGCAACACGTGATTGAAAACATCGAAGATATGGTTATTAAACCGACAAATGCATCAGGTGGAGCAGGACTGTTTTTTGGATATGCTGCCACTCGTGCAGAATGCGAAGACATGCAACGAATCATACAAAAAGAACCACGCAATTTTATTGCACAGCCACTCATCTCATTATCTCGTCACCCCACCTGGATGGATGGAGACTTTGAACCTTGTCCAATCGACTTGCGCCCATTTGTGGCATTTGGTGAAACACTTCATGTTTTACCTGGTGGACTAACGAGAGTGGCACTTGAGCGCGGATCATGTGTAGTCAACTCATCCCGTGGCGGCGGTGCAAAGGATACATGGATCGTTGTGGGGGAGGGGGAACCTACATGTTAAGTCGCATCGCAGAATCGATGTACTGGATGGCTCGATATTTGGAGCGTGCAGAAAATCATGCCCGTTTATTAAAAGTACAAAAGGTCAATTCACTCGGATTAGTTGAGGATATGATCACGAATTCAGGCTGGGATACTATTCTTGATATCAACGGATATATGAACGTGTTTACACATCGTTTTCCCGAACGAACACCAGACAACATCTGTACATTCATGGTTTCATCAATCGATAACCCAAATTCTGTGCTCTCTTGTATTAAACAAGCGCGAGAAAATGCCCGAGCAGTTCAAGAACGGCTATCCTCTGAAATATGGGAAGCATTCAATGAATTTTACTGGGATTTTCTAGACTTCCAGCGCCACACAATCAATATGAATGACAGTTTGCAGGATCTCTTTTCTTTCGTTCGCAACTACTGTTTTCGAATTATTGGCGCACTTCACGTGTGTATGCCGCGATCTGAGGAATACGATTTTTTCCGTTTAGGATTGTATTTAGAACGAGCGGAGCAAACCTCTCGTATCCTTGATGTGCGCTACCATTTAACGGTTCGTACACCAGGTGAACAGCCCCTTGTCGACACGCATCATTGGATTAATATCTTGCGTTCCACATACGCTTATGAAGCTTTTTTGAAACGCCATCAATCTCGCTTTACTCAAGATCATGTCATCGAATTCCTGCTACTTGACGCAGAGTTTCCTCGCTCCATTCAGTACACTATCACTATGGTTAACCAGGCGTTGAATCACTTATTACAAAGCGAGGATCACGCCAAACATCCGCTTTTGCGCACGGTCGGGAAAATTCGATTGGAACTCCAGTATACAGCTGTAAACGAATTATTGAATGAAGGATTACACAATTATTTACTTGCGTTTCAAGCGCGTTGTTTTCAAATTGGAGACCTTATTAACCAATCATTCTTTTCCCAGGAGTTGACTGATTATGCCAACAATCTACCGTTTGCAGCACAACACAAAGTATACATACGAAACACCAGCACGCGAATTGACGAATGAAATCACCCTCACTCCTGGACAATTTCCTGGACAAACGGTTCTTCATCATGAAATTCGAACACTTCCAAGTTCACGGCCCTTTTATCACTCCGATGTATTTCGCAATCAATCTCAGACCTTTTACATTCCAACGTCTGTTTTGCAATTAACTGTAAGAGCCGATAGTTTAGTACTCGTGAATCGCGCGCCCACATTCCCAGAGATCATGTGGGGAAAATCAGACTATGCAAAAGGCGATATCCAAGAAAAGTACTACTTATATGTAATGCCCACTCATTACTGCTATCCAATACCTGAACTCTCTGAGTGGCTCGGTACCCTATGGGAAGATGCAACAGATCTCTCTGCATTCCTCCTCACTCTTACAAAAAAAATTAAGGAGCAGTTTCAATACGTTCCAGGTGCCACAGATGTAGAGTCTGATGTACAAGCTTTTTATAAGCTAAGGGCAGGTGTATGCCAAGATTTCACTCACTGGATGTTAGCTGCACTACGCTCGCTTGGCATTCCATGTCGCTATGTTAGTGGGTATATTTATGATCGTGCCGGCGTATTGCTAGGTACCCAAGCGATGCATGCTTGGGTGGATGTCCTCGTTCATGACGATACATGGGTTGGACTTGATCCTACAAATGGCTGCATCGCTGGAGAATCACATGTGTATCTGAGCGTGGGCCGCGATTATCGCGATATCGTTCCAATTAAAGGTGTATATAAAGGTACACTACAGACGATGGAAGTTGACGTCAAAGTTCAAATTAACTCACAATCTTGATGGATGAATGCTACACACATATCAACCGATTACTTTCCATATTTTACCTCCATCTGTCGTGTGCAGTAAAGCATCGTTCATTGAAAGCATCCAACCATCCTTTGCATTAACAAATTGCATGGTAGCGGGGGATGGCCATTGTGAAGGTGCAAAGTTATAGTTCGTCCACTCGCGACCACCGTCAGTCGTCTGAAAGTAACTTTGCCCATTTTGTCCCAGAATCCAAGCAATATCTCCAAAAGATCCGACCCAGTTGCCCGCTTCTGCGTCGATCAGCGTATGCAATGTAGGGGCTACATTCTGCTGCGCTAGTGCATCCTGTGCAGTTGCAAGATTTATCGCAGAAAACATCTTCCATTGAACCCCACCATTTGTCGTCACTTCCGTACGATTAGGATAAAATTGACTCATGGCAAAACCGATATTCTTATTTGCAAAGTATACCGTATCATATCCGCCCATGACCTGTGGTAAGTCAACTTCTGCAAATGATTTCCCGCCATTCTGCGTATGATACACTTGACCATCCCTATCAGCTACAAAACCATCTGTTGGCGTAGGAAATGATATGGGAGAAGGAGACACATTGCCGTAGTCTCTTCCTTGCAGTTGAAGTGGGAGATTACCCACCTGCGTCCATGTGTGCCCGCTGTTTGCAGTGATTAGTACTGCGCCCGAATCTCCTGGCAATCCTAATCCGTATCCGAGTGTAGCATCAACAAATGAAATGCCTTCTGTGGGTGTGGCATGACCTGTGACATATACAGGTCTCCATGTCTGCCCACCATCCGTTGTGTGCAATAAAGTACTCGGTCCAGCAAATCCTCCATCTACAAGCCAGCCATCCGTAGCACTTGGGAAGGAGAGTGAGTGAAACGTAGGGATCCCTTGAACACCTGTGATTGTATGAGACTTCGTCCAATGTGCCCCACCATCTGACGTTGCCTCCATAGATACAGTCCCCATCCCACATGCTGGACACTCCCCAATAACCACTGCAGAAGATGAGCCGATGGCCGCCATTGGTCCAGGATCGAATCCAGGGCCCACGGGAACATGCTTTACACCTCCAGGAGCTGGTCCTGCACCTGCTGTCGATAGCGCAAGCACAGGGGTAAACGAGTTGCCGTTTGTCGAATGAAACACCGTATATGATTGTTGACTCATGCCTCCCATGCCTGCAACTAAAAACCAAACATTGCTACTATTAACCACGCGAATTTGTGCAAAGTCAAACCCACTTGGCAAATCAGCAATGGCCGTTGTCCAAGTCATGCCACTATTGGTCGTGTGATATAACACACCTGCATAAGAATACATCCACCCATTGTTAGGTCCTGCAAATCCTATTTCTAATGCTGCACTAGGTACATGTACAATGGTCCAATGTTGTCCCCCATCTTCCGTTCGCAATAGTCGCGTGTTACCAATGTTTGCATTGCCTACAATGGCATACCCTATCTTTGCTGTTAAAAAATCTACTCGATGAACGCTCCCCGGGACTGATATGTAGTGCCAAGTTGCTCCACCATTAATAGTACTCATTATTTTCCTTGTGGCTGTTCCATGTAACGATGATCCAATAGCAAATACATCTGATGGATTCAGTGCATCGATACTCTGGATGCTTTGCAATCCGCGATACTGCACAGAAAAATGTGCACCTCCATCCGTCGTATGCCACAAGACACCTTGCCCACCAACCCATCCATCAGTTGCATTGACAAATGTAACTGTATTAAGTTGTGCACCATTCACAGCATGGTGCACACTAGCAGAAACAGTAGGTGTCATATGAGCTCCTGGCGATCCACCAGCCACATTGGCCTGCTTCCATTGACTCACCACTTCTGCAGCAGTCACAGATGGTGAGGGTCCGAGATCGTTAATTGTCGTTTCATTCAATGATTTGACTCCATGCGTTGTAGTGCCTGCTTGTTTTGTTATCGGACTTTTGCCCTGTACATGTGTTCCAACATCCGTATTATTTTTCGCAAGTGCTTGACTTGATGAAACACCACAACCTGCTAAAATCGCAGAAAGCCCTAATAGTACAGTCATTGTCCACATCCGTAACGCTTTCATGTCAGATGCCCCTTTCACTCGCCTTGTCAAAGTTCGCACCACTCCAACTCACATAAAACATGACTGAATTGATGACATGTACAGCATATATCTACACTCATTCTATGCGAACTCTAGGTAACCCCACAAGTTGACCCATAAAATAAAGCAAATAATAATAAAACAGATGTTGTTTTTATCTTTCTGTTATAGTACAATACTTGTAATATAAATCGACACTACTTAGGAGGGAATACCATGCAAGAGATGGATCAACAGTCACCGACTGAGGACTTACAACAGATGTGTGGCATGTGTGGAAACGAATTGCTGCCGTATGATTGGCACTACCAAGAGTGTGATCGCTGCCTAACACAAACACCAGAGTAAAACTCGTACAAACCAAAGGGACGCTACATAGTATGTAGCGTCCCTTTGGTTTGCACGAGTTACTTTGATTGAATCGTCACTGACTCGATAAAAGCGGTTTTGGTAGGGAAGGAATCCTCACCCGTAAGAGGATTGGTCTTCACGGGTATCGATGCAATCTTTTCTACTACACTCATTCCCTTGATGATCTTTCCAAACTCTGTATAAATGGGTTGATGATTGAGACTCTCACTCTCTGAGCCTGTACAAATGAAAAACTGGCTACCATTAGAGACTGTATTTGGCCCTCGATTGGCCATCGCCACGATTCCAGGCGCATACGGATACTTAGGAGGCAATTCGCTTGCAAATTGATATCCCGGTCCACCAGTACCATTGTTGCGAGGATCCCCAGTTTGAATCATAAAAGGTTTAATAATGCGAAAGAACGTATCTCCTGTAAAAAAGTGATGATCAGCGAGAAACACAAAATTATTGACTGTTTTAGGTGCACTTTTTGCAAATAATTGAATGGTGAAATCTCCATAATTGGTATGTACCACAGCATCATATTGTTTCGATGTATTAATTTGCATCGGTGGTACTGTAGACCATTGTTGCTTCGTGGTCGGTGGTGGTGTCGTTTCGCTTGTCGCTGTAGTCGACCCTGTCGTTGTCTTCGTGGTACTGCTTGGCCCAGGTCCACTACTCGCTGATTGAACTGCTCCTGTTCCACAACCAGTTACCATAGCTACACTACATAATATCATCCCTAGCATTGCGAAACGTTTTCTTTGTGGTTTCATCAGATATCCTACCTCCATTAAAATGAGCATGCAAAATGAACATGTTGAAGGAACAGTGTTCGCTGCTTGTCCCATTCAACAGTGTTAGGTAAAAAAATAATAAATATCCAAAAATATTCATTTTCTTCTTGGACTAGCGTTTTTCCGCGACGAGTGTGAAGGTTTTGGGAATGCCCATATCATCCACCTTGTGATTCGGTTCTTCTTCCAAAACACAAACGCACAAACCAGCAGAAGCAAACGACGTCACAATGTCTCCAAGTGTCCATTTGCGCAACTGCACTCTTCTAGATTCTCCGTAATCCTCTACATACTTTGTAAATGCAACATCTGTTTCTTCGATAGAGGAATCGAAATAATTCCCTGTTACCTTGTGCTTGCGGCCTTTTGAAGTAATCAGCTTTGTCGATACGGGGTGAAAGTCCTGTAGCACTAGCTTCCCTCCCATACGCAATAGGCGGTATACGACCTGAGCCAGTGGGGCTAAATCGATAAAATAATGTAAAATCCCCAATTCCATTAACACCATATCATAGATTGGAACCAATTCATCGTGGGGCAATGCCAAAACATCAGACACAACATAACGCACGTTTACGCCTGCTGCCTGAGCAAGCTCTGTTCCATATGTAGCATTTTGCTCAGAAAAATCAATGACTGTAACAGTAGCACCAAGCAAGGAAAGAGCAACTGCTTTACTGCCATGAGATCCAAGTAAATTAGCAATGTGTTTCCCTCGAACATCCCCCATAAATCGAGCCAATGATTGTAGCTTAGAAAGTGGATGAAGTTTGATCTGTTCAGCCGCAATTGCAGGTACACCAAAGCGGTTGATCCACGCATCATATGCATTCATGTTCCATGCATGTTCATGTTCGGCACTTAAGCCTTGTTGTTTATGAAGCAGAAATTTTTTAATCTGCTGCACTTTAGGGTCATCAGGTGCACATGTTTTTACATAGTATTCCCATGATTTAACCCATAATGTTGCTCCAACCCGTTCCACACGAATACGATAAGGATCTGTGGTGACGACGGTGTTGTACACGCACCCCAAGATCACGAGCTTATTGTCACGTGAGAACTGAAATGTCGCAAAGGTCGCACCTTTGCGACTCTCTTCCATGCTTTCTTGCGACCATAGAGTACATGCATGATCAAATACATCCCACTGTACAGATACTTCAATTCGTCCCATATCGGGTACATCTATTCCTTGCACAAATAATGCTGCATCTCCCTCAAAACAATACGGAATATGAGCGACATCGAGTTCTTGTGCCAGTGAACACATCAGTTGTACCCAAGATTCAAAAGCCACCTCTAAGCCACGCCTTTCATTCGTTCTGTAAACGCTCCTGCATCCATTGCGCAACCGCCAGCGAATCAGGATCAGTAGATCGGCTCAAATGATCAATGACTCTCTGCTGAACAATGGGCGACTTATTTTGGCTTAATTTAGCCTTTGCCTCTACACTTGTGATATCAATCCTAAAACCCACAATTGCACGCATCATGTTTTGATAAAATGATTGATCCGATCGACTCGGCAGATCTGAAGTGGGCTCATAAAATTGAACCGTCTTCTCTAGTATGGAACCTAGTTCATCATGGTTATCTAAGACAGTACATCGACCAACGATATGCACCGCTAGATAATTCCACGTCGGAACAGAAGTTGTATCCCCATACCACGATGGGGAGATATATGCATGAGGGCCAGAAAAGACAACGAGTGCAGACTGTCCATCCATGGTTTTCCACTGCGGATTTGCCCGCGCCATATGAGCTAATAACAAGTTCTGCTCTTCATCATAGAAAAAAGGTAAGTGTGTAGCTTGCGGTACACCATCAACAGTAGTAACCATGATCCCAAAACTGTTAGCATTCACAAACTGAACAATTTCATTCCGGTCAGACATCTTGAACTCCTTAGGTGTATACAGTTGCAGCATCTCCTCTCCCTTGTAAACATCATATCTCAAATTGTATGTCCTTACAAAACCTCTATTTACAATTGCGTGATCACGCAATTGTAAGTAATGAAGCACTAGTCATATGCTATACTTACTATAAACGAGGATAGCAATCCCAAAGGGGGAACCATCATGAGTTTATTTGATTCCTTAAAAAGCAAAACATCTCAAAGCGTGTCAAAAGCTTTATCAAACACCGAGAAGGCTCTTAAAAAGGCAGAACTCAATCGACAAATCACAAAATCCAATGAAGAGTTAGAAGCACTTTGCCTGCAATTTGGACAAATGGTATATCATGCAGGCGTTGCTGCAGAAGCAGAAGTTCGCCATTTTCTTGAGTCTGCACAAGCAATTGAATCTACTGTGGTAGATTATCAAGAAAAAATCAAGGAATTAGATGAGGTTCCTGAGCATGAACATGAAAGTCTAGCCACTAAATCTCTGTGTGCACAATGCGGTGCAGACATTTTACCCACTCAAAAATTTTGTGCAAACTGCGGAGCTATGTTGCAATCTGATTTGCAAGCAGAATAAGTTCAAACTCTTCCTTCTGACTAGATACGTATTTTTGAACGGTGAGGAATGACGTACATGTTCAAGCAACTTCATCGCTTTTCTGGTTTAATGACTATCCTATTATTAGTTCAGCTCATCTCTGGTATGATCACAAACTTATTTATTACCATTCCAACTGTGTTACCGCACACACAATCACTACCCATTGGTATGACGCTCTTCATGACCGCTTTCGCATGGTCTTTAACGAATGCCAATCCTATTTTAATCATACACTCTGCGCTTGGGATTATTATCCTCTTGTTATCGTGGGGGTTTGTCATTGTTGCACTTCGAGCACATGCAGGATGGTTTGTGGTGCTCGGATGGATTGGCACATTAGCCATCCTCTTCTCTGCACTGAATGGATTGCTGTTTTTACTTGCACAGCAGGGGATCAATTCCATTTGGATGGCTGCAGGATTTGCTGTTGCTCTTATTGCTTATGCGTTGGGTTTTTATATGAAAATCGAACCAAATGCCATTTCATAAATACTTGCCAATTCACCATGACTATTTTATACGAGGCGCAAGATGAGGATTGCTATCCCCCTCATCTTGCGCCTCGTATTTTGCATCAGTATGTCGTTACAAGGAAAGAATAATAAGGGGTGATTGAATATGAATCTGTATTTTCTCGGTACTGGTGCATCGGTGCCTACAAAACAACGCAATATGACGAGCATCGCACTGCAACTCTATCAAGAACGAGGAACATTCTTTCTCATCGATGCAGGAGAAGGCACTCAGCATCAAATGCTTCACTCTCCACTACGATTATCAAGATTAGAAAAAATATTGATTACCCACATGCATGGTGATCATATCTTAGGACTACCAGGTGTTCTTGGAAGCCGAGCTACAGAAGGTGTTACAAAACCCTTAACTATTTATGGACCACCAGGTATTCAATCATTCATCGATTTCTTTTTAACTATTCGGAAGTCCGGATTAACTTACCCTCTAACCATTGTTGAAGTTCAACCAGGTGTTATTTTTGAAGATCATAAAATGATCATAACTGCCAAACAACTTGCCCATACGATTCCTTCTTATGGATATCGATTTCAGGAAAAAGATCGGCCCGGTGAGTTATTACAGCAAAAATTGAAGGATGACGGGATCGCTCAATCGCCGCTATTTTCTCGCTTAAAAGCAGGAGAAGATGTCACGCTACCAAATGGACAAACATTACATAGTGAGACCTATACCGGGCCACCAAAACGCGGTCACTCTGTAGTCATCTGTGGAGATACCTCTCCAACCCCCGCTGTGATAGAGTTAGCGCAACAAGCAGATGTTTTAGTGCATGAGTCTACATATGCACATCACGAACATGTAAAAGCGTTACAACGCGGGCACTCTACCGCATCTCATGCAGCTCAAACAGCTCTAGCTGCTAAAGTGAAAACATTAATCATCACGCATATCAGTGCTCGCTATGATGAGAACGCATCTTTGCAATTATTACTTGAAGCTAGAAGCCTATTCCCACATACGTATTTAGCTAACGATCATTTCAGCTATGATATAGGTGACGAATAACCATCTTGAAGTTTCTCAAGCGATTCACTTGGCCAATGTGGAACACGCTTTTCTAAAAATGCGGAAATACCTTCTTGTGCATCATCTGTTGTGCTTTGTAAAGAAATGACCTCAGTTGCATAAGCAAGTGCTTGTTCATCTGTCATCCCATACTGTTTATAAAGAAATTGTTTGCCAGTAGCAAGCGTATCTAAACTGTACTGAGCAATGGATGTTGCAAGTTCGTAAGTCGCGCTTTGCAACTGATCTGGTAGAACCACTCGATTAATTAATCCATACTGTGCTGCATCTTGTGCAGACATAAACTCCCCAGTAAAGAGCATTTCGGCTGCCTTCTTTCGTCCCACATTACGCGTAACGTGAACAGCAGGGGTACTACAAAATAGTCCAATCTTCACTCCTGGTGTAGCAAACTTCGCTTCATTAGATGCCACGGCCAAATCGCATGCCGCTACAATTTGACATCCCGCCGCAGTCGCAATCCCTTGCACTTGCGCAATAACTACTTGTGGGAGTTCACGAATCGCAGTCATCACCGACCCGCATACTTCAAAAAGGTGATGTACATCTTGTGGTCCACCCGACAATACCTCTCGTAAATCATGTCCAGAACTAAATACAGAACCTTCAGCCGCTATAATGACGACATGAATGCGCTCATCATGCTTAACTACTTGCAAATGCTGCGCAAGTGACTCTAATACGGCTGACGAAAGTGCATTTCGCTTCTGTTGATGATGAAATGTTATCATTGCAATTTTATTTTCATGATGTATGGTTAGCTCCGTAAGTGCCATGTCTTTCACCGCCTATACAGTGTGTCTACCAAAGCCTCACAATTCCCATACCACTACTCCATCATATTCTTTATGTATAGACTATAACTTCATATAATTTTCAACAAGTACATATTCTAAATTTTAAAAATATACTATGATAATTGAACCGTTCAGAGCATAAATTGACTCATCAGTACAATTCGTACCTGCACTTGGTAAAGAGTATCGATCAATGATTTGCTAGATATTCCATTTGAGAAGGAGGATATGCTTTATGGGAAAGCCCTTTCATACATCATTTGCAAGTCGCGTTGCACTTAGCACATTTGTCATTGGCTTTTGCATCGGCGCTTCAACCTATTCTGATACAACCATTTCTTAGCTACTTCGCACACTCAATACTCCCCTCACTAGTCGGGAAGTATTGAGTGTGAACCTAGTCTATCGGACATTAATAACCGCCGTTTGCTCCATAACCGTAGGCTGGAACAAGCAAGAAGAAGAGAACAAAAATTACTAGAAATACAACAGCCCATCTCGTATATCCGCCAAAGCAATCCATCATAGCACCCCCCACTAGCTGATACCTCAAAATATGGATAAGGGTGCTAGTTAGCAACGGCATTTGGTATAGGACATACACACATTCATATGTTTGTTACTGGATTTTGTCTAAAATAAACGCATATCTGCCAGCCAACTCTTTCAATCGATTATAGCGTCCAGAAGATCCAAAATGACCTGCTCCCATGTTCGTTTTAAGCAGTAACTGATGATCATCTGTTTTAGTCACGCGTAATCTAGCTACCCATTTTGCAGGTTCGAAGTAAGCTACACGTGGGTCATTCAATCCGGTCGTCACAAGCAGATGCGGATAATCCTTTGCCTCTACTTGATCGTATGGACTATACGATTTCATATAGTGATAGGCCTCGACTTCACGCGGATCACCCCACTCATCCCACTCTAAGCTCGTTAATGGCAGTGTATCATCTACCATTGTCGTCACGACGTCGACAAACGGCACATCAGCTACTACCACTTGAAAAAGATCAGTTGAAAGATTGATCACTGCACCCATGAGGAGACCACCTGCACTACCACCTCGCGCAGCCAATTGCGAAGAAGTCGTATACCCACGCTGTATCAAGTCTTGCGCAGCTGAGATAAAGTCAGTGAAGGTATTCATTTTTTTCATGAGCTTCCCGTCTTCATACCAAAAGCGTCCCATTTCTGATCCCCCACGGATTTGCGCGGTAACAAAGATGATCCCACGATCCATGAAAGGAAGTCTCGTAGCATCAAACATTGGATCACTATTTGCCCCATACGATCCATATCCGTAAAGAATAAGTGGTGCTGGGCCTTTGTTCATGGCCCCTTTGCGATAGACGACGGATAACGGAATCTGCGCCCCATCGTGCGCCGTTGCAAAAATCCGTTCCGAAGTGTACTCATCTGACACATAGTCGCTTCCTGGCACAGACATTTTTTTAAGTACAACGCGTTCACCTGTCAGCAGGTTCAAACTGTATGTAATTTTTGGTGTGAGTAGCGACTCGTAATGGAAGATGACTTCTGTCGTATCATAGCTTATATTGTAAGCCAACCTTACCGTATAGAGTGGTTCATCCCAATTCAAGCGAGAGAGACTGCCATCGCGATAGATCCATATTTGTGTCAATCCGTCTTGGCGTCCAAAGAGCACTACCGCATCTTTAAATGGATACATCGCTTGGAGATAACGCGAAGCATCATAGGGGAATAATTCAACTCGTGATGCCTGATCCATAGTTTCGATTGGACATTGCAACACCTTAAATTGACTCGCTTCTTTATTCGTAAGAATTAAAAAAGTATCCCCAACATGCTCTATTTCATATTCAATTCCTTTTTGTCTTGCATCAAATACATGAAATTCCGAGGTCGGTTGGTCCGCTCGAAGATAGCGTACTTCAGTTGTGGTCTTCGTTTCAGATTTTAAAAATAGATATTCTCCGCTCCTTGATTTTTGCAATGTAAGTGCAAATGTACTATCTACTTCTTCATAGAGTAGCTCATCCAATCCCGCGTTGCCTACATGATGTCGCCAAAGTCGATAGGGGCGTTGGGCATCATCAACTGTTATGTAAAAAAGATAGTGTCCTGTAGCATCCCATTCTAAACTACCATCGATAAACACATCTTCAATGCGATCAGATAGTTGTTCTCCAGTGAGTAAGTCTTTCACACAGACGACGTAGCGATCAGTTCCATCGCGATTGTCCAAATAGGCAAGCTTGGAGTGGTCCGGACTCACTCGAAGTGCGTTAACACTTAAATACTCATCTTCTTTTGCAAGTGTATTCACATCCAAAATAACTTCTTCCAGAGTTTGATCCAACAAATCTCGACTATTTGCACGCTTGCGCGCATAAATCGAGTATTGTTTCCCCTTTTCCGTTCTAGAATAATAGTAATACGGGCTGGCTTGAATCGGCACATCTATTTCATCTTCATCCATTCGTGCAAACATCTCTTGGTATAGCTGTTCGGTCAACTCCTCAAGTGGTTGCATATGTTCTTCATAATAGCGGTTCTCTGCTTCTAAATAAGCGATCACCTCAGGATCATTACGTTCCTTTAACCAATAATAGTCATCTCTACGAATATCATCATGTAAAACATGAACATAGGGAATGCGTTTTGCAATGGGACTTTCCATCATCAACTTCCTCCTTATTACACTATTGTATCCAATATAGTGTAGCGCAAATTTCTCTTACCTTGGTAACATTCATACAATTTGTTATTCAAATAAAAGACTAGTGCGTCTGCCGTCCAAGTGTAAACAGAGCAGGACGTTCAGACGCACTCTTGATCGTTACTACGCCTTATGAAAAAATTACACCGCGCGAAGTAATCGCAGTTGGTATCCGTATACAAATACACTTAAAATAAAACCTATCGACATATCAAGCGACATCATATTCTGCTGCCCATTTGTCAAAAAAGCCATTCCGCTTCCCCAAGAAAACAAAATAGAGACAAATCCAACAATCGATGTGATGATTGCCACTTTTCCTTGCATACTCGTTGTTAGTATAAGATTAAATAACCCAAGAACGAGGATCACCGTTCCCAGTAAAATATGAATCATTGTAAGCGCACTATGTTGCGTCACCCACGTAAAAACATTGCCATTTGGAGAGTTAGCAGGAAACTGGACATACAAATTGACAATCATGCCGAGTAAAAATTCAAGGCCTAATCCCAATAATGTACCAATAATCGATTTACGTAAAACACCTAGCCCACGACTATACTTTTGTTCCACTTTACACACCTCACTGATCCCCACACCTAAAGATGAACGATAGCTTCACCCTAGTCGTGTTTACTTTTCTACTCTATCATGATCTTACTACAATGTGTGGGAAATCATTGCATCCCATAGCAATTGTAAAAAATTGCCACGATCTTAGAGACACCTTTGTCCACTTATCCATATAAAGATTCCCTTACCTCTTTAACCACCTTTGCAACATTGCCAAGGCAGCAAGAACCTTGTGGATTATTGATTTCACATGCACAGCGACCTGCTTTAATATGCGCAGAAATGGATGATACGGCTGTACTTTGTCCATCTTCTTCAAGTTCAGTCTTTATTCGTATACGATTCCACCCAAAGCAATAGCATACTTCCACCTGTTCATCCTGACTTTTTTGAAAGACAGCACGACGCAAATTCTTCAGGCGAAAATGTTGACCTTTAGTACCAAAATACACAATCTCACAAGAAGGAGATGCACAAAAGCGAAATTCTTGCTTTGGATCTAGTTCAGCCAATGCATTCGGTTGCAGCATACTTTTCACTGTAATAAGTCCAATCGATGTGCCACTTTGTTCACAACTAGGACATACCACCGGGTCTACATCTTCTTTTGTAACCACGTCGTTTACTTCTATTGAACAACTCGCATCAGATGCTAATGCACCGTTGGTATCTGTTGAACTGCAACAATCAGACACGCGATCTCCCCCCTGCATGAATAGATAGATAACTCTTCATGAGATCATTCATCTCATGAAGAGTATGCAAAATGGGTAGCTTGCATGATATCTGCAAAAATATCGTCCGGATGTTCCAATCCGATTGCGATGCGCATGGTTCCTTCTGTGATGCCCATCGCTAGCCGTTCTTGTTCTGTTTGATTGCGATGAGATGCCACTACAGGATAAAGACATAATGTATAGACATCACCAATGGTGGTTGCGGAACGCACCACTTGAAGCGATCTCAAGAAATCATAGGCCTCCTTGCGCGCACCCTTCAACTCAATGGTAACTACCGCTCCACCTAGCTCTGCTGGCAATAGTTTTTTTGCAGTCGAAAAAGTTGGATGACTCTCTAGAAAAGGATGATAGACATGACGAAAATCATGTGTCGCTTCTAATCTTTGAGCTACGTTCCAGGCGTTTTGACACTGTCTTTCAAACCGAACAGAAAGAGTTTGTATGCCGCGATGTATCAGCCATGCTTCAAACGGTCCAAGAATTCCTCCGCGAAGTCTTAAATATTGGTGAAGCGCCTCCTCATAGTGCGCATGACCAGCTACAATTCCACCCATAGCATCACCGTGGCCACCGAGGTATTTTGTCGCACTATGCACGACAAGATCTACTCCAAAAGATAACGGCTTCACCATAAGCGGTGTGGTAAAGGTACTATCTACAATAACCTGACAACCCACTTCATGAGCCATCTGCACAATTTTGGGTGCATCTGCAACCTTCAACAGTGGATTCGAGAGAATTTCAAAAAGAAGCACTTTAGGTTGTTCTTTTAATAAGATAGCATGTAGTTGGTCGAGGTCAGTCAAATCCGCAACTACTGACTTCACACCATATTGCGACCATATTTTCCCGGCCAAATTAAGAGATGCACCATATAGATCGCGACTCAGTAAGATGGTATCTCCAGCATGCAATCCTGCCGCAAACAGCGCTGCATCAATCGCTGCCATGCCAGATGATGTCGCAATAACAGTTTCCGCACCTTCTAATTGTGCCATCGCATGGGTTAACCCCTCCACTGTAGGATTACCATGTCTAGAATAGGAAAATCCGTCCATCGTTCCACCCATAATTTGATCCAATTCTTCTGGTGAATCTGCTACAAAACTTGTACTCGGATAAATGGCTAATGCAGTAGGATCTACGTTATGACGAACATTCCCTGCATGCACCAACATCGTTTCCACAGCCACATTGCGATTTTTGTATGTTTCTTTCAAAAATATAGCCCCCTTATTTACAGTACATAATTAAGATCATAACAAAACATAAGTTACTCAACAACAAGTAATCATCTTGATTCTTTTAGCCAAATCGCCACATGCATATGGTGTATCCAAGTGCTCCTTTGCTCTCTGTAACATACCATCTATTCAATCGCTTGCAACCACTAGCAACACATAAGGTGCACAACTTTTGCTAGATGCAAACCTTAGCTATGCGAGACAATCTGCTGTACTCGTCCAACCTGACCATCTTGCAATCGAACTTTGATCCCATGTGGATGTGTAGGCGATTTAGTGAGAATATCTTTTACAATTCCTCTTGTTCTCTTTCCAGAGCGTTGATCTTGTTTCAATACAATCTCCACTTCCAGACCTGCACGAATGTCACTGCGATTCTGTCCACTACTCATCGTATTCATCTCCAGCCCTTATTCCTCAACAAGTCCACCTAGTGCTTGCACGATCGCGATTGCCTGTGAAAGATCCACATGCACACCTCGCAGATTAAGTGAAGCTAAGTTAACCCCATGAATCACTGCCCCCCTAAAATCAGCACCTGTAATGGTTGCTGTATCGAGGATAGCATTTGTTAAATCTGCTTTACGAAAATCTGCCTGTTGCAAATTGCACCCATAGAAATCAGCTTGTACAAGTTTTGCACCACGAAAGTTAATCTTCTTGAGATGATGCATGCGCAGATTTGCATATGCCCAATCTCCGCCGTGTATCATGATCCCCGAAAGTTTTGCCTCTTCAAACATAGAACCAGTCATTTTACAACCATGAAATGACGCATTAAATAAATTAGCCATGCGAAACTGACAATTTGTATATGCAGAGTTTTTATGTTCTGAAACGTTCATCCATGCCCCTTGGAAGTCACATTCCGAAAAAGTCGAACCTTCCGAACGACATTCCTTCATATCTGCTCCCCGAAAACTGCAACGAATAAAAGTACAGCGATAAAACGAACACTCATTGAAATCTTTACCATCAAACACCTCATCGGTGTACTCAACCTCACTCAAAACCATGCACAAGCCTCCATACAACATCCGTCATTACTCAAAAGAGTTCCCAATCTTCTTCGCGATGTCGTTTGCAGTTCCAAATATCTCAGCAAACAGCTCTGCGACAGTAGGCACACTATGAATTAATCCAATGCACTGTCCCGCCCAGGCGAACCCATCTTGCATATCCCCTTCAATTATAGCCCGACGATTGCGCTCACCTGAGATATATGGCCACAATTGGTCAAGTGTAGTTCCACTTTGTTCCTCTTCAAGAATTTTTGTAACCCACGAAGAAGGCAGTACACGACCAGGTGCTCCAAGAGTACGTTTAATTACAACCGTATCCGTCTCTTGACCATTCACCAAAGCACTTTTATAAGCCGCGTGTGCAATGCACTCCTTTGTTGCAATAAACCGAGTCCCCATCTCAATCCCCTCTGCGCCAAGTGCAAGCGCGGCGAGCAGTCCACGTCCATCCGCAATTCCACCACTGCCAATCACAGGTATCGCTACTGACTCAACCACACGCGGAATCAATACGATCGTCCCCGTATCTGCACGCCCAATATGGCCACCACCTTCTTGCCCCACAGCGATCACTGCGTCTGCACCCAGTGATTCGGCCTTTTGCGCTTGCCGTACCGTACTCACAAGAATGAGCGTTTTTACCTTGCTATCGGCAAGTCGTTTCATCAACGGTTCGGGATTCCCTCCCGTTAAGGAGACAACTGAAACATCCTCCTCCAACACAACCTCTACAAGTGCATCACTTGAGGAATGCTGACCGATAGCAATATTTACGCCAAATGGACGACTTGTTGCTGCCTTTGTTTTGTGAATCTCTTCGCGCAACTTTTGTGCATTCGCAAGTGAGGTGGCTGTAATTTGACCCAATCCACCTGCGTTGGAAACAGCAGACGCAAGTTTCGCATACGCCAAATTGGCCAATCCACCCTGGATCACTGGATATTGAATACCAAGCAGTTCTGTTATACGTGTCAACATGTCATTCCCACCTTCTTCTGGTGATCAATCAGAACTTAGGCAAAACGGTCGAATTCATACGCTAGTAAAGACTCTGGAATGGGTGCAGGCTGCCCTAATAAGCGCGTGGACTCGGCCCATTCTAGCAGTGTGTGGTATGGTTCGTCTGTCACAATGCCTCCAAAATAACGTTGCTCTTGCCCCGTCATGATGCTTACAACGTTAACCAAGTCACAAGGGCCTAAGCAACCCGTAATGGTCAATTGCACCGTTTTTAAAAGTTTCCTTTCTTTCCACGCCTTTTTGAGCCAATCGAGCGGGATTTCTGGTTTCCCCTTCTCCGTTTTACCACAACAACACCCAGCACAAACCATCACTTGTGCGATGACTTGACGCTTCGTAACTCTCGCTTTAACCAGTTCACTTACTTCTTCCAACCGTAGCACCCCTACCTTTTACGATCACTCTTCCTATCGCCACATCGACATCGTGAAGTGTTATGAAGTCACGATGAATATATACGCCATTAGTCAAGCCGAAATTCTGCAAATGGTTTCCCATAAATATACTGCTTACTGGCCTCATCAAATGCGTCGATGATCTCATCACTTAACGCAAGCTCTACAGATGTAAGATTGTCAATCACCTGATCAGGTCGCGTGGCACCTACAATGACTGTCGCCACTGCAGGTCTTGTATATAGCCATGCGAGTGATAATGCAGAAGCTGAGCACGATAATTGCGTTGCAACTACACTGACTTTGTCTCCTAAGTGCAAGCGCTCATCATCCAGCCGATTGATAAATGCAGGATTTGTTTCAGCACGGGAACCATTTGGTACTTGCCTTCCAGCGTACTTACCAGTAAGGATTCCACCTGCCAAGGGGAAATAAGGAATAATGCCTACCCCTTGATCGAGGCACAGTGCAACAAGTTCTCGTTCAGGAGATCGATCTGCCATCGAATATGACGGTTGAATCGAAATATATCGAGCCAAGCCCTTTTCATGACTGATACTAAGAGCTTTCATCAATTCCCACGCCATATAATTCGACGCACCAATATAACGAACTTTACCGGAACGCACAAGGTCATCTAGTGCCCGTAACGTCTCCTCTACTGGTGTATGCGGATCAAAACTGTGAATTTGATAGAGATCCACGTAATCTGTTTGCAAGCGCGTAAGACTCTCGTCAATCTCTTGAAATAAATGCGCGCGCGAAGATCCCTTCCCATTTGGACGATTGTGTCTAGGTAACCCTGCCTTTGTAGCCAATACCACATCGTGGCGACGTCCCTTTAACCCTTCACCAATGATTTCTTCTGATCTCGTTCCACTATAAATATTGGCCGTATCAATAAAGTTCACTCCAGCATCAATCGCTGTATGTAAGATACGAATCGATAGATCCTGATCAGACCGCGAACCAAAGGAATTGGTCCCAAGCCCCATAACCGATACTTCTAAACCACTACTTCCAAGACGACGATATTGCATGCAAAACGCCTCACTTTCTATGATTAGCATGATATATTCGTACATAGATGACCTGCGAGCGTTGTACAACTAGGTCTTATCGTTGCGCTGACTCTAAGGGGAGCGCAGCATCGACTAACGAATGTACCGCGATAGAGTGTGATTGAGACAATTTTTGAACAGCCTGTACAATCGATTGATGGTGGGTAAAATAAATGACTTGAGTCTTTTGCGCCACTTCTGCGAGCACTTCTAACGTAGCTTCCGTACGAGCATCATCGAAATGCACCAAAATATCATCCATAATCAGTGGTACCGCATGCTCCTTTGTCATGTGTTGCAACACAAATGCTAAGCGCAACGACAAGAATAATTGATCGCGCGTTCCATCGCTCATTTGCCCTACTCGCCTCATACTTCCATCATTAGTTACGGCACTTAAATATGGAATATTATCTTCATACTCCACTCGCAACTCCCTATAATGTCCGAGCGTCAAGCGCTGAAAAAAGCGATTAGCCTGTTCAAGTATGGTAGACTCATTGTCTAAGCGAAATTCCTCAATCGCTCGCTGTAAGAGTCTCCGCGCTAATTCTACCTGTAGATATTCGTTCCATTCTTCATTTACCACAGTCCAATAGAACTCCGCCTGCTGTGCATATGTGGCTGCATCTGACTTCGTGCCATCTAACTGGAAAAAGTCTCCGCGCAACTTGCCAAGCATTTGTGCATTAGTTTCAAAATGTCTTTCTTCTTCTGCTATTTCCTTGACAAGAGCATCGAGCCGCGGCTTGATCAAAACGATGTCTGGTATTTCATCCACCTCTTGTTTTAATCTATCAAGCGGTACACCACCGCCACTTGCACGAATCTGCTTTTCTAAGCTGTCTTGCTCACTTTGCAACTGATCATAACTGTCCCACTGACCAAACAAAATTTTCCACTCTGTCTCTGTCGCACAACCATATTGTTGTTGCCATTCACCTAGCTGTAATTCATAGTGCTCATATGCGCTCTTACCTTCTTTTATCGCAAGACTTGATTTTTCAAGTTGTTCTTTTAGTGCATTTTTGCTCTTATGATCTTCCCTAGTCTCGCGCAAGCGAGCTACCATCGTTTTAACAAATGTCAGTAAATTCATACCAGCTTGCATCTCTTCATGCAGTTGATCTGCTATATGACGTGTAGCTTGTTCGAACTCCTCACGAATCGATATCACACTGTTTACTTGTCGCTCTTTCTCTTTTACTTGCTGGTCATGTCGAAAGATATCGCTTAATTGGTCAATAAACTTCATCGCACGATCGATCTGAACAGGTACAAAGGAATAGAGTCGTTGTAATTCAGCCCACTCCTTTTCTACTTTTTCTATCTCTTGCATACATGATCGCTGTTTATTCTCTAATTGCATCATTTGTCGCGCACGATCATTCAATTGATGCTGTAACTGCTCATGATCTCTTGCACGCGTTTGCATCACTTCTATTATTTGACGCGCCTTTGTCATCCACTCTTTTAGTGAATCATAACCCTCCTTCATGTCCACCTCAAACAAGGACATAGCCTTTCGCACATCCATGATCTTGCTATCCCGAAGCTCCACCATATCTATGTGTTCCTGCTTCAAGTCGCGAAGAACTTCAAAACGGTTAACCATGTCATCTTGAAAATCACTTAACCATTCTTTCATCTCTTGTGGAGACTTTACTACAAGCGCTTCTTCATCCCACTCTTTTACCCATTGCACTTGCAATTGTTCAAACTCATCTTGCATAATCGCTAATTTTTCTTTCAATATCTTCTTTTCTTGTTCAAATCTCTCTTTTTGCAATAAAAGTTCAGCTTTATGCGCCACTCGATCAGCGTGTTGACGCATATTATCAGATAGGCGGTCAGCCTTGTCCACTGCTGCTTCATAGGCCACCTCTAACGGCATGCCTTCGCTAAATGCCGCGATCGCCTGTTCATCTTTTGCCGTATCTTGTAACCATACTTGCTTAATTAAATGCCATCCACGATCGCGAACTGCACGCGTCGCGTGTAACTCTGCCTCGTCTGGCACTCGCAAAACGACATCCATTTCTTCTAAATCATGCTCACGTTGAGTATAGTTCTCTGCTGCTTTTGCTAGATCCTGCTGCAACTGGATCAGCTCACGTTCTAATCGACTCCACTTTTGTCCATATTGTTCTCGTGTTTCAACCAAGGGAATGGCCAATTTGGCACACTCTTCGGCTGTCCCTTGCCATATCTTTTGTTGCTGTATCCGTTTCGCAGCAGCTACCTCATGCCGTTCAATAACCTTTTGTTTGTCTGCAATCTTCTGTTCTAGATCACCGTGCTCAATCATGCTGTCTACTACCACTTGTAGCGCCGTGATATTCTGTACGTTACCCAAAGTACGCATACTCTCAATTACCTGATCACGCTCTTCTTGCAACTCGCGAAGTTGACCATCTAGGACCTTACGATCTCGCTTCAACTCATTCAATTGATTGGAAAGTTGCTTCATCTGATCGATATCGATCTTCGCAATACGCATTTGTTCTAATGATTGTCCATCTACTTGAACTGCTAATTCGCTTAAAAGAACATCTGTATAGTCTTGCATTTGACCCAGCTGTAATTGCAACATCGGAATCTCATCTAATGCATCTTCATATTTTTGTACTCTCTGATTGAGCGTGTCGATCTCATGTCCGTACACTAACCATGCTTCATGAACGCTTATTTGCTCATAGTCGGTCACAAGCTGTCTATGCTCTCTTTCCTTTTCCGCAAGAAATTTTGCCGCAATTTGCATATCTGCCAATAATTGCGGAATGCGTTTTCGATCTTCATCTATCAGCGGTAGACGAAGATCAGTAAAACTCTCTCGTTTCATCTTAACTTCGCCCAATTCACCTATCGAAGCATATACACGTTCTATCCGCTGTAACTTGGCTTCCTCCATGCGCAACTGCTCAATGTGCTCACGCAACGCTCGATTTTTTTGATCCAATGTGTCGATTTCTTGTTTCATACGAAGCCACTCTTTACTTGGCAGAGATGCTCTGCGCACTAACTCCTTATTTTCCTTATATAATTGCCAAGACTTATTGAGTTTTTTAGTGGAATTTTTCCGCCAAGAATGCGTATCCGTTATTTCTTTTGCTTGCTCAGAAAGGTTATCCAGTACATGTTGTAACGATGTGACACCAGCACCTGCTTCAAATAACGAAATACCCGCTTGCCCATCGGACCGCAATAAATTTTCCCCACCCTCGCGCAAGCGATCGTGGTTAAATCCAAATAATAATGAAAAGCGCTCTCGGCTCACATTGCTCACAAACTGTGCCAATAATTCATCTATTTCTGCAGCAGAAAACTGCTCTGTATCTACTAATTTTAATTGATTGCGCGAACGCTTCCGCCGTACTTCCACTAGTTGATGATCATGTCCCTCTAATAATCCACGCAAGACGATGCCACTTGCTGGATATGCATCTTTTAATGACCCGTCCAAAGTGCCTCCAAAAAGCATATCTAAAAGCACCTGTAACAGTGTGCTCTTGCCTGCCTCATTGGGTCCATACAGAACATGGAACCCACAACTGTCCTGTTGTAAGTCTAAGGTATACTCCTTAAAGTGCAGTAACGAGGGAACGGATAGCTGCAAAATCCTCATTTTTTATCCACCCCTTTTGTCAGCATGGCAAGCACCTTTTGTTCTGCCCCTTCGATAAGCGAAAGCACATCCTGTATCGAATCAACACGAGTGGCATCAGGTGATTGAAAATATTCACTCATCTTTTCTCGAAAGGTTTGTGGCACTTCGTTTAAAAATGCTTGCAAAAACTCCTCATCGATCGAAGCCGATGTGATCGATTGCGAAAACACCTGTAACGCATGATGTTGTTCCTCTTGGGAATGATGGGATACCAATGAACTCGTTTTAAATTCGACTTTTTCAATCCATACATGAGCTCCAATTCGAGTGAGGGCGGCTGACTCTACTTCGTGATAATACCGTTTGCGATCCTGTAGCATCGTTTCATGCATACTTGTTCGACCTGTTAGCTCGATCCGTAACACAAGGGGATAAGAAAGGTTTGCATCAATCACGTGACCAATGGCCTGGCTCACAGCAACGTGAAACGCTTCGTCAGAATCAACCTTATCAAGGGGTACTTGTACACTATAAAACCGCAAAACATCCAAATCGCGATGCTCAATCTTTACCTTGGATCCGTCTACCGTCACTAGTGTACATCCTTTAGGGCCTGTCTCATTGATATGTCTTCCTTGTAAATTGCCAGGGTAAATGATGGGTGGATCCTCATGTAATACTTGCCGCTTATGAATATGCCCAAGTGCCCAATATTGATACCCTTTATGCAACAAATCTTCCATTCGACACGGTGCATAGGGTGCATGTCCTTGTTGTCCCTCTAAAGAAGTATGTAGTATCCCGATATTGAAGTACCCTCCAATCGCATCTGGATAGTGTACTACCAAGTTATCCATGACATCCCGCTGCGCAAATCCCTGACCATGAATAGCTACATGTAAATCTTCTAACACAAATGTCTCTGGTTGCCGTTCTGATAATTTATGAACATGACTTGGGAATTGCAATTCTTTCGTCATGTGACTTGCTGCGTCATGATTGCCGCGAATAATAAATACTTCAATGTGATGTTCCCCTAATTGGGCCATGCAGCGATTGAAAAATAATCCTGTCTCATAGTCCTCCCAATTGCCATCATACAGATCTCCTGCAATCACGATAAATGCCACATGTTCTTCGATACTCATCTCAACAAGATTTTGTAATGCCCTTCGCGCCGCCAATTTAATATCCTCTTCAGGCAAATCTTTGCGCTCAGACAGCCCCCTTAACGGACTATCCAAATGCAAATCTGCGCAGTGAATAAATGTAAACACATGTGCGCCCCCTCTTTTAATCAAGACCGTCACAATTCTATATCTTTTCATTTTATAAGGTTTACGCTGAACCGCAATAGCCAGTTGACATTCATTCATGTTCGTACAAATGATCCATACAATCTCTAGCACGAAAAAGATATACTATAAAAGCCTGTTCAAAAAGGGGGTAGGTAAGACCCGCGCAGTGCAAGGAAGCAAGCCAAGAATGTGGACTGAGCGTACGTTTTGGGTACGTGAGGGAGCCTTCTTGGCGCTGACGCTGCCATGTGCCGGGGAGTTCTGACCCCTTTTTGAACAACTTCTATAAAAAAGAAGGAGATATGCATATGAAAACAAGAGCAGCTGTTCTCTATGAGATGGGAATGACACGTCCTTATGCACAGAGTAAACCTTTGCGCATTGAAGAAGTGGAACTCGATCCACCTGGTCGAAATGAAGTACTCATTCAAATTAAGGCAGTCGGGTTATGCCACTCTGATTTATCGGTGATCAATGGCAGTCGCCCTCGCGTTTTGCCTATGGCGCTTGGTCATGAGGCAGCCGGTATTGTAGCTGCACTTGGTGAAGGTGTCGATGACTTGCAGATCGGGGATCATATCGTCTGTGCCTTTGTACCTAGTTGCGGTCATTGTGCGCCTTGCCAAGAAGGTAGATCGGCTCTATGTGAGACTGGTGCACAAGCAAACACTGCAGGAACCTTGCTTAGCGGTGAACGCCGCCTTCATCACTGCGGACAAGACATTAACCATCATCTAGGAGTTTCAGGCTTTGCTGACTATGCTGTGGTAGATCGTCGCTCCCTTGTCAAAGTAGACCCTACACTTCCTTTTGATGAGGTCGCTGTTTTTGGTTGCGCTGTCATGACTGGCGTGGGTGCCGTTGTGAACACCGCACATATTGAGCCTGGAACTACAGTTGCTATTATTGGTCTCGGCGGTGTAGGACTTAGCGCCCTACTGGGTGCACGTGTCGCCGGCGCAGCGCGCATCATAGCAGTGGATATTCAACCTGATAAACTAGAGTTGGCCAAAAAAATGGGTGCCACAGATATTTTTGATTCGCGAGAAAAAGATGTGATTGAGCACATTCGCTCAGCAACACATGGTGGGGTGGATTATGCATTTGAAACGGCCGGTGCTGTTTCTGCACTTGATGTAGCCTATCGCATTACGCGACGCGGTGGCACAACAGTTACGTCTGGATTGCCACATCCGACACAGCAGCTATCGCTTTCACCTGTGACGCTTACGGCGGAGGAAAGAACGTTAAAAGGTTCTTATATCGGTAGTTGTATTCCTGCGCGAGATATCCCGCGCTATATCTCGTTGTATAACCAAGGCCTGCTGCCTGTTCAACAATTGCTAACAGATCGCATTTCACTTGAACAGATCAATGAGGGGTTTGATCGTTTGGATCGAGGCGAAGCAGCACGGATCGTAGTGATCCTCTAACACCTAAGCATCATCATGCACGACCTTCGCATCGTATACCCTCTGACCAATGTGAACCAATCAAATAACGTGTGACTAGTTTCCACAATGCTCACGGAACGGTTTTATTTTTTGAAGATGAATCCGCCGTTGCAACATGGCAAAAAGTTATGCCCTCTATCATCATCGCTTTCCTATGACGTTTGGCGCACCTGATGCACTGGCAACCACAAAAAAATTTCACCCACTTGAGAATGGTATCAAAGTATATCAATGAGCTCCTTGACCATAGCTGCTACATGGATACCCTATAGTGATGCATGAACCATGACTATAGGGTATCCATGTAGCGCGCTTTATCTATTCATGCTACCTACATGTTCAATCAGAAGATTTTGTGAGGATTTGTTTCACGTAACTAGCCGCTGTTTGAGGAGCTGGTAATGCGCCACCCATTCGTTCGTTACCGGTACTCGTCGCATCAAGTGCCGGATAGACATGATATCCATCTTCCCGCAATTGGTTAATGTTACGTTTCACACTGGGTTTGTGCCACATCCCGAGGTACATGCTAGGCAAAAAGATAACCGGACTATTAGCACATAAAATGGTACTTGATACGATATCTTGAGCAAAGCCGTGTGCCACTTTGGCAATTGTATTGGCTGATGCAGGTAGCACGACGATCGCATCAGCCCAATGGGTTAACTCTACGTGTGGCATCTTGAAGTCGCCTTTAGCCGATAAGTCAACAAATACATCCCCATCAATACTATGTATCAGTGTAGAAGCTGGGATAAAGGATTGTGCGGCTGGTGTCATCATGATGTGCATCCGACATTGAAGTTCACTTTGAAGTGCAGATATATAAACAAATATAGTAGCAATATTGATTGACCCAGTTACACCAAGCAAAATCTTTGGTGACTTTACCACAGTGATCTTCTCCCTCCATTGTAACCATTCTCACTTCTACGTCATTGACTAGTGAACGTTCTTCATTTAATCACACTCGTTCAAAAAAAGCATCTTGATCAAAATTCCCTATTTCGAGATCTGACTTATCTGTATTATCTATTTTTTTATTGACTCTATCCGCTAGGTCGAGTATAAGATACATATAGCGTATTGCTAAAGGGAGATGGAGGAATCGCTGTGGCTAAAGTATTAATTGTTTCTGGAGATGGCGTAGAAGCACTAGAAATTTATTATCCCTATTATCGTTGCCTAGAAGAAGGATTCGAAACGGTCATTGCAGCACCGCAAGCAAAAACGCTACATACAGTCATCCATGATTTTGAAGATTGGGAAACCTACACAGAAAAACGTGGTTATCAAATTGAGGCTACAGTAGCCTTTGAACATGTCGATCCTCACGAATATGATGCTCTTATTATTCCAGGTGGTCGGGCTCCTGAATATATCCGATTGAATCCATTTCTACCGAGCATCGTAGCCCATTTTTTTGAAGCACAAAAACCAGTTGGCGCCATTTGTCACGCAGCTTTAGTATTGGCGACTGTAAAAGAGTGGGTGCAAGGAAGAGAAATGACTGCTTACATTGCATGTAAACCAGATGTAGAGGGAATGGGCGCTACGTATGCCGAACACACGCTACACGTGGATGGCAATCTAGTATCTGGACACGCTTGGCCTGATCTGCCTGGCTTTATGCGCGAATTTATTCAACAGGTCAAACAACAAAACGCATAAATCGCTAGAATTCAAAGCCGCGTACAAAGTAGACAATGACTTCATACGCGGCACATTCATATAAAAAGATATCGTTTATACATGCAACACGATCTGCCAAGTCTATTTTATACCGTTTCTAATCCCATACATCTCGATCCCATAAGTCACTGTGGATAAAATAAAACCCAATGACATCATCAACGATAATATATTCGTTTGACCAGATGTTAGAAAAGCAATACCGATTGCCCAAGTACTGATAATAAAAACAAACCCTACGATCGATAAGATCATGATGCTTTTCTGTTCAAAAGACAAACTCAGCATCATGATCCATATGGAAACCACTAAAATCAGCGTTCCAACGATCATGTGCATTAAGATTAGCGGACTATGCGACATCGTCCAAGACATCGCATTCCCATTGGGTAAAGAACTTGGGATCTGCACGTACAAGTTGACTACCATACCCAGTATAAACTGTATGACCAATAAAGCGAGAATCGTGCCTACTGCCATACGAAACTTATTCACTTCCCGCACATTGTCTTGTTCCACTAGCCATCCTCCTCCTCCTCATCTACGACCTATGATCAAGTGTAAAATACTTTTCACTTTTAGGGGTGTCGATATCATGACATCGAGATCATTTTTACGTGAACTGCTCCAGCCTTCGCTTTGCTTAGAGGCGTGAGCTTCTTGCTTCATCGACCATCGCCTGCTGTAGCAGGTCTTACACGATCTCCACAAGCGTCCATTCGGCATGTTCCATGCCTACTCGATTCTCTAGTCAGCCAGCTTGTCGCACTATCTCCAAGCCGCGTTGCAAAATGTTGATCGCCGCATTCACGTCTCGGTCGATATCTAGTCCGCACGTCGGGCATTGATGGATACGCACCAACAAATCTTTTTTTACCAAGGTTCCGCAACCGGCACTACAAAGTTGCGACGTATGATGCGGTGGCACTTTAATCAGTTGCTTGCCAGCGTTTTTTGCTTTGTATTCCAGGTAGGTAGCGAGTTTTCCCCAGCTTGCGTTCGCAATGGATTTCACAAGTCGATGATTTTTCATCATCCCTTTCACTTGCAAATCCTCCATGCAGATGAGGTCGTAGCGGTCCATCAGCGATCGGCTCACTTTGTGCAGATGGTCTTTACGCTGGTTTGCCACATGGTCGTGGGCGCCCTGAAGTTCATGCTTAGCCTTTTCGCGATTCTTGCTGCCTTTCTTTTTGCGGGAAAGCTGTCGTTGCATGCGTTTCAGACTCTTTTCGCTCTTTTGTAGCCACTGCGGATTTTCAAAGAATTCTCCATCTGATGTGGCAATCAGCGAAAGCAATCCAAGGTCAATGCCCGCCGCGTTTTGAATCTCTCTGAGTGGTGCGACTGCTTCTGTCACATAAGTAAGGTTTACGTACCATCTGCCATCATGGAATTTGACATTGATGATTTTGACGGACGCCGCATCAAAGGGCTGATGGGCAATCATTTTGACTCGACCGATTTTGGGGAGAAACACAGAGCCATCTTCACGAAAATAGCTGGGTCTTGCTTGCGAATAAGTGATGGATCGAAAGCAGAACTTATCCTTGAAACTAGGAAAGCCAGCTCGCTTTTCAAAGAAGTTGACAAACGCCTGATCCAAACGCTGTAACACATTTTGCAACACTTGAGAGTGAATGTCCTTGTACTCAGGATGTTCTCGCTTCCACGCTGGCAAGCGGTTTTGTTGATCCGTGTAATGAATCGAGACCCCGTGTTGGCGATAGGAAGTGATCCGTTCTTCCAGTGCTTGATTGTACATTTTTCGGCACAAACGGAAAGTGTGGAGGAGCTTTTGTTCCTGCTCCTTGGCGGGTTCCAAACGAAAGCGCAACACGCTAACGGTTTCGTTCTCCTTGGTTTTCGATGTACCTTTTGATGGTCTCCATTGGAGCACCTCCTGTCGTTAGCAACCAGAAACTGCGTGACCAGAAATACTCTTTTCAAAGCGATTTTCGTATGTGCGGAAATTCTTTTTTTATGAGTCTTGATGACGCGCTTTTGTAAGCGTTGATAAACATAGATAGTTCGGAATGTGGATGTGCCTTGAATAAAACATGGACATGATCGCGGTCGTGGTTCCATTCCTGAAGAGTGATGTTGTCATTCGGCTGTATGTACTCAAAAATCTCACGCAAACGGTCCGAAATGGCATCATCAATCACTTTACGCCGGTACTTGACCACCAAAATCAGGTGGTCATACATCAAGAACACTGAATGATGATTACTCTCAAGTTCCATATCATATATGCCTTCTTCTCTATTACTACTGATAGTATATTATGAGGAGGAAAAACACGCCATTCATCTCGCCGCCTTAGAGGATGGATAATCCTGGCACAAGATCGTTAAAATAAAACATACATTTCTGTCACCGTGTATGCATCAGAAGCTTATGCATCAGAAGCTTATGTATCTGAACTCAAGGCAAGTGGGTATCCCGTCACTGATAGGAATCAAGTCAGCGGAAATAATCCCGTCGTGATTGATTATCCACCTGGTCACTTAGCATGGGGATTACAAGTTGGTCGCACATTGGCCACAGGAAACTCCATTGTGCAACCAGGGACCTCTTCACAAGCGGTAGTCGTGTACGGTCCATAGAGCCTAGTCTAATCTCCTCATATCTATCACATCTCGCATAGGCACTTCATAACTTCCTATATACAGACGTTCACCTTTTATCTTTGGAATACCCTGGTAGATGATGTCGTGATCCTTCCCTTTCCTCACCTTCACTTCAATAGAGGCGGCATTATTCAATGCCATCTCTACAATCTCTTGCATCTCCATGTACTTTTCGTCATCGATCAGATCAGCATCGATCGATGGTAATCGCCTGTTCCTCATATCTCTCATCTTTTCACGATGTTCAGGTAAAATGATTCTCATAAAAGCAAATACGTTTCCATCCAATAATTTGCCCATATCTTCACCTCGCAGTATGTCCACCAATTTTGCTACTTCTAACCTTCTTTTGACCAGCTGGCAATAAACTGGATGCTCGATACACACTCAATTCCCCAAAACGTGTATGCAGATCATCCACGACTGTGTTTAATCGACTATTTTTTATCGCATCTTCAAATAAAGAGAGTTGAATCATCTCCGTACGTTCAATGAGATCATCCAATCCCACAGCAACTGCACGGACAGATCCACCAGTCCAAAAGCGATCAAACAATGCCAAGCAAACAGGATACAGTAACTTCGCATCATCCACGTACTCTCCAAGTGTTTTTGCTTTATAAAATCCACCCACAAATCCTGCATAAGTGACACCCACACTAATGCGCCGCCCTTTTTGCCCACTATGCCGAACGCGTTCACATACCTCATCTAGCAATTCTAGTAGCACAATCCCAATCTCACTGCGCTCAGCATAATCTCTAGAAAGCGTCGTACGATGCGAATACCCTTTATTCGGTGCCATGTAAGACGATGGATCAATCGGTGATCGATCGATGCCATGACTCCAGCGAAACAGAATCTCACCCCATACATTCCCAAACCGTTGTTTCAATTGTCCGCGCGAAATGGCTGCTACATCTCCTATCGTTTGACAACCAAATGCTCGTTGTAAGACTTCTCCGCGCTTTTTCACTCCCCACATCTCCGAAACAGGGATTTTTTCAAGTTCTTGTTGAACCTGTTCTTCTTTCCACCAGACAATGCCATTTGCCGCCTTCTTAGCTGCTTTATTCGCCATCTTAGCAATCCACTTATTCGGCCCTAGTCCGATGCGACAACGAATACGAAATTGATCCCAAATATCATCTTTTAGCGCTTTAGACACCATGATTGGATCATAAAACATCCCCGTAGGGTAAGGAAATGCAAAGAATGCCTCATCCACTGAAAACTGTTCATGCAAAGGGAAGTGTTGTTGAATCGTTTGTTGAATACGCACACTCACTTCGAGATACAGCTCCATCCGGGGTTTCACCACAATCAACTGGCGATCCAATCGTAAAGATTCACCTAGCGTCATTGCAGTAGTAATCCCTTTAGCTTTAGCCGCTGGTGTAGCAGCTAAAATAATCCCTCTTCGATGCTCTGGATCGCCTGCCACCACCAGAGATGGATCTGTTGCATCATCATACTGACTTCGTCCGCGTGCAAATTCACCGCGAGTGGCAACCTCACACGATGCATAAAAGGATTGCATGTCGACGAGTCCATAGATCATCTGAATCATAAAGATACGCCTACTACATCCTCTAGTGCATCGAGGATCGTCTTCACTTCGGCATACAGCATCGCACGCATGAAAATCGCTTGTGCTTCTTTCTCGCCTACACGGTATTGCATGAGGAAATCCTTGTCATTTTGCTCAATATGCAAAATCTCAATGTTGTTTTTGTCCAGTTCTCTAGCAGACTGTTTACCTAACTGAGTGATGTCATCATGCAACAAACGCAAAATCAGATACTTTCTCAACTGTCCAAGTGGTCTCATGTCAATCACCGCCATAAACAAACGTATGTTCTCTCTAGTATATCCGAATCCGCAGAAAAAGCAAACGTATGTTTGTCTGTTTTTTGTGGCTAGCATTTTAACAGAAGTCCATGTATTGTTGAATCATCAATACTTAACTAAAAATTCCCTCTATATACCCATGGGTTATACGATCATAAACGCGTCACATTACGGAAAAGGAGATGATCACATACATGGCTGATCAAACAAACCACGTTCTAGACACCATCCTGCAACTCATGTGCGAAGGCATTGTCATCGTGGATGTCCATGGGATGATTACAGAACTCAATGAAGCGTATGCAAGATTCCTTGGTATCCAAAGAGAACAGGCATTGCATCGCCATGTAACTGAAGTCATTCAAAACACCCGATTGCACAAAGTATTACAATCTGGAGTTGCTGAAAAGGGGCAAATCCAAATTATCCATGGCCACGAAATGCTGGTGCACCGCATTCCTGTGCTTCGTGAAGACGTTGTGATGGGCGCCATCGGTCTAGTGATTTTCCAAGGTGTAAACGAACAATATCAGATGATGGATCGCATTCATCAATTAACCCTATCGTCAACTCGCGAAAAAACTCCGCCTTCAGTCGATTCACCAACTACATTGCGGTCATTTGATGCAGTGATCGGCCATAGCACAGAGATGATGGCATTAAAAAAAATGTCGATGCGCGTAGCACAAACGAGCATGACCGTGTTAATTACCGGAGAAAGTGGGACAGGCAAAGAGTTATTTGCTCGTGCCATCCACAGTGAAAGCCCATTTGCAAAAGGTCCATTTATCGATATCAATTGTGCAGCCATCCCGGAGCATCTACTAGAGTCAGAATTATTTGGCTACGAGGAAGGCGCCTTTACTGGAGCCAAAAAAGGCGGGAAAACAGGAAAATTCGAGGCCGCTCACACAGGAACACTATTTCTTGATGAGTTAGGTGACATGCCATTGACTATGCAAGCCAAATTATTACGTGTATTAGAGGACCACTCCGTAGTACGCGTTGGTGGAATTAAGAAGCACCCCGTTACCTTACGTGTTATCGCCGCCACACACCGCAACATATCCGATATGGTTGCAAAGGGAGAATTTCGCGAGGATCTATACTTCCGCTTAAGTACGATGCATATCCAAATTCCCCCGCTTCGCTATCGGAAATCAGATATTCCCACTCTAGTTCATTATTATATAGAGCAGTTGTCTACACGACTTCAAGTACCTAAAAAGCGTTTAGATGATCGCACGATGCAAGTGTTTTATGATTATGCATGGCCTGGGAATATTCGCGAACTTGTTAATGTAATTGAAGTAATACTAGAAATGATGGAAGGATGTATAGTCTATCCAGAAGACTTTCCAGAATTTATAAAGAAAAAATTGATGTCTCCAGATGTACAAAAAGAAAGTGAACAGAGTCCCTATATAGAAAATAACATCACATTAAAAGGGCAACGAATACACGGAGATCGAGAAATTATTTTAGCTGCATTACAACAAGCGAGAGGTAATAAGGTTGTTGCTGCACGTCTGTTAGGCATTCATCGATCGACGCTGTATCTAAAATTGAAGCAACTTGGACTATAACTATGTGTAGCAGAGGTTATGTCATAACCAAAGATCACTCCACATGTGTAGAGATCATCTTTGATTATGATCGACCCCCGAGGCAAAATAGGGATCCATTCTACACGCGATAAAGGATTGACTACATTTTTCGATTGCTCATTTTCCCTTTTAATCCGTCTATTTTTGAAAACAGTTTAATAAGTCACCGCATCATGCGAACAATCGCACGTCCTTTAATCTGACGATTACGAAGTGCAGTATACGCTTCATCCGCCTGCTCTAATGAAAACGCCTCTGTAATCGATTGTTTGTAGTTCATTTGTCCAGATGCCGTTAATTGGATAATTTTTGGCATATCTGTTCGTACGCGCGCACCGTATGATCCTATGATCTGCAATCCCCGTCGAACGACACGTTGCAACTCGACGGGTGCAGTAAGACCCGACTTTGCAATGCCAACTACAATCACACGCCCACCATCCCTTACAAGCTCAGACGCTAGTGAGAACGTCTGCGTACTACCTAATGCCTCAATGGCAACATCCACCCCTTTTCCAAATGTTAACGCTTTTACTTTGGCGATCGGATCATCCTCAACGTGCACTGCATGTGTAGCACCCATAGTTTTTGCAAGATCTAATTTATCGTGGTCGATATCTAATGCAATAATTTGCGAAGCACCAAATGTCTTGGCCCATTGAATCGCGTTCAACCCTACACCTCCAGTGGCTACGATCGCAACTGTATCTCCAGCATGAAGATCTGCGGCGTGGCGAACGGCACCGTACGCGGTAAATACAGCGCATCCAAGAATGGCCGCTTCATCAAGTGCAACTGCATCAGGTAAGGGGAATACATCTGTGACGGGAACGACTGCGTATTCAGCAAGTCCTCCCATGGAATACATCCACACTGGAGACCCATCAGGTCGAAATAAGCGGGTTTGCCCATCGTATAACTGTCCTTTTAAGCGATTCAATGAAAAGAATTTTTCACACATATCATCTCTACCTGATTGACAGTATTCACATGTACCACATGGCATAATAAAGGATGATACTACGCGTTGCCCAATCGTAAATCCTTCTACATGTGGTCCTATTTTGGCGATCGTTCCACTAATCTCATGACCTAGAACAGCAGGAGTAGGAAAGTTCACATCGCCTAAGATCACATGTAAATCCGTGTGACAAACTCCGCAAGCCGCGACTTGTATCAATACTTCTCCATCCATTGGCTCTGGCATAAGAAGTTCTTCTATCTGCAATGGTTGATTGATCCCCACAAAGACAGCAGCTTTCATTGTACTTGCCATGTGCATCTCTCCTTCACTAGTGCAACAGTTCCTTTGTCATATAACAAGCAAGTTCCATTCCATGCTTTAGCGTACAATCGAGGATATAAAAAAGCCTACAACGAACGATCATATAGCGTAATGAAATCGATATAAGGTGGTGAATACTCATACTCATATGTCTTGTTTTTTAGACATGTCGATTCTACGTCTACATAAATAGACAGGGTGCCACAGATCTCATCTGTGGCACCCTGTCTATCCATACACTTTGTTCCACATTCACGTAAAAAGGATAGTTACTCAGTCTTATGAAGGTTGCGTAGTTGGTCGAATCACGATCTCATTCACAGATGCCCACTCCGGTTGATCCACAGCATACGCAATTGCATTTGCAATGTCTTGCGATTGGAGAGCTGATGATGCACGTGCTTTTAGAGCAATTAACGCATCTTCATCAGTGATTGTCGTAAGTAATTCGGTCTCCACTAAGCCTGGAGAAATAATCGTTGCCCGAATATTGGCAGTTGGGGATAATTCCATACGCAATCCCTCTGTAATGGCACGAACTGCAAACTTAGTTCCACTATACACAGCACCAGCCATCCCCACTCGATGGCCTGCAACAGAAGAAACATTGATAATATGACCACTATGCTGTTGCTCCATAATTGGAATTGCAGCTGCAATTCCATAAAGTACACCTTTAATGTTCACGTCAACCATGGTTTCCCACTCGTCAATTTTTCGTTTATTGAGATACGAAAGTGGCATAAGTCCTGCATTGTTTACCCATACATCAATCCGTCCGTAGGTGTGCATTGCAAAATCAGCCAAAGCCTGCACATCCGTTTTCGATATAACATCAGCAGCAAAATAGCTCGCAATTCCACCCGACTGAACGATCTCTTGCACCGTCTTTTCTAGTCGATCGGTACGGCGTGCCGACAACACAACCTTGGCACCGTCTTTAGCCAATTGGAGTGCTGTAGCCTGTCCAATCCCACTACTCGCTCCGGTGATAACAACCACTTTATCTTGAATCATAGTGGATAGATCCCCTTTATTATTTGTCATTTGCTTCTTTACTTATGTTTCATTAGATACTATTATAACATACCATTAGGAGCCTTGCTGATTACGTGTATGCTACATCTCGCTTGACAAAAAAGACCCACGCTAAGATGTTCATCACGATAAAATACGCTACAAGTATGCTGATAGAAAATCCAAGTGTCAGACCCTGAATGCTCGGACCATTGACGACAAACTGCGAGAGATCCGTATTGGCAAAGAGAATATATTTGACCCAGCTGTAACTTGACAGTGCACTGACCACCGTACTGCCAATTAAAAAGGCGAGAAGAGAGATCGTAATCGCAAGTGCACTGCTACGGAAAATAGCAGAGATCATAAAGGCAATGGTCGCAGTCATCACAATTTGTATCCATAAAAATCCATACTGCATCAACACATAGGACAAAACACTCATCTGTTGAATCGTTTGGTGTGCATCCAGATAGACCTCTGGTGACCCTGCTCCTGCTATGCCAAAAAATATCCAGCCAAGAAGAACAGAACAGACAAACATAAAGATCGTCGCAAATAAGCTATACATCAGCAGTGCCAGATACTTAGCCAGGAGAATATGAGCTCTAGTCGCTGGTTGCGTGAGCAACATCTTGATGGTTCCAGAGCTAAATTCACTAGCTACACTATCACCTGCAACAACGACAATAAACGCAATTAAGACAGGTGCTATATTTTCTGCCGTAGCAGCGAACCCCCACCCGGTCGTTTGACTAGGATTCATATTATGTACGATATCGTATTGATTGACTTTAATTTTTGCCTGTAATCGGGCAATTTCTCTTGCGGGCATGTGCCTTGTGTGAGCGATTTCTTGTTGTAATTGATCCGTCTGTACGATCATGTTTTGTTTCCAATTCGATCCTGGCGCTGGCTGATGAGTGACCATCACAATCGCCACAAGAGCGATCACGATCACAAGGAGCACCATCATGACCCACGTTCGAGATCGGCGATAAATTTTCATGTTTTCATTGCGAATGAGGTTAAACATGGGATTCACCACCTGTGATCTCAAGGAACGTCTCCTCAAGCGTTTTGTTTACCATTCGCACCTCATATATGCGTTCTCCATGACTCACGAGGGCCTGTACGATATCTGGAATCATCTCTCGTGCCACCCGAAGTTCTAGGTGGTGATCATCACGTAGTACCACGTCTACTTGAGGATAAGTAGTGTGTAAGATCGAGACCGCTTGCACACCATGTTCGATTTCAATCAAAATGTCTTGCTCGCTTGTCTCATCCATTTCCGTGCGGCGAATGGGACGAAGATCAATCAACTTGCCCGCTTGAATAATAGCCCCGCGATCACACATCAGTTCCATCTCCGATAAGAGATGACTCGACACGATCACAGCAATGCCTTCTTTTTCTGCAAGCCCTCGCAAATAATCACGCAATTCGCGAATGCCCGCTGGATCGAGGCCGTTTGTAGGCTCATCTAAGATGATCACATGCGGACGACGCAACAAAGCCTGAGCCAGTCCTAACCGTTGTCGCATACCGAGCGAGTACGTTTTTACTTTATCGTGAATGCGCGCTTCTAACCCCACTTGGTTAACAACCTCATGAATGCGCTGATCCGATACGCCTTGTGACATGCGCGCAAAGTGTTTGAGGTTTTGATATCCCGTTAAATATTTGTACATTTCCGGATTCTCTACGATGGCTCCAATATGTTGCATCGCCTTTGTAAAATTTTTTGACACATCGATCCCATCGATGAGTACTTGCCCACGAGTCATGGAGATGAGTCCCACCATCATGCGAATCGTTGTTGTCTTACCTGCTCCATTGGGTCCTAATAAACCAAACACTTCACCCTTATGAATCTCAAAGGAAAGACTGTCCACAATCGTCTTACTACCGATCACCTTCGTTAGATCGCGTATTTCGACCGCCACATTCTCGCTCATCGTTGTCCCCCCACCCTTGTTACACACCCCTTAATGTACAGCTTATCCAATTCATACTACCGCATTCTCTACTAGCTCGTGCCTACATAGGACAAAAGATGGACTCCCTATCCGAACGTTATGATATGCCTTGAATTTCTCAATTTGAGGTGAAGAGGAATTCAGCATGGCAGCCCGTTCTACTACAGGTATTGATCATGACCATGGAAGTAGAAAAATAATGAACACAGTCTCAGCTCAGTCACAACATCCAACCACACGTATACAGTGCACTCGGCGACGCGACAGTATGCTCGATTTCTTTTGTGGGCGTGGTCAATACCTGTGTAGATATCGGGATATCCCAGATGCACATGAGTCTACCGCTTTCCATTAGCCATCTGAATAGATGCTCCATTCCTGCGCAATCTCGCCATCGCGATAATGGATACGATCGGGCCGATTGCGAGCAAACTAAATACGTGTGACCAACCTATGGAGCCTTCCATACTTCCAATAAGATTGATCGATCCAATCGTCAAAAGAAACCCTATAGCCATCTGCACGGTAAGTGCACTGCCTCTGCGATCCACTGGACTGAGTTCTGTCACAGCCACTGAAAATTGTGCCGAATCAGCGATCACACTAAATCCCCACATAAAGATCACTCCAACTGTAAGCCAGATATTTTGTCGATAAGTAAATCCAATGATCAGCGACATCATTCCACTGATGGCAAGAGCAATGATCGTAGTCGCGGTACGTCCCCACAAATCTGCGATATACCCCCCGACTAAGGCACCTAGCATACCTGTAACACCAATTGCAGCAAAACTCGCAAAACCCACCCATTGACTGAGATCAGGTACGCGCGATATTCCCATCCAACTGGCTAGCAAAAATGCAGGAAGCCACGTCCACATGGCATAAAGTTCCCACATATGCCCCCAATACCCGATATTCGCAAGCATGACAGGGCGATCGCGAAAAACTTCGCCAACGCGGTCCCAACGAAAAGTCGAAGTTTGAACGCGAACAGGACTTTCCGGGACTACCCACAATACTAACCCACAACCGATCACAGCAAGAACCCCACTTCCCCCGATCACCCATGGCCATTCAGTCAAAAAGGGCAATCCAGCTAGCAAGTGAGGTAATGCTGAGCCAATGGTCAATCCACCAATTAAGATCCCCACAGAGATGCCCCGTTGGCGCGGGAACCATGTAGACACCCATTGAACCGCGACGGGATACACAATCGCAAGAAATGCACCTGTTATTGCCCTCAAGATGAATGGAGCGGGACCTCCGTGTGGAAAAAGAAGAATCAAATTGGTTGTCAGCGCAGCGCCAAATGCGCCAGACCCCATCATCCAGCGCGATGGGATGCGATCTGGCAGACCAAATGTAGCACTGATGAGTGCACCTATCACAAACCCCAATTGCACACCGGAAGTTAACCACACCATACCAGATCCAGCAATGTGCCATGCTTTAATCAACTCGGGAGTAACAGCTGATGCACTAAACCAGACACTCATAACAAGCAATTCAGCTAACGTAATCCAAAATAAAGCAACCCAACGCAAATGAAACGGAGATGGAACAAGCCCCGTAGTAGCAAACTGCAGCCCACGATCTTCCGACACTGATGCACCTCCACCATATCAATCAACATCACCATATAACTATCCTTTAGCGTATATACTATCATAACTTTAGTTAATTATTTTATCACAATTAATGATGGTATCCTGATTATAATGACAACCTCCTCCTGATATCCCATAAAGTTCTTTAAAAATTTTGTCATAGCATGTAATCTAATAGCGTACCATTCTCTTACATGAGATGCGAAAGGAAGATTCATATGAGCGTAGAAGGAACAGAATTAGAAAAAAGCCGCACGTGGCTATTTGATCAGGACCAAAACCATCGACTACTTGTAAAAATGACTGCTGAATTGCATGGATTTCCAGAGTTACTCTCCATCCCACGCTCATTTGATGAGTTAGTTCGGCTGGGATACGACTCTCGAATTTTAGATATGGTGCTGTATACATTACTACATATGAAACCTGTAATAATAACACAAATCGGAGATGGTTATCAGTGGATAGGTGCGCGTACAGAGCAACGGGATTTACATGCATTTGAGATGCAGCGCCGTTGGCTACGATTAGAAGAAGTGCTCATGTCTGGTAAGCCAGCGGGCACATTAGAACCGTGGTTCTTAGACATTTTAACAGACACGATGCGCTTATCTTCATTAGAGCTCATGCCCTCTGTTGTGGATTTTGTTAAACGGCATACATCACCACATGCTACCGGTATTGATATTGGGGGTAGCCATGGTCTATTTTCTAAAAACATGATGATTCATGGGTACGATATGACTGTGCTTGACCTACCGTTTGTTGTACAGAAAGCATCTAAACACTCCCCTGAACTAAACTTCATAGGACATAATATCCTTGAAGAACCTCTCACGGCATTTGATCAAGCATATGATTTCGCGCTGATGATTCGATTTGTTCACATGCATGGCCCTATAGATATCGCAACAATTATCGAAAATGCACGCCCTGCCATGGCTCCTCACGCAAAATGGATTGTTATTGACACAGTGCGCGGGATCTCCCCGAATGCAGATGTATTTGCTATCAACATGGGTGTAAACACGCCTCATGGCAATACGTATTCAGTAGCCGACATGGAACGCTTTTCTGGCCTACGCTGTACTCATCAAGAGTTACTACCAGCACTCGGATATGCCGGACTCATTTTTGAAAACTAATACCGTCCTATTGGCCAAACTAAAATAAGGATGCAAGTACCCTAGATTAGAGCACCTGTATTCTTATTTTAGTATTTTCTTCATATCTCCAATCATGTTTATTGTAAACACTCTTTCATAAAGAATGAGTGTATTTTTGTATTGACAAAATAGAAAGTATAATTATATTATTTTAACTAATAGATTATTATCTCGTCGACGGTCGACAGTCGACGATATAGATGCAAAAGAAAGGAGTACATCATTGACATCTCAGATTACGCGGAGTGAGCCCCTTACTAAACAAGTGTATCGCGCGATTAAAAACGCCATTTTATCTGGTGAATTGCTCCCAGGAGAACGAGTGGTAGAATCCCGATGGTCCAGTCAACTGAAAGTATCTAGAAGCCCTGTAAGAGAAGCGATACGTATGCTTACAGCTGAGTATTTCTTGACAGACCACGAAGGCGTCATTGAAGTGTATCAACCTACCTTACCAGATCTAGAAAAACTATATGAAGTACGTCTAGCCATTGAACCAATGGCCGCTAAATTGGTCGTTCAAAAGATTCCTTCACCACATGTACTTACTCAGTTAGAGATCAATCTAACGAGTACCATTCACGTTTTGCAAAACGACCCAACCATCTCAGAAGTGGTTACACTCAATACAGAATTTCACAGACTGATCATGGAGGCTAGCGACAATCACTATTTGACTGAGATCTATCATAACTATTCTCTCTTGATTGAAATGTACGGACATTGGATTTTACAGTCCCATCTATCCACGACCAAGATCGTTGAAGAACACACCGCTATTTTTGAAGCCTTAGCACATGCTAACCCAGAAGTTGCATTTCAAACGATGTATGCCCATATTTCAAAAGATATTTCCGCAATGCAACGTCTTCATACTGGGGGGGTAATACGATGAGTTTCCATAAAAATAAAGTGTTTTTCACCATTTCTACAGCTACTTTACTTAGTCTGAGTGCAATCACTGGATGTGGAACAACTACGACAACAACACCCAATACAAGCCCTGTAGTCAATTCGACAAATCAAACGTTAAACATAGGATTAAGTGCGGATCCTCCGACGTTAGACCCTGCCTATTCTAGCGCACTAGTAGATCGGCAAGTCATGTTTAACTTGTATAACACACTATTTAAACTTTCTACACAAAATACCATTGTCCCTGATCTAGTCAAATCATTTACAGTTTCTCAAAATGGATTAACGTACACCTTACAGTTACACCAACACGTCACTTTTCAAGACGGTACACCATTTAATGCTGCAGCCGTCAAATTTAATCTAACACGCGATATGCAACCTGCCTCTGCACGACATTCATCACTTTCTGATATCTCAAGCGTCACTACACCAAGCGAATATACAGTAGTCATTCAACTACAAAAGCCCTTAAGTCCACTTCCAGCCATTCTTGCTGGTCGCGCAGGAATGATGGTGTCACCCACCGCAGTCCAAAAGGAAGGGGCTAACTATCCAAATGATCCAGTAGGTACAGGTCCATTTGAATTTAAGAGTCGAGTAAAAGGTGCCTCCATTCAACTTGTGCGCAATCCTCATTATTGGAGAGCAGAACCAAAATTAGAAGCAGTAACATATCAAATTTTTACAGACCCTAACGTAGAACTGACCAATCTGCAAAGTGGTGCTGTGCAGATCGTGGATACTGTACCACCTCAAGAAGTAAGTACAATGGAGCAAAACAGCAACTTTACCGTTGTCAATCACACTGGGCTTGGATACGAAGGGATTTATCTCAATATGCAACAAGGTCCCTTTACCAATCCCTATCTACGTCAAGCTGTCAATCTTGCGATTAACCGTCAGACTTTGGTCAATGTAGCTCTAAAAGGGGTTGCAACAGCTGCTTATAGCCCCTTTAGTTCAGCCTCACCTGTCTATAACCAACAACAAGACACACCTCCAACACCCAATGCAGTAAAAATCAAGCAGTTATTGGCCGAGGGCGGGAAACCACAGGGATTTCAATTTACACTACAATCTCCTAATGACCCAATTACTACACAAGTCGATCAAATTATGCAAAGCATGTTAGCGCAATACGGTATCAACATGAAAATAGAACAACTAGATTTTGGCACGCTACTAGCCAATAACGAAGCTCATAGTTTCCAAGCTTCATTTCTTGGCTGGTCTGGACGACTAGATCCTGATCAAGATGTCTACTCATTCTTTTATAGCAATGGATCTTTCAATGCATCTGAGTTCAGCAATGTACAAGCAGATCAACTATTAAATCAAGCAAGAGAAGAAACCAGTATGGCGCAACGCGCTAAAACGTATGCGGCTTTTGTACACATTTTGCATCAACAAGTGCCTTATGTATTTCTCTACCATCAAAATAATGTATTTGCATATGCAAATACATTGCAAGGATTCCACTATTACTCAGACGGTGTGATTCGCGCCTATAGCCTTTCACTATCGTAGACATCGAGTGCACGTAAAGGAAGGAGGGGTGAGCACATGACTTATATTGCGAGACGAATCATCATGATGATTCCCGTCTTGTTTTTCCTATCGATCATCGTGTTCTCCCTCATTCATTTGATCCCGGGGAATCCAGCACAGGTCATTTTAGGTCAAGATGCTTCCCCATCAGCGATCCGAGCGCTAGAAGTACAACTAGGACTCAATCAATCGCTACCAGCCCAATACTTTTCTTGGTTGGCTGGCGTACTTCACGGCAACTTAGGACGCTCCTTACTAGATGGGCAACCCGTCTCACAACTTATTGTGCAACGCTTACCTGTAACTGTGGAGTTAGCGATCGGTACCATTATTGTAGCCATTGTGATTGCTTTTCCTTTAGGCATTTTGGCAGCCATCTATCGAGATAAATGGGCGGACGTGGCGACTTTATTTGTCGCCACGGTCGGAATATCAGTCCCCCCATTTTGGTTGGGCATGTTACTTTTAATTGAATTCACAGTAAAAATTCATTTATTCCCGTCATCTGGTTATGAGCCGATCTGGTCCCATCCATTACAAAATCTATCTGTGATGACGTTACCCATTGTAGCTACGGGCTTTCGCGAAGCTGGGGTTCTTTTGCGAATGCTTCGAGGATCACTCCTGGATGTATTAGATCAGGAGTTTATTCGCACAGCACGTTCAAAAGGGATCTCCGGGTGGAAAGTCATTTTCCACCATGCAGTGAAAAATGCCCTCATTCCTGTCATTACCACGGGGGGACTGCAAGTCGCTGGTTTATTGGGTGGAATTGTAATCACAGAGACCATTTTTTCTTTGCCTGGATTCGGAAGTTTGTTAGTAGAAAGTGTATTTAGTCGCGATTATACGACAATTCAAGGCACAGCACTTGTCGCTGCATTAGCTGTCGTGTTAGTGAATTTACTTGTCGATATTACGTATGGACTAGTTGATCCACGCATGCGTACGTAAAGGGGGACTAGACCATGCAACTAGGAGACATAGGTACAGCTGTTGGGAACTCCCCGACCCGACCATTCCAATTTTTCATGAGATGGGGAGGTATACGTAAGCGCTATTCTTTATATATTGGTGGAGCCATGGTCGCACTCGTTTTACTCAGTGCACTTTTTGCTCCTTTTCTTAGTCCTTATTCACCCATTGCACAAAATTATAACGTTATTCTCCAAGGCATCAGCATGGCACACTGGCTTGGTACGGATAATCTAGGGCGCGATACGTTTACACGACTGCTCTATGGCGCTCGCACATCGATGGAAGTCACATTTGGATCGGTACTACTTGGCGTAGTCATCGGAGTCCCACTTGGTCTGTTATCTGGATATTATCAAGGTTGGTTAGATGACTTGGTGCTGATGCGCATCATTGATGCTCTACAGGCATTTCCATTTTTGATTCTCGCACTCGTTTTGGCGGCTATGCTAGGCCCCGGTATTCGCAATGCGGCCATTGCCATTGGGATTGGCTATATCCCCATCTTTGTGCGTACTGTGCGCGGCCAAGTACTGCTTGAAAAGAATAAAGAGTACATTGAATCTGCACGATTGACGGGTTGCCGTGCATCGCGACTCATGCTACACCATCTGTTACCTAATGTCATGACTCCGCTCTTCGTACAGATGACGCTTGCGATTGCAAACGGCATTGTCACAGAAGCTTCACTTGGTTATCTCGGACTGAGTGCACAACCTCCAACAGCTAGTTGGGGATCCATGTTACAAGTGGCTCAAGGCTATATCAGTACTGATCCGTTAATGGCTATTGCTCCTGGGCTTGCCATTGTATTTGCAGTGATGGGATTTAATCTACTTGGCGATGGATTACAGACTTATTTTAACAAGCGAAAAGGATAATCCAATCACTCGGAGGCCCTATAATGAACCTTACTCATCATCTCAACGACTACCCATATGCTTCAAAGAGATCGGTCGTAGTTGGTAAACGCGGCATGGTTGCCACTGGACAACCGCTTGCTGCACAAGCAGGATTAGCCGTCCTACAACGCGGGGGCAATGCGATCGATGCTGCAATTGCAGCCGCTGCCTGCCTTACAGTCGTTGAACCTACTGCCAATGGCATTGGTAGCGATCTGTTTGCCATCGTCCATACACAGGGCAAACTACACGGGTTAAATGCCAGTGGACCTGCTCCCGCACTATTGACCGCACAAAAGGTACAACAAGCAGGACACAAAGAAATGCCGCGCTTTGGCGTTTTACCAGTCACAGTACCCGGTACACCCAAAGGATGGGCCACCCTTTCTGAGAAGTTTGGGAAATTGCCATTAACTGACGTTATGACCGATGCTGTTTTTTACGCACAACAGGGATTTCCGCTCTCGCCCGTGCTTGCACGCATGTGGGACCGCGCATACTCCGCATACAAAAATCATTTGCAGGGAGAAGAATTTGCTGCATGGTTTGAGACCTTTGCACCAGATGGACGCGCACCTCGTGCAGGTGAGGTTTGGCGCTCACCCGGACATGCACACACATTACAACAAATCGCAGAGACGCATGCCCGATCCTTCTATGAGGGTGATATCGCTCACCACATTGACACTTTTTTTCGCCAACACCAGGGATATCTATCGAGTGCAGATCTTGCTGCTTATCAACCTGAGTGGGTTGATCCCATCCACTCAACATATCGCGGATATGAAGTGTGGGAATTACCTCCAAATGGCCAAGGTCTCATCGCATTGTTGGCACTCAATCTATTGCAGACAGAGGAATTTTCCACAAAAGAATCAGAACAAACGTACCATTATCAAATCGAAGCATTAAAATTAGCATTTGCGGATGGATTAGCCTATATTACAGATCCGTTGCATATGTCGATGGATGTTCAGGCCTTGTTATCTGCCGATTACACAAACATGCGCAAACAAGCCATTGGACAACGTGCGGGAGAACCAACTGCAGGCTCACCTGTTAAGGGCGGAACTGTGTACCTTGCAACAGCAGATGAAGAAGGCAATATGGTCTCCCTCATTCAAAGTAATTACATGGGGTTTGGATCGGGGATTGTCATTCCTGGGACAGGGATTAGTATGCAAAACCGAGGTCATCTGTTTTCATTAGATGCATCACATGCAAATTATTTACAGCCAGGGAAACGAACGTTTCATACCATTATTCCAGGATTCCTCACTCAGCAAGGGCGAGCCGTCGGACCATTTGGTGTGATGGGTGGTTATATGCAGCCACAAGGACACTTACAAGTCATGATGAATCTACTTCACTTTAATCTCAATCCCCAGTCTGCACTTGATGCACCCCGCTTTCAGTGGATCAAAGGTAAAACGGTAGAAGTGGAACGGACGGTATCAGAGTCGGTAGTAAGTGGATTACAGTCTCGTGGACATGATGTACGCATCGCAGCTGATTCTACAGCATTTGGTCGGGGGCAAATGATCTTGCGCAATGAACAAGGAGTACTTTTTGGTGCGACAGAACCCCGTACCGATGGTACAGTAGCGACCTATTGAAAAAACGCAGCGACATCTCTCACGCACTATGACGTCTGCCTAATAGATGTCGCTGCGTTTCATATGGCCAAAATAGGTACTATCTATGATGATACTTCAAATGAAAAGCCGCATTGTTCTATGACGGAACGCGGTAATTCCATACGCGCAGTCTTCTTTGGATCAACAATCTGACATACATGTAAGTTAGCTGCAGCACTCAAAAGAAAGACCGCTTCAGGTGTCGTCATTTGGCATTCTTGTTCAAGCAAGCGCGCCATATGTTTCACAGCAAGCTCACTCGCCTCGTCAAGATCTTGTGCAGATGCAATCGTCATCACGGTGTTCTTATTGATCAGCATTGGCGCCGGCCAAGCCTTACCTTTTAACACATGGACTTGCACCGTCACAGAACCTGCAATTTCTACACCACTTACACCAACCTCGCCATCTCCCATCACAGCATGCAAATCACCAAGGGCTAACAATGCTCCAGGTACATTTACAGGTAATAACAAATAAGCACCTGTCGTGATATGTTTACAGTCCATGTTGCCACCATGATCACCAGGTGTACCGCACGAGATCGATGCGCCCTTAGGCGCGGTTCCAATGACGCCTATCATCGGATGGAGCGGAATGCCTATATCTTGTGAAATCCATGCTTGATGATCGATAATAGGTACCATTCGAATCGCGTTTTCTTTTAACTCATCCCCAAATACGCCTAACTTTGGACCAATCGTCATCACGCCTTGATCGGCTAACTCCATAGTAAGAATGTGCACTACAAGTAGATCACCCGGTTCCGCATTTTCTATATACACAGGTCCCGTGGCAGGGTTAATGCGTTCCCAGTCTAATTCACCAAAATCCATACGATCACTCTGGATTTGATCTTCGAAACAATCACAGGTATGAAAAACGATGATACTATGGTCAGGAACGCGCAGAACAGGTTCATTCTCGGAGCACAAAGCATACACAATATCCATTTTAGAAACTTCATAGTTCATAAGCATGCCTCCACCCATTCGTATATTTCGCCTCACTGTAGTTTAAGACTATCGCACTATTTCCATCTCTAACTTCTCTGCCTACGAAGTAAGCACCTCTTGTAACAGCACTTGTAATCGCTTAGTGATACTTCCTTCAACAAGGCCATTAGTAGAGATAGGAGTTCCCTCTACACGTATAATTGGTGTGATGCCACTCATGGTCCCTAAGGTAAATACTTCATCTGCAGAATATAATGCATCTGGAGAAAAGGATTCTTCTTTCACCTCAAAGCCTAGTAGGTTAGCATGTTCTATCATGAATCGCCGAGTGACTCCATGTAAAATGAATTCATCAGCTGGATGCGTAACTACCACTCCATCCCTAACAATAGCTAGATTACTACTCGTACATTCTGTTACCACACCATCGCGCACAAAAATAGCATCGTCTGCCCCTTGATCTTTTGCTTTTTGTTTCATCCACACATTGGGTAATAAGTTAAGTGATTTAATATGACAGTGTTTCCACCGAATATCATCAACAATAATCATGCGTTGCCCACGTTGTTGTACGATCTTCCATAACTCATCGTGATAGGGCCGAACGGTTAAGCTGAGATGACTCGGAACATTTGGAAAAGAGTGTTCCCTTTTTACGATCCCTCGCGAGAGTTGAACATACACTTGGGAATCTATAAACGCGATACGCGCGATAGCTTCCTCAATTAACGTGCGCAAATCTGACATCGATCGCTCTAAAGGAATACCGATCACTGATGCGCTACGTTCAAATCGCTCCAGATGTTCATCTAACAAGAATGGTTTGCCTCTATGAACGCGGATGACTTCATACACTCCATCACCAAACTGATGAGCACGATCTTCAATGGGAATCACTGGTTCATCGAGGGATACAAATCGTCCTCTTGCGTATCCAATTCCCTCTGATTGTGCCTCCATCTGTGTAACAGCCACTCTTCTTCACTCCTCATTTCTCTCTATGTCTATCTACATAAGAAACGATTATATCTCACTATTTGATCTAGTATAAGATACTATGACGTATTCATCCAGACTTTTTCTACATCATTCCGTGATCGATGGATACTCTGATATTCGCTTCTACACTACCAGACAGGTTTTGTGGATATATACATAATCTACATCAACATGTATGCTCTTGAATGACGAGGTCGTTCACACATGTCTTGATTACACTATGCATGGCGCGGGTCATATCGTCCAAAGACATACTTGGCAGCGCACGATCGATCACCTGGCTAGGAAGATAAGGTATGTGAATAAATCCACCCTTAACCTTTGGATATTCAGTTGCAATGATGTGCATAAGTCCATAAAACAAATGATTGCATACAAAAGTACCTGCTGAGTTCGAAACTGCGGCGGGAATCCCTATCGAACGAAGTTCGCAAACTATTTTTTTCAAGGGGAGTGTAGAAAAATATGCAGCTGGCCCATTCTCTACGATCGTCATGTCAATAGGTTGTTGTCCGTCATTATCAGGGATATTCGCGTCATTAATATTGATCGCGACTCGTTCCGGGGTCATCTGATATCGACCTCCTGCTTGCCCCACACAAATCACGATATGTGGCTGCCATTCTCTCATCACAGAGTGAATTTTTTCGATGGCTTGACCAAAAATCGTAGGGATCTCTAGGGATCGAACATTGATCACACCGATTCCCGTATCCATACTTCCTTGTATACGTGTAACGACTTCTAATGCTGGGTTAATGGATTCACCACCAAACGCATCAAAGCCTGTTAGTAACATGCGTTTTTCCACGACTACCACCTCCGTTTCTCCTTCAAAAAAAGATCGATTCGTCTATCAGTTCAATAGGTACCCAACCACGCACACTATTGATCATCCACATTTTTGTAACTCTTTCTAAATCAGACCGATGCAACACGATTTCTTCAAGAATTCCTTCGTCAAGTAATTGTGCTCGAAAAGTACCTGCCAGTAATCCACAGGAACGAGCTGGAGTCAACATGCGCCCATCTAGTTCTACTACGATATTTCCATTCGTACATTCAGTCACTTCACGATCCTCATTCCAAAGTACTACGTCAAAGACTCCGGGATATTCATGTTGATCATACTGATACATCTCCCTCCGCGTAGTTTTATGATAGAGAAATAGATTATTTTTTAAAATAGGATTTCTAGCTACTGCCACTTTTTGTGCAAATCCAGTAAGCTCATGTAGCACTCCACTTTCTACCCGAACTTCACCAGACTGAGACACTAAAAGACGAACTTTGCGTTTCATTGAAGGATAATGCCTAGCATGTTCCTTCAATCGATCAACAACCATTTCTAGATCAAGACCAATATTGAAAAACTGTGCAGTTGTTGCTAAGCGAGCCATGTGCCGTTCAAACAAAGTATACTCGCCATGGTCTAATCGAAGAGTTTCTAACAAATCAAATGGTGTATCCGTCTTCCCTAGCAGTTCAGCTTTAGTCAGTGCCTCAACATATTCACCATCTGTCGTAGAATCCCACGTGACACCACCACCGACACCATACTCTGCGAGTCCCGTTTGAGCATCGATAACACAGGTACGTATAGCTACATTAAACATAGCATGACCATTTGGTTCCATGATTCCAACCGTTCCACAGTATATTCCTCTTGGATGTTGTTCTAGTTGTGCGATGATACCCATCGTTCTGATTTTAGGGGCTCCTGTGATCGATGCACTTGGAAATAATGCCTTTAGCACATCGATAACTGTTGTGCTCTCCTCCATAGTAGCCGTAACAGTAGACGTCATTTGATATACCGTTTTATATTGCTCGACTTCAAACAATAGTGGAACCTCTACAGTCGAAACACCCTCAATCTTTGATAAGTCATTGCGCAATAAATCCACAATCATCACATTTTCTGCCCGATTCTTTTCTGAAAAAGCTAGCCATGATGCCAACCCTTGATCTTCTTCCAGTCATCTTCCGCGTTGAACAGTTCCCTTCATCGGACGAGTGGTAATGATGTTTCCATTCTTCTCAAAAAGTAACTCAGGTGAAATGGATAGAATGCGGTAACGCCCCATGTGAAGATACGCAGAATAATCTGTTTCCTGGGCGCGTTTCAAGCGGTGATAAAAACCTATATCATCACCCTCAAAGTGAGAACGAAGTCGCATAGTATAATTGACCTGATACGTATCTCCACGCGCTATCGCTTGTTTGATCTCCTCGATACTGTCGCTATATTGTTCAAAGGTTGTATCTGATTCCCAAGGCGACATCGTATATTCATTGTCAAAAGCCACATCTGCATCCGTCATAGGTTCATTAAAAATACCAAACCACAACAAAGGCATTTGATGCTGGGATCCTACCTTATAAGCAGAATCAAATGCAGATGCGGCCTCATAAGAAATATACCCGGCGGCATAGTACCCTTGATCCACAAGTGTCTGAATTTTCCTGAGTGTAGAACACACTTCAGATATGGAATGCACAGAGAATACATTAACAGGTTGACTAAATACCCTCCGCTGCGAACATCCCTGTTGATCAACAAAATCAAAAATAAGCAAAGGTGATTGCGATTCTCGTTCCATTCGTCTACTCACAGGTTCACTCCATATCATGGATCGTTATCATCAAAAAAATTGCATGCAAAGTGCGTAGCATTCAGTGTAATCTATAGCTATATACTTCATAGAGCGAGAGGTGAATCTATGCTTTTAGCTGCACTTCATGGATTTCTTTTAGCAGTTGCACTCATCCTTCCCATCGGTATGCAAAATGGCTTTATTATTGGCCAAGGTGCGCTTCACAAGCGCTGGTTTGGTGCCTTACCAGCTGTGATCACGGCAGCCCTATGTGACACTCTTTTAGTCTCATTAGCAGTAATAGGCGTATCCTCGGCTGCGCTTCACATAACCTGGTTGCGGTATGCATTTGGTGCGCTTGGCATCTTGTTTTTGCTGTATATTGGTTCAATAACCTGGAGAGACAGCTCTAAGATAGAGCAACATGAGACTGCTACCGCATGGTCGCCAAAAAGACAGATCAAATTTGCCGCGTCCGTATCATTACTCAATCCACATGCACTCATTGATACATTAGCCGTGATTGGCGGGAGCGCCCTCATGTATACCTCTTGGCCAGATAAGTTCGCTTTTGGCATTGCATGTGTAGCCGTCTCGTGGATATGGTTTTTTGTTTTAGTCATTCTTGGGCATGTGACCGGACGCGTTGCAGTAAAAAAATCATCACTAGGTCTCATCAATCGAATCTCTGCCATCATGATGTGGAGCTCTGCCATCTACCTTAGCTATATCATCTATACCTTCAAGTGAAACAAACTTGATCACGTAGATGAATGTGCGGGCAGTAAACCGATCCAAGCAAATTGACTGCCTAAAACGACTCGTTTCGAGTCTGTGAGTTGAAATCGTCCAAATTTAACTTGGAGCTGCTGACCTTCTTTTAGTTGCGCATGACCCAGCTTATACAACTGTTCATCGAAATGAATGTCTAACTTTGAGCCGACAGAATAAGGTGATGGTCCATCCACATCGTTATAAGTCTTTGTCACGTCGAGTGTTATCGATTGAAGTCGATCATTGGTTGAATTCATCGCAGACAGTATGCCATCCACTTTAAAGATCGGAGAAGTGAGCACACCATGCGAGGAGGTAGATTGTAAAGTAAACCCACCCGCTGGACTCGATGCAGGAATAAGCGGTTGCGCTTTTGCTGCTGCCGTGCCACAACCAACAACTGTTAGAGAAGCTATACATAGTAGGAGTGCCGTAGTAGAAACCCTCATGTTCATCATCATTCCTCCCTATGTTAGTATACCTTTTTTAAAATGATTGTGTATAAATTCAAGTCTTCTTAGGCACTCCACGTAAGATGGTGTGCATGGGATGGACAAGTGATTGTACTCAGTGGTGCTACCATTCCAATGTATAGACTGAATATTATAAAAATAAAAGATACATATGTCGATACTACGAGTGCTAAATATCGATCACGTATTTCCAATGATGAAAAATAAAATATACTATTATTTCTCTCTAAGATGGATCGATTAATTTCCCCGGATTCAACAAATGTTGAGGATCAAGAACAGACTTGATCAGTCTCATCGTTTCAAGAGCCGTTCCGTGTTCCTTTTCTTGATACTTCATTTTGCCAAGCCCAACACCATGTTCCCCTGTACAAGTTCCTCCTACACGCAGTGCTAGAGCGACCAATCTTTCGTTGAAGGCATGAGCTCGAGATAGATCTTCTTTGCAATCAACATTCACAGCTAGTGACACATGAAAATTGCCATCTCCGACATGCCCCAATACGGCTCCTTGTAACTCCATTGTACACAGTAATTCTTTTGCGTTCCTTACTGCATCCGCTATCATTGATATGGGCACACACACATCCGAGCCCATATGACGTAACCCTACATGTTGATGCATAAACGCATAGAGCGCATGGTGACGTACTTCCCACATTTGCTGACGCTCCTTTTCACCACTGACAAATACAAAATGGGTACAACCTTCATCTTTCATCAACTCTTGTGTTACACGAACGTCAGCCATTACACTTTCTGACGTTCCACGAAACTCTAGAAAAAGATGTGGCACAACAGAAAAACCGCTTGATCGATAGTGATTGAATGCCTCTATATAGGGTGAATCAACAAGTTCCATGCGTACAATCGGAATCCCTGCGCTGACTACAGCAGTAGATGCCTCGACACAAGATGTAATATCGGGAAATTCTGCTCTCGCGCATACAATGCTTTCCGGTATTCCCCATACCTTGATCCACAATTCGGTAAACACACCTAGAGTCCCTTCAGAGCCAACAAAAAGCCCGTTCAGATTGTATCCAGAAGATGATTTTGCTGCCAAGGTTCCCGTATGAATCACAGTTCCATTCGCCAGGACAACTTCTATAGCACGCACATTCTCCCGCATCGCTCCATATCGAACAGTAGTCGTTCCGCTGGCATTGGTTGCCGCCATACCACCTAATGTTGCATTTGCGCCAGGATCTACGGCAAAAAATAACCCATAGGGCTTCAAAAAATGATTAAGCTGATCCTTTGTCACACCAGATTGAACTCGTACTAGAAAATCCTCTGATCGAATCTCTAGTATGCGATTCATTCGATTCATGTCAAGAGAGATCCCACCCCTCACAGGGATCGCACTTCCTTCGAGTCCACTGCCACTGCCAAAGGGCACGATAGGTATCTGATATTTTGCAGAAAAATTCACAACGGTAATTACATCGTCAGTCGATTCAGGGAAAACGACGAGATCAGGCAGTGAAGGTGAATTATAAGATTCATCCTTTCCATGTTGCTCTCGAACACATACATTGACAGACACTTTATCCATTCCTATAAGAGCGCTTAACTGATCAAATATTTCGGTGGCTATCATTTTAACACCCCCAAAAAAGAATACGATTACAGTTGTGTTGTATTCTGTACATATGAGTTCTGTGTAGAATCCAGGCGTATACGACTGGCCTGTATATTGATAACAATGCCCACTACAGCAAGTATCGCGATAACGACAAAAACACCATCCCAACCAAGATTAGGCACTAAGAACGAGGAGACTAAGGGTCCAATAGCACTCGCCGTATTTGAAATAAGCCCCATACCAAAAGCTCCAGCCCCCATCAGAGATAACGGAAAGGCGACACCAGGTGTGGCCCAGTAGTTCGGAGGAATCATGATACTCATTGCATTGATAATAACCGCAACAAGTAACCATGCATAGGACATATGACCAAAAACAAAAATAAGGATAGCTCCATTTATCATTCACTTTACCTCGTAAAATTAACTGATCGATATGCGAGTTCTGTAGACTCCATATCGATCAGCCTATCAAGATGAAACAACTAATCCTCAATTACATTAGTTCATAGCCATCTCTTTGTGAATAACATCTGTCTCCACTTCGGATCGAGTAAAAAAGGTTAGAATCAAAGAAAGAATACTTGATACCCCCAATGTCACTAATCCTGCAAATACGAATCCCATTGGTTTTAAAAGAGCAAACAACGGCCCACCAAACAATGCTCCGATATTAAACACAAGAAAAATAACCCCTGTAATTGTTCCAGCGATAGAATCATCAACAGAATCCTGACAAAGCGTAGCTGTCAAATCTACATATATTCCCCACCCGGCTCCAAATAAAAACGTAGCAATGAGCAATTCCGTCGGCGTTTTAGCAATTCCAAACATCCCAACACTACCCATAGCAATGAGAAATGAGGCAAAACTAACAATGTATTTACGTCCTACTTTATCTGCTAATGCCCCAAGCGGGAATGCACAAATCAATCCCCCCAATCCTCCCATAGAGGCGATACTCGCAGCCGTAGAGGATGGTAATTGCAATACCTTAAGCAGGAAATCTGAGTAATACCCCAAATACCCAAAAAGTGCAATCCCAAATAAAAAAATAGATATAGACATCACCAGTACATTGCGATTGATGATCCCTTTTAAAGAAAGTTGACGTTTTTCAATTCTCTTATATGTTTTGGGTACAAACAGATAAAATAAAAGAATCGACACGAGACTAAAGGCTCCAGAAATAACAAAAGGAACTTGAAAATGTGGTAAAAAGGGTGAAATGAGATACGGGCTTGCAAATAATCCTAAACCAAAAAAGACAGCAAAAGCAGATACAGCTCGCCCTCGTGTTTCATAGAATATATCTCCTAGTAACGCGATAATGGCTGGTTGAAACATGCCAACTCCAACCCCTACCATAAATCTTGAAATCATGAGAGTTATGGGGGTTGTTGCAAATCCAGTAAAGACGGTGAATAATGTAAAAATAATGACTGATAAAAGAATCGTATATTTGACTGAGAATCGGTCAAATAAATAGCCACCCACTAAACTAAAGACTGCAATACCGAGAGCATACCCAGTTGCGATCATTCCAAGAAGAGCAACCGTACCATGCACGTCAGGCACAATAAAGGGAGATCCGAACGTATACAGATTGGTATCGAATCCCTCAAGGAATGCGGGAATGGCTGATACGATCACAATTACAATAAACATCATCTTACTACGTTTCGAGACTGAACGAACTGATTCCGTCTGACTTAATCCAATCAAATTCATTTCCCCATCCCCCTTTGGTCGCATCTTAACTCTACATCCATAGTCCTATGTAGATTGAATATTTATCATTATATTCAGTATATATTTAATTATAGATTAAAACAAAAAATATTTATCGACTGATCTATCTATTCGATAGAATGATCATCTTAACAAAAATAAAGTAGCCTCATGCACCACATACAGACAATAGGTGATTTGATGCATGAGGCCGAACATGATTGAAATTCAAACTATCTGATGCGTTGTCGTTGTACTTTCATTCACGAATGAAAGTACATGCTGCGGTCGTTGATCAATCGCATGCCGCACAAGATTATCGATGGCGTTTTGAATCATTGTTGCCCATGCACATTGCGTTAATCCTGCTAAATGGGGGGATAACAGCATGCGTTGTCGTACTTCATCATCTACCAAAAGAAGAGGATGATCGGGAGGCAATGGTTCAGGATCAAAGACATCTAATCCTGCAGCATAAATCTGCTTTGTCACAAGCGCATTGGCTAACGCTTGATGATCTACCACACCTCCACGCCCCACATTGATCAATATGGCTGTTGGTTTCATGAGCGCAAAAAGTCGTGCATCAAACAGTTGATAACTTTGTTCTGTTAACGGTAGCGCCACCGCGACAGCATCTGCCACTTGAACAATCGCATCTAATTCGCTATATAGTAGCCCAAGCTTTTCTTCTACAGACGCGTTTCGAGTTCGCGAATAATAGAGTATCTTGGAGCCAAATGGACGTACTAACTCCGCAAAACACTGGCCGATAGCCCCTAAGCCTATGATTCCAATGGTCATTTCACTCAGGTTTCGCAACCGTGGACCCATGAGATCCATTCTCGCATTGGAGAATTGCCCATTGTATACCATAGCCTGTGCTTCACCAGCACGGCGTGCAAAATAGAGTAACATCATAAGCATATGTTCTGCCACGGCTGGAGCATTTGCTCCAGGATTATTGCAAACCACCAATCCTTTCTCAACAACCGCTTCGCGATCGATGCGATCATATCCTGCACTGACCAATTGGATCATTTCAAGACTAGTCGCAGAGAGCACTTCATACGGAATTGGTGTTCCGCCACCCAATACCGCCTGAAATTTAGATAACTGATCGCCCAACAAAGGATTTACATCATCCCAATATGCAATCTTCATCCATTCAGGTATCATAGGATTTCCCACCAAAAGACGATCCTTAGGAATTAACGATAAAACATGAAACGATGCATTATTCATCTACATTCCAACCCTTATTTTCGACCTACACTTCACTGTATGAGATAGCCAGTCATCTTTCCTACCGTTTTATAGACTTGATTCTGACTGAAATGTTACTTGATGCTCTTTTAGACCATTTGTAGTCACTACCATTCGCCAATAACGACTATACAGCACCCAACCAATGACTCCAAATAAGATCACCTGGAAAAGCGGATTAAAATACCAAATCGTTTTTAGGGACGGAAGCACCACGAGATAAGCTAATCCTACAGCAATCAGCATTTGTATCCACCCAAGCAATAATTGCAACCTTCGTTTTTTCTTCAACCAAGTTCTGTTATTTTCGTATAACAATGGAGCGGATTTAGGTAAACGGAGTACACCTAAACCTAAAGCAAAGTGAACGATCGTTCCCGCTAACACACTTGATGCCAATCCAAATGCTGTTCCGGTAAATACCGTTTGAGTCAAAACTACGCTCGACATGAAAGCCCCTACTGTTAACGTTCGAACAGGAGTCTGGAACGAAGATAGATGTTTAAAATAACTGGGCAAAAGTCCGTCTGCTGAAAATGCTAGCATCATACGAGATTGTCCCATCATTACAGGTAGGATTGTTTTAAATACAATCAACGCAACCGCAAAACTAAGAATAACATCTAACCAACCTGGCAAGAGCAGACCTATAAGAGCTGAAGCACTAGCTAATGACGTATCGTGATCACGCATCAATCCACTCAACAATTGCCAAGGTACCAAGTGGTATAGCGCGGCTGCAAATAAGGTATAAAATGCAGTAACAAGAAAAACCAACACAATCATACTATTACCTAAAATTTTCTTTGCGTTTGCCGTTTCTCCACCTGTGTAAGTAGCACCTCGCAATCCCGAATATGCATAGTACAATACAGGAAGAACCATAAAAAAGGCAAAGTGAGTTTGTTGTGGAGCTCCGCTCATTAGACTGCTAGGAGATAGATGATCCTTTAGTGCAAGAATAGTCAACAAACTTGTTGATGAATGGCTGAATCCAACGATCATCACAAGTAAACCAGCAAATAGAATCACGCCCATTGCAATCTGCAAAGCAACCCCAACGAGACGAATGCCTCTCGCATGCATTGCCCACGCAATCCAAATCATGGCTAAACCTGCAATCCACTGACCTTCTATTGTTGTAAGAGGAGTTCCAAGCCCAGGCGACATGCTGTTTAACGCAGATGCTAGAAAAGTTGGTGCAACATAAGCTAAAAATCCGATGCTCGCAGTGCTACCAAACCAAGAAATAACATGTACAATAAAGCCAAACCTCGCACCAAGCGTACGACTAATAAACAGGTACTCACCGCCTGCGCCAGCTAGTGATCCTGAGAAGAACCAATACGTCGCCGCAAGTGTCAAAGCAATACATCCATCAACAAAAATAGCTAGAGGAACTTGTGCACCTATACCAGGTGTGATTCCCTGTACTTGCGCTGAAACCGCAAAGATACCAGCTCCTACTTCACCCGCAAGACCGAAGGCAATCACCATTAACCAGGTTAATTTTTTAGCTAACCTGGTAGATGAAGGGTCTAGCGAGTGATCATGTATGCTTGAAGATAGATTACTTAACATCACCATCACTATCCCATCATAATAGATTTTTCAAGCAAAATAAAGTACTACTTAACACGATAAATAACTTATTGTGTTAAGTATAATAACACACCGCTTCGTTGCAATCAATAAGTATACTGAAAATTTAGATCTATTTGGGCTGCATTTTTCTATCTGCAATCTTGCATCCAACTAGATATAACCATCTAGTTGGATCCCACACATCTCAATCAATGTACATAAGCGCATGATGGCAGTTTTATGCGTAGTATGATAAAAATTAGATATGATCAATTATTCGCTTCTTCTGATATGGGAACAAATTGTTTATCCTAAGGGGGAATTAACGATGATCGTTTACGAACGTGAACATGATTTTGTCATGGTCGATCAACACCACCATGCGCTGTTGTCAGGACAGTTAGCTCAGTATTGGAGAGAAGATCTATTTAACGGAGAGAGCCATCGCGAAGATGTGATCTACGCTATCGCTCAACATGATCGAGCCTGGATCACTTTAGATGAAATTCCTCTGTGGAATGATCGATCAAAGGCGCCCTTTTCGTTTATTGACTTCCCGTCTCCACTAAAACTCCTGCATTATCAACGCGGAGTAGATGAAGTAGAAGGTCAAAACAAATACGCCGCCTTACTCTGTAGCTGTCATTACTCTTCATTCTTTTACGAACCTATGAGTAGCGATGAACGCGAATATAAGCAACTTGAATCCAATCGCCAAAATCGCTTGTTTAGCGAAATTAAATTCATATCTGACGACGAGTGTTCCCAACATTTGAGGATGTTAAAGTTCCTTGATAATTTATCTATCTACATCTGCATCAACGAACCAGGTATATCGAAAAAAGAAGAATTCAAATGGTATACAGATGGCTTCAACGGTTCTGAACAACTACCGACTGCAGCAGGCAACAAAATCATTGCGTATTGGCTCAATGATCACTCGATCGGGCTCACCATGTCTCCGTTCAAAGAGCATACAAGAGTATCCGTTCCCACAAAAATCGTCACTAAAAAATCCATACACCAATACGGCGTGGCTAAGGCGTATTCACACACTAAAACGACAATTCGCACGGTAGAAGTAGGTCCATTGCCCATATAATCTTCCTGCATGCATCACGCCGAATTCGCCTTGCCAGCACGCATAGCAGACCCAATAGCGGCCAATGCCATCATCACTATACATGCATAAAATGCAGCATGAATGCCATTGTCAAATGTATTCATTAGTTGTGGATGCAGCGTTGTGGTACCTACAAATACTGCATAGACTAATCCTCTTGGTATCCTAGCCGATGCGATAAGAATAGCCATGGCAAATGAAAGCACCATCCCAATATTCGCAAACGTGCGCAACATTCCAGAAACGATGCCATACACCTTTGCAGGAGCTGCCTTCATGACAGCAGCGTTATTGGATGGGAAGAAGAACCCTGCCCCAATACCATTGATGATACTGCCAAGCATCACAATTCCAAATGGTGTAATAGTATTGAGCTGAGCATAGATGAAGATAGCTATGGCCTGCAAAAGTAGCCCCATGGTTGCAGGGACTACTACTCCAATTCGATCACTCCACCGCCCCGCTAATGGACCTGCAATACCGCCAATGATATACCCTGGAACCAGTAGCAATGATGCATGAAGTGGACTTAACCCACGCACCCCTTGTAAATACATAATAAGCAAAAATAGCACGGCAAAATTACCAAGTGATTGAAAAAAAGAGGCTAGAAGAGAGAAGGTGAGAACTTTCGTTTTAAATAAACGTATATCTAATGCTGGTGATTGTTGCATTCGTTCTGCAAAAACAAATCCAACCAGCGCTACAATACCGATAAAAGCTAGCAAATACGTAATTACATCAAGTTGTCCTGATGACCATCTTGTCATAGCCAAAAGACCTCCAAGTAAACCGACCCCAAGAGTGACCATACCAATCAAGTCAAATGAGCGACTTGCACGCTCAGTTCGATCTTTAAGCACCTTCAATGCCAGTATAAACGCGAAAATGCCAATAGGTACATTGATAAGAAAAATCCATCGCCAAGAAAAATAAGTTGTGATCAATCCGCCGAGCAATATCCCTAAAATAGCCCCCATATTCCAGCCAATACTATTAAATCCATACGCGCGCCCTCGCAATTCAGATGGAAACGTATCCGCAATGACAGCACCACTGTTGGCACTCACAAAAGCACCGCCAATCCCCTGTACAATGCGAAAAAAGATGAGCCATTGCTCATTAGAAGCAATACCACACAAAAAAGAACCGATGATAAATATCAGGAATCCAAATTCATAAATACGAACACGCCCAAACATATCTCCGATACGACCTACTTGTGTCGACAACAGTGTAATGACAAGGAGATACGATAGGATTACCCAAACCGCATCTGACAACTGGGCATGCAATGACCCCATCATCGTCGGCAATGCAAGTACCACAATCGTTGTATCAACTGCTGTGATAAGGACACCTGTCAAAATAACAGTTAAAGCAAGTTTTTGATAGTGAGACATCCTAATTGGCACAGTAGAATCAGACATCATAAACACCTCACCGAGCAGGATTGATCTTGTTCATTATACTCGTTAATTGACTTCAAGAACCATCATTGATACGGCAAACTCATCAAACGATCAAACCATATTTACAGATTAATTACGAGTTGAATACATAATGGTTACACATTGTTTATTATACGACGATACTAGATTGTTACTCTAAGAGAGGAAAAAGAAAGTGGTTGAGATCGCGACATGATGGCATTCACAAATAAAAGGAGTGAGGCTCACCTTGCAAAAACTGGCGATCTATTCTCTCACGTTTCGCCAGAAAAACACGCTCATCGGTTGGAGTTTTGTATTGCCTGCGGTGGGACTTCTGAGTGTTTTTGGCATCGGATCTATCGCCTATGTGCTTTATCTTAGTTTACTGCGTTGGAATCTGATTGACCCAACACCAACTTTCGTAGGGTTAGCCAATTACAACCAGCTCCTTCACAGCACAAGCTTTTTGCATGCCATTTTGCGAACCTTGTTTTATTTAGTTGTAAGTACGGGTATTACCTTGCCACTTAGTCTCTTTCTTGCAGTTTTACTACATGAACCATTTCGTGGCGTGCGTATATTTCGAGCTCTGTTTTTCATACCCTACGTGGCGCCAACAGTAGCAAGTGCGATCGCGTGGTCTTGGTTGTTTGAACCACATCACGGTTTGATCAATTATTTTTTGCGCGTGTTCCATATGCCTGCACAACCGTGGCTTGGAAGTCCCAATCAAGCGATGCTGGTGATTATCCTGCTATATGTATGGCAATTTACAGGATATTTTATCGTGCTTTTTCTAAACGGCCTTCAAAATGTACCAGTACCGCTTTATGAGGCAGCCCAAATGGACGGCGCCAATCGGTGGCAACAATTCTATCGTGTCACGCTACCTATGATTACGCCCACCCTGTTTTTCGTCATGACGATGTCAATCATTTTTTCTTTTCTATCCTTTGACCAAGTATATGTGTTAACCAATGGTGGTCCTGCAGATAGCACCACAACCATCATTTACTATCTTTTTTTACAAGGGTTTCAATTCTTTCACATCGGCATAGCGGCTGCAGTTGCGGTATTGCTCCTTCTTTTCCTTGCTGTGATCACTTACTTGCAATTTAAGGGGGAAAGCAAGTGGGTACACCATCAAATGTAGTCACGACATCGCTGTCTAGCGTACAAAAACGACATCTTATACGAAGCAAACGTGTTCCTATGAGAAAAATAATCAACATCTCTGTGCTTACAATGATCGCTGCGGTTTTTTTCATGCCGCTATGGTGGATGGCAGATACTTCTCTCTTATCCAATCAACAGGTATTCGACTATCCACCGCATTATATCCCATGGCATCCACAGTGGACAAATTTTATCGCAGCTTGGGATCAACCGTACTTTTCACGATACATGCTAAACTCGATCATCATTGCTGTAGCCATCGTGATCGGCCAACTTGTGACATCATCACTCGCCGCTTACGCCATTGCAAGAGTACCTTTTCGGGGGAAAAAGATCGCATATGGATTGATCTTAGCCACCTTTATGATCCCTGTGCAAGTTACCTTTATCCCGATGTTCCTCATGATGAAAGAGTTCAATTGGATCGATACTTATCAAGCGCTAATCGTACCTTTCTTGGGCTCTGCATTCGCTACATTTTGGTTAGTTCAGGCATTTCGCCAAGTTCCGCAAGTGATTCTCGATGCTGCGCAAATGGACGGTGCGGGTCACATGTGGATACTCACTCGTATCGTATTGCCGATGTGTAAACCATCCTTATTGTCAGTCGCGTTTTTAAACTTCGTGTTTCACTACAATGATCTGTTTTGGCCACTCATTACCACTCAGTCCAATAGCATGCGCACAGTTCCTGTTGGTCTAACGTACATGATTGCCAATGACGGCAGCGGAACATCGTGGAGCACGCTGATGGCAAGTAGTTTATTAGCCATCCTCCCTGCACTCCTGCTCTTTTTCATTGGCCAGAAATATTTCGTACAAGGTACCGCGCATACGGCAATCAAAGAGTAATCCATAAACGATCAAACCCATGGAGGCTTACGATATGAAAATGAAAACCATCAGTTTAGGTGTCCTGCTTGTTCTTAGTTCATCCATAGCACTCACGGGTTGTGGTTCACAGTCGGCTGCACAATCTACGACCAATCCAACGACAAGTAGTGCAAATATTGCTTCCACATCATCGAGTACTCCTGTACAAGTGACCTTTTGGGAAGGCATGTCTGGCCAATTGGGCCAGGTGCTCCAACAGATGGTACAAAAATTTAACGCCACACACCCAGGAATACATGTCAACGCAGTCTATCAGGGAAGTTATTCTGGCGATGGCCCATTACAAGAAAAACTGATGGCTGCTATCGCTTCAGGTAAAGTCCCCGATATGGTTCAATTAGAAATTCACTCAACGCCATTATTTGCATCAAGCGGTGCATTACAGCCCCTAGATAGCTATATGGCATCTAGTAAAAACGATCAGAAATCAGACTTCTTACCGGGGCTCTTAAATAACACGTCTTATCAAGGCACCACTTATGGCATTCCTTTTAATCGAAGCGTCCCCGTGTTGTACTACAATCCAACATTGTTTGCAGCTGCACATATCCAAACAGCACCCGCGACCTGGGCACAGTTAGCACAGGATGCTGCAAAATTGACGAAAAAAAGCAATGGAACAACGTCAGTCTATGGTTTTGAGCCAGTTAATCAGTGGTGGTTTTTTGAATCTCTCGTATGGTCCGATGGAGGTCATTTATTAAACCCTACACTCACTGAAGCAACATTTGATACACCACAGGCGGAAGCTGGAATGAAGTTGTGGCAAACCATGCAATCCCAAGGAACACTGGCTGTCAATGCTGGACCTAATGAATGGACGCAAACGATCGAAGATTTTGGTCATGGCCGCACTGCCATGTACATTGGCTCCGCTGGTGATATGGGGCAAATCGCACAAACAGGAGTAACGTACCGTACAGCGTTTATGCCTAAATTCACGCAATATGCTGTGCCAACGGGTGGTGCCAATGCGGTAATCATGCAAAAAGCCCCTGCGGCTCAAAAAGCTGCAGCGTGGACATTTATTAAGTGGTTTACGAGTGTACCACAAACGATTGAATGGAGTGAACAAACGGGGTATCTACCTGTCAAACAAGCGGCGCTATCTGCTCCTGCACTCACGAGTTACTATGCGCAACATCCAAATCACAAGGTTCCGGTCGAAGAATTAGCTTATGCTAAACAAGCACCGCTATCCCCAGATTATCTACAAGTCTATCAATACATTCAGGATGCAATGGATCAAATCATGGATAGCCAAACACCCGTTTCTACTGCATTGCATCAAGCGGTTCAAAAGTCTGACCAAGCATTGAGTCAACCACAGTAAGCTAATCCCAAGAATTGAGTCCACACTTCACTTCAGAGGGGCGATCACTATGCTATCCATACAAGAGCTTTTTGCTACAATCCCTGAAATACATGTCGCCCACCGTGGCGCAAGCGCACAGTACCCCGAAAACACGATGTCCGCATTCATAAATGCTGCGCATCTTGGTGCACATATGATTGAACTGGATGTCCACCTTACAGCAGATGAACAACTTGTCGTGATGCACGATGCGACACTAGATCGCACCACAAATGGAACAGGTTCGATCGGTTCCTTGCGTTTTAGTGACATGGAATATCTGGATGCTGGCAGCTGGCGCAATCCTGCATCTGAACATATGCCTATACCCAGGTTAGGTGATGTACTGCGCTGGTTACCAAACCATCTCTGCGTCAACATTGAGCTAAAGGGCACCCCCCAAAACAAAGAGGGCTTAGCAAAAAATGTACTAAAAGAAGTCATAGCCTATGAGTGTGAAGGTCGGGTGCTGCTCTCTTCATTTAATCATGAACTGTTAGCTGTGATTCGTCATATGAACACAGAAATTCCTTTAGGTGCTATCTACTGCGGCCGTCCCTGGCCGCTACTTAGCCTAGCAGAAACACTGCAACTCTTTAGTTTGCACGCCCACATCGCAGATATCGATCGCGAGTGGGCGCAGCGTGTTCTATCAGGAGGTTATGAAGTCGTTGCATGGACACTGCGTCATGCGTCACAAGTTCACCACTGCCGACAAGCAGGTGTAAAGGCGCTTGTGGTCGATGACTTATCCTTGCTGACAACACCTTATAACCATTCACACCAGAACTTGGTCATATAACTTCTCAAAGCGTGCTATGTTCTCGTTGAAACGCGGAACAGACTGAGCACTTTCTGCTTGTTTAACGAGTTCAACGACCAATTCATTGTACGGTGCCACAAGGCCTCTCTCTTTTGCGAGTTGAGGTATGACTCCGTTAATAAAATCAATTTCTGTTTGACGCTTCTTCTCAAGATCCTGCAACATACTTGCTTTCAAAAGCCTAGTAGGTTGCAGGATCACGCGAAGCGTGTGGATATGCGCTTTAATATCGGCGTTACTATTGACTTCTAAGGACGCCACATCAAACCCATTCATTTTAGCAAAATTTACGCCATATGCATGTCCAACTTTTATGGTTTCATCCGCTATGTGCACAGCACTCCGTATGCCTATGGCATCATCTAGTACGTCGCCGTACGTGCCACCAAGTGCTGCGGACATTCCACTAAACGCATTGTTAATAAGCAACTTAGACCATTTCGTCCCCACTAAATTATCAGAGATGTGCGTGCCACCCACTAGGTCTAAGATCGCTTGAATACGCTCGATTCTCTTGGTGGTTACACCATCTAACTCGCCAATTTGAAATGCATATTTTTTAAACATCTCAGCTTCTGTTGTAAGACTGGATACACCTGGTTCCATCCACGTCGCTCCATATTCAACAGACCCAGCAATAACACGTTTGCGCCCCACGATAGAAGCTACTTTTTCCTCCGGTATACCATTTTGCAATGAGCACACGACACTTTGTTCACCGATATAAGGTAACAGATGCTGAAGAACGGCATCATTATAAAGTTGTTTTGTGAGCAATAAGACCAAATCATACTTACCTGACATCTGATCGGGGGTGATCGCATGAACTGGTGCTGTAAATTGTAGCGTTCCAACCACTTGTGCACCCGATTGATTCAGGGCATGAACATGTGCTTGATTGACATCGATTAACTCGACATCTTGTCCTGCTGCAGCAATATAGGCTCCTGCGATCGTCCCTAAAGAACCTGCTCCTAAAATAGCGATTCTCATGTGTTACACCTCTTCCTAAGTTGTTACAAATTTAGTGAAGCAAATAATTATATACAGGCTTCGCGGGATTCAACGTCACATCAGCCACAATGTGTGATGCAGATACCACTTCTTGCACTGGAAGATCAGCAAGTGGTGCAAGTGCATGCTCAAATAATTGGAGTCGCGCAGGTCCAGTCCACGCGCCCTTGATGTGTGCATCAGTGATTTGCGTGCGAACCAAGTCACAAATCCGCAATTGTCCATTGTAATCTGTCGCGATTTTCATCATAAAATTTGGACGACAAATTTCCTTGCGAGCCTCTTCTAGATCAAGTTCAACATGTTTATATCCCATCGTAGCAGTCGCTACACGAAGTGACCCGTAATCGAGCGTTCCCACCAATGTATCCGAATCGACATAGAGCTTAGGTGCACCCCACTTCTTAGGGTAGGCGGTCAGTTCTCTTCCACTTGCAATGGCTGGAAAGTTATCTACGTACATTGAATGTACATAGTCACCTTCCTCATTATTAAACTGCACAGGAATTACCTGTCCTGATTCGGTATACACGCCAAGACCAGACACATCGGGCATCCACATGACTTCAAAGCGGACAAGCGGTGACTCTTCATCGATCTCCAGTGGTTCAGGCACAGCCGCGCGCAGCGCGTTTACATCCGTTCGGTAAACAATGTTCAGATATTCGCGATTGACAAACTTATAGGTGGGCACCGAGTAAGCTGGTGCAGTAAGGGGTGTAGTTAAGTTTTTAGATAGATCATGGATGTCAATTTTCATAGTCGTACTCCTCTCACTGAAGCTTGTTGCTAATAGACTTAAAATACTAAGTGACCAATTTAGTAATTTAGTCATTTCGTATTATAGCTCTCATTCCTCTTTTTGTGAAGTGTTGATTTGAGGAACGCTACACATCGTAGTACTCTTATTGTTAAAGAGGTGTTCCCATGTCCACGACAAGACAAAGAGTCATAGATGCCGCTATCAAGTCGTTCTCCATGTTTGGTTACAAAGGAACGACGATGGACCAGGTGGCCAAAATTGCAGATGTAAGTAAAGGCACGATCTATATGTTCTTTGCAAGTAAAGATGAGTTGTTTGCCTTTATTCTTGATGGCATTGCAGAGGAACTTCAACAAATCGCAAGCAAAGCATTTTGTGCCACCGATCAATTCCTAGAAAATTTAGAAAATGCAATCGTTCAAATCCTAAACTACCGTTCAAAACACGAGTTGTTAGTCAAACTAAGCCTAGAAGTGAAGGAACTTGGTACAACGAAAGTTGTCGCTGGCCTCCAACACATTGAGCGCTCAATTATTCAGTTTATCGCATCTGAAATCCGCCAGGGACAAGAGCGCAATGACATAGCGGAGTGTCATCCAGAAGTGGTTGCCTTTATTATTTTGCGGACGTATACCACGTTAGTCAACGAATGGGACAAACAATTTGCGCCTATTACGAATGACGAAATTCGGGAGACTTTTTATCAAGTCTTCGTACGTGGCCTTAGGCCGACTCTTCGCACAGAGAGCGAAACTCATTAAAAAATACCAGGCTAGATTAGGTACAACGCGAATCTGCAGACATGTCATATGGATATCTCGAGAAAACAAATGGTTGTTTATGTATTTCCATGCACATAATAAATTATATGTAGATGAAAATAAGGACTGTACGAAGGCCAACCATACATACTCTAAGCCAAAAATTGTATGCTGTATTGAGTAAAGGAGAACCAAAAGCATGTCAGATGCGGATAGCTTTCTTAGTACATACTACCTGAGCCTTTTTGAATTTGTAGGTGCCATTGTCTTTTTAGTGATTTTCAAAGTAGTGATGTTACTAGTGATGGAAAAAATGTCACGATCATTAGCTGACGACCCTCATCCGGAAGATCTGAAAGCAAAGAAAAAAGTGATTCATATTCCAATACCATATCGAATAGTGAAACATAGCATCGCCACATTTTTATTAATTAGCGGGCTATTACAAATTCGTCCCAGCATCCTTTTTGTCCAACCAGCCACGTGGTTTGCTCATCAGCAGGTAGGAGTCGGATCGCCTTATGATTCATTTCTCACTTTGTTTATACACCACGGAATGTGGATCAATATCTGGTCTGTGGTTATTCAACTTTCGCTAGCAGGACTCATATGGTCGTTTGACCAAGTCACTGCTACGCGAATCATGGCGGGTCTCATTTTTCTATTTGGACTTTTCACATGGATATATGCGGAGGATCTTGGTCGTATAGGCGCACCCAATCCCACATTTTTAGAAGGCTCCCCTGGTACAGGGTTGCTTCTGGCGCTCACAGTTATTTTATTATGGGTTCCATTTCATAGTTGGCATACACTCTTTGTACGCCATATGGTGATTTACGCCAATGCAGGATATTGGTTTTTATTTGCCATCGTTCAATGGCTCCCATTTCATTCATTTTGGTCCGGCAAAGGGTATCAAATGATGATTGCTCTTCATCCTATACATACACCCATATGGCTATTTCATTTGTTTGCACAAGTGAATCTATGGGGTGTTCATCAAGGTTTGATTGCCACATTTATCTTAGGAGGTATCCCACTTGCATTAGCTATCATGTGGCTCACTACTACATGGCGTCCACAACTGACTAGCTTTGTCGCAAGTAGCACGTGGATGATTTTATTGATCTTGTGGGTCGTTTTTCAAAGTGCAGGATTTCGTGGGGCATTTGCACTTGCATTGGGGTCACAGCCCCTTTTGGTTATCTGGGCAACCATACCCTATTGGATGCACCGAAAAGAACTAGTGACTATACACTGAATCGCTTGTCAAGGTATGGCATCATGTGATGGCCGTTAGTACCTTAAGTCATCGACATTAAGGAGTATTTGATATCATCTATTGTCTATATAAAAAGATTAGCATATAATTTTAAGTATCAATCATTTTTATCATAAGGGGGTAACTACCATGAGCAAAGTATTAATTCTTTTAAACGCTGGTCCAGAGGATCCTTCACGAGTGGAATCAGCATTTGGTCTAACCAATGTTCTAGCAACTTCACCCGATATCGAGCATGTTGCCCTTATTTTTTTTGCACATGCTGTAGAACTACTCACTCATGAGATCTATATAGAAAAGGCAACATCCTTTATTGAAAAGGGCGCACTTGTCCTTGCCTGTCAAGCACATGCCGAGAAAAGACATATTGATGACACCTTGCGTGCAGGCAGTGTACCACTAAAATATGTAGGCCAAGACATCGTTTCACTCGTTAAAGATGGATACCAAGTCATTTCATTCTAGTCCTTACAAATAAAAAAGCTTCGATCCTTCTTATATCAGACCATAAACTAACTACCTTTAATTCCTGTATCTTTGTCATCAGGAGTAAAGGTAGTTAGATGAATCTTACCATCGGTGAATCCATCAGATGAGATCAATTAATTTTTCGCTAATCTACTCATTTCACCAATACTATCGTACTCATTGTACAGTTTTAGGCATCCAAGAAATCATCGCCATTCTGTGAGGGCGCGGTTGTAGAATAGCTGATGCACGATCCTCCAATATGTTTTCTAAGCGCTTGATTGCATCAGTATCATCGGAAATTTCCAATTGCAAAGCAATCATCGGTAACGCCGTTGCTACGTCCAACCATCTTGGTCCAAGCTCTTCTTCAAAAATATGTACGTCAGCCACAATCCCTGCATGTAGCAACACTGGATAGATTTCCTCAAATCCCGGCATATGGGGACCTACCCGATCCGGATGGAATATCGGCCATAACTCTTCCAAAGATCTCATGATCGGATCAACATGCACAGCAAGAATGCACTGTTTTGTAGCGGTACGCTCCATCTCCCTTGCAAATCCCACCCAATCATCAGAGAACTGAATAACAAATGTGGCAAGAGCTACTTCCACATGTGCAGGTAACTGCGCATCTACATCTGCAGGCCACATGCTTTGTAACACCTGTACCCTATGACTCACATCATAGCGCTCTACCGTTTCCTCTAAATGAGATATCATCTCACCCGCAGGTTCGATCGCCACAACGTGACACCCAGCTGCCGCCAATGGACCCGTAAAGCGTCCGACTCCTGCACCAATATCAAGAACCGTGCGTTCCTCGCCTAAGTGTTTCAATACTTCTTGGAATATAGGTGATTGTGTGACATCTTGTGTTTCACTTGAGCGTTTTAATCCAGCCGCCATCATGCTCATCGATGCATGCGACCGTGCGCTTGGCTTCATTCCACGACTACTCATATGTATTCACTCCCCTGAGCATTGCTTTCACACTCATCATAATCCAAAACTCTCATGCTGCATATCGCAACCTCAAAATAAAACATGCCTATATTTGCGACCTTAAAATTGCCAAATCATATAGTTGCGATTGAAATTTATTTTTGCGTACCACACTTACTCTTTCGCGACATTTCCCGCGCAATATCGTCAAAACTCGCAACCCATCTCGACATAATTCTCCTAGTGATCAAATCAATAACTAAACTGAACATGAGAGCTAAGTTCAATTACATCTGCACTCTACCGTTTATAGAGAGATCATACATCTATTGTCGAGCCAATTCAGAGTTAGCTTTCCGGTAAAGGAAAAGGATTGGTAGACATAACAGCGCAGCAGCATGGCAGCAATTTCTCAATATCCATTTCGTTATAATATCTCAGCTAAGAATTGGCGACAGCTACAACGTGTCCATTTAACTTACCATGCGGATCTACTTCTTATAGAGGTTGTTCAAAAAGGGGTCAGAACTCCCCGGCGCGTTGCAGCGTCAGCGCCAAGAACGCTCCCTCACATACCCAAAACGTATGCTCAGTCCACATTCTTGGCTCGCTTCCTTGCACTGCGCGGGTCTTACCTGCCCCCTTTTTGAACAGGCACTTATAAGCGATCCCCCATTATTACATAAGTAGATACATGCGCAAAAAAAATTCAACTACCAAGAACCTTTACAAAATCACGGCATCTTTGGTAGTTGGATGATTGGTTTATAGAGGTTGTTCAAAAAGTGGTCAGAACTCCCCGGCGCATTGCAGCGTCAGCGCCAAGAACGCTCCCTCACGTACCCAAAACGTACGCTCAGTCCACATTCTTGGCTCGCTTCCTTGCACTGCGCGGGTCTTACCTGTCCCCTTTTTGAACAGGCTCTTATACTATGTTTCTTATGCTTTGAAAATTGAGTTGACTACTCTGTGCGAATCTGAAGAGTTTCGCGTAAGGCAGCCTTGTGAATTTTGCCTGCACTCGTCATCGGTAGCCTATCCATAAATACTATCCGATCCGGAATCCAAAATGTAGCGAGACGTCCATCTTGAACCGCCTGCCTGAGATGTTCCCAAAGAAACTCTTCACTACATATTGCATTCGCCCTTTTACTCATCTCGATGACTGCGATGGGACGTTCTCCCCATCGCTCGTCAGGCCATGCAATGACAGCAACATCGATGACTCCATCACATTCTGAGAGAAGACTCTCAATCACACTTGTAGCAATCCATTCACCACCACTTTTTACGGCATCCTTTTGTCGATCAAGCACGTACAATGAGCTGTCTTCATGCCAAACGGCGAGATCTCCACTGCGAAACCACCCGTCACTATAGGTAGCCCGTGAACGGTCCGGATCACAAAAGTAACCATCTGGTAACCAAGGACTTTTAACCCATACTTCGCCTATTGTAACTCCATCTCTCGGAACAGAGCCACCCTCTTCATGACGAACATCGACGATTACCATAGGCAAGGGCAGCGTTCGCGTAGCTAAGATGGTTCGTCGTTCTTGATCTGTTAGCCTTTTCGCATCTACGATCGCAGAGATACTTGTTCCCAACTGATCAGAACCACCATAAATAAGCGAGAATGTTATACCTGCTTCATGCAAGCGTTGTGTAAGACCAGTTGATAGCGGACTGCCACCGGTGAGAACACGTAATGGGAGATGCTCTTTACACCCAGTCTGTTGTTCCCATTCATGCAACAGCATGTGCAGTTGTGTCGGGACCATATTGCTCCACGTCACATGTTCATGCGCAATGATCGCTAGTTGTTCTTTAGCATCTGCCCGTTCTGGAAGCACCAGCTTCGCTCCGAGGTAGGGTATAAAAAAAGAGGCTCCCCAGCCGTGAATGTGAAAGAATGGGATCAGTGGCATCATGGTATCGCCACTGACAATTTTGGCCCCTGTATCATGAATCGCTAGATGATGTGCAATCTGCAAGGAAGCGTGTAGCATGTCGCGGTGCCGATAACGCATGCCTTTAGGACGTCCAGTCGTTCCAGTCGTATAAAATATGGAAAAAATATCGTCATCCTCTACGTCTATACCAAACTCTATTGGCTCCTGTTGTGCAGCATCACGTCCAATAGCTATCAGTTGCTCAAATGTCAACTCGCCATGTTCCGGTGCAATGGCTAGTGAACGATCTTCCCTCATCCAGATCACTTGTCGTACGCTCGTTTGCATCGTATGTGCAACTTGTGCAAAACCTTCCCAAGCAAAGATATATTCATCGCCTGCATGCTGCACTGTATATAGTAAATCTGCTTTTGGGAGACGGAAATTGAGCGGATGGTTAATCGCCCCAAGCATAGACAACGCGAATTGCAGCTCAAAAAAGCGATAGCTATTGACATCGAGAATCCCGACTACTGTACCTTTTTGAATGCCTATCCTACGCATACCATGTGCTAAGTGATACACGCGTTGCCACTCTTTTTCATAGGTGGATCGATAAGAACCACTGATCACCTCTACATCTGGACATTTCCATGCAGCGTCTGCCAAGATTTCATGGATTAAACCCTTACGCATCGAGACCAATCCCCCACACTTCACGATCATTCATGGCCCATGCTGGATATTCTTCATGCAAGATAAAACGCGCAGCATATAACTCCGCTAATTTTTCATAGCGCTTTCCACCTGTTGGTACCAGCGTATAAAGAAGTGCCACTTGCGTCGCGTCAGCAATCTGTTCTAAGACGTGTTTTGCGTGCCATTGTGCTTCTTCAGAAGGTAAATCAGCCAATTGCGCAAGCGCTGTCTCCATCGCATATTGTGCGATCTTCGCTGTCTTTGTACCTATTTTTTCGAGTATCGGAACAAATTCAGCTAGATAGGTTTCGTGTGCATGATGCTTATGAATCGTCTCTAGAAAATCGAGTGCCTGAATATTGCTTGGCCCTTCCCAAATAGGCGTAATAAGTGCTTCGCGATGCCATCTCGCAACGCTATATTCTTCGAGAAATCCTAGACCACCAAATAATTCCATAACCATCGCAGTCATTGCAGATGCGTGCTCAGCCGTACGATTTTTCGCTACGTGCGTGAGAAAGCGTGCATAGTGATAGTCACTTGTATACGGAGGGCGAGTATCCCAAGCGTGATCAAACTTGTCGATCGCATGAAAACTCAACGCAAGCCCACCAGCTAAACGAACAGCAAGATCTGTCAGATCGCGACGAATCAATGGATATGCTTGTAATGCATTCCCAAATGCTTTACGCCTCTGAACACGTTCAAGCACTTCAATATGCGCTTTACGTGCTGTACCCATAGCACCCATCGTATTAGCGAGACGCGAAACGGTTAAATTTTCAAGAGTATAATAGATTCCTTGATTGGCCTCGCCAATTAGATACGCTTCACTTTGGTTTAACTCTGCCTCACCAGAAGGAACTGCGCGCGTGGCACTCTTATCTTTAAGCCGCCGAATGTGAAAGTTAAGCTTAGAATCGCGATTGATGCGTGGCATGAGAAAGAGGGCTAGACCCTTTGGCCCAGGTTTTCCACCTACCGGTCTTGCTGTCGTAATCGCATAATCAGTGAGCCCTGCACCACTTGCAAAATACTTGTCTGCAGTGAGGTGCCAGTGATCGCCGTCTGGTGTAGCCATGGCTTCATTTGCCCCAAGATCGCTGCCACCCTGAGATTCGGTCATCCACGTTGCTCCATAGGCTTCACCTGAAAGCAGTTGCTCCTTCCACTCTGAAAATTGTGGTGCATACTTATGAATTGCGTATACCGTTTGTCCAGTGATCGTCAAAATGCAGTACAATCCAGGATCCCCAACAAGATAGCCAAGTGCATAGTGATGATGCCAACTTCCACCCTCATATGGGGGGCGATTGATATGGGCGATCTGTTTCAACACAGAACGATGTGCTGGACTCAACCGCACGCGGTCGATGCGATTGCCGTCCAGATCATGACTGACAAGGACTGGACGTGCATCATGATCAACATGGTAAACGGTTTCATAAATCTCGCGTCCAGCATATTCTCCAAATTCCTGAAGTTCTATTTGATGCTCTGCATAGTCAGACCAGTAGTGTTTAAGAATCACTTGTAAATCGTGATCCTGCGTAAAATGATTTTTACCATAGGCATATGAAATGTGATTCATACCTGTTTCTCTCCCCTTCGCTTATGCGCTAACGTCTGTGTGATACGTTCGCGCAATTCCAATAGTTCACTGCGTACCACCTCTAGGTCGCGAATCTGCGCATCAATGTCGCTTAGTTTCTCATCACCACGCTTTAGTACATCTTCCAATTGAGTGATCTCTGTCACATCTACATCGTACAAATCAAGCATGTCTGCGATCTCTTTCAAACCAAATCCCAATCGACGTCCACGCAAGATCAATTGCAATCGAACGCGATCCCGATCGTGATAGAGTCTTTGAACACCGCGTCGCTCAGGTGCGAGCAGTCCCACTTCTTCGTAATAGCGAAGAGTTCTCGGTGTTACATCAAATAACTCCGTAATCTCTGAAATCGTGAATCGACGTTCCACTTCAATGCCTCCAAACGAAGCGTATTCTTTCCTATTAGCATTTACATGCGAATATAAACAAAATATACGGTCTATTTACGTTTCCGTCAACTGCATGAACCATCACTCCTCTGGTAGATGGTACGAAGCGGTTTGAGAACAACTTCTTATTACACAAATTGCTCAGGCTCTAATAGAGCAAAAATCCCATTGAATAAGGCCAAAAGCCTACTCAATGGGATGAAGTTATTTCAATGAATTATGCGCTAGGAGATACCCACCAATATTGCATCTGTGGAATCCCAACTGATGCATCTGCATATTGAATTGTTCCATGAATATTTGGAGCATGAACGGTCAATGTTGCTTGGTTATTTTGCCATAAAACCGGTAAATGTTTAGCTGTAAACTCTTCATACTTAAAAAATACTTGCATGTTTTGCTGCTCTGTTGGATACGGTAAATGCGTTGCATGAATTAGTGCATCTTCTTCAGAATTGCTATATCCATCACCCGAAGACGCACCCGTTCCAAAAAGTCCACCTCCAGATGGATAAAAACCTGGTCCATCATAGTACCATCCAAGTCCTGTCGCCATCTGCCATCCATTTGGATTCTTCACATCACTAGTAAGACTGATCAACGAACTAAACGAGAGAGGTTTCACTTGAATATCAATGCCCTCTTGCGCCCAATCTTGTTGCATTAATTCTACGGCGTCCGTTTCTGAAAGAGTCCCACTAGGATATAACATGGTAAACTTCATTTTTTCTGATCCTTTAGTCATGACTCCATTGACTAATTTCCAACCATGAGACTCCAAGAGCTTTTTCCCTGCAGCAATATTAAATGGGTACGGATTGGTATTGAGTGCCGGATCGTAAAATTTGGTTTTAGGGATGTTCGGGATAGGGCCATCAATCGGATCTGCATACCCATGATAAATATATTGATTAATTGCTTGGTTATTGATTCCCATTTCCATAGCTTGACGAACATACAGGTTCTTAAATATTCCTCTCACTTGTGCACCTGGAAATAGATTTAGTTCTGTATCAAAATAACCAAACGTATATTCAGGAACAATCGAATCTCCCTGCGATGTGAGTGCCTTGGATGATCCGATTTGGCTTAAATCCATATAACCAACATTGACTTCGCCAGTACGAAGAGCGGCAAATTCTGCAGTATTAGAAGCTTCATATGCGAGAATAATTTTACTCACAATACTTTTATGCCCTGAGTATTCAGGATTGGGGATGAGTGTCCAATACTGATTAGGCACTGCTTTTTGCAATTTAAATGGCCCATCCACAACAGAAATAAAGTTTGGATTCGTAGCCTCTTCACCTAAATACTTAATTTCTTTCATGATGTTTTTATGAATATCCCATGCTGCAGCTGGCATGGGAACTAATTGAATAAGTCCATTGTAAATAAACCATTGTTGATTTGCCGGTTGATCAAGCGTCACCGTAAATTCATAAGAATTATTGGCAACCACACTTTTAATACCTGACGGAATATCGCCAGTGCCTTCGCCAACATAGGGCCAAGGTGCAGGTGCATTAGCAGACGATGCAGCTTGAATCACATGCCATGTAAACAACACATCTTTTGATGTGACAGGCTGGCCATTGGACCACTTCCATTTGGGATTTAAAAAAACATGGTATATCGTCCCTGATTTGTTGTAGGTGATTTTATTGGCGATAGATGACTGCCAATTGATACTGTAATTATTATTGATCCACAGTAACGGTTTGTATATTTCATCATACAGTCCCGCATTGTAATCAAAACTAGCATCGGTAATGGGTAGATACCAGTTGTAATTCGTTTGTGCTGCTTGTGCAATCACAATCGTGCCACCAGGTGTAGGTTTAAGAGATGTAGCCGATTGTCCAGCCGATCCAGTGGAACTATTTGTAGTACTACCACAGCCTGTCACAACCAATGCTAAAGATACGGCTAACATGCCATACCCAAAAGACTTTACCTTTTGAGAACCTACACGGTTCATCTTTCCCTTCGTTATCCACGGCATCATTATTTCCCCCAGTTGTAAGGTCATCTCATCTGTTTATTGAATGGTCAACTCAAAGTCTGCAATAATTTCCCCTACAAGTTCTTGACGAGTATTGAATAATTTAGGATGCTCATACTGTTCTAATGCGGCTTGCTCCGCTTCAGATAAGATGGATAGATCGAGCAAAGTTTTTAACACGGCAGGTTGTATCGCTCGAGCGTTTCCATCTCTAGTTTTTGCTACGATGGTGAGTTGTCTTTCTGTATCAATCACTAGAAAAAATCCTTCTGCCCCTCCCTTAGCCAATAATCGTCCATCGGTTGCGAGCATGAGGTTCGTGTCAAATCTACCTGTTCCACCGACTAACTCTGGATAAGTTCGCATCGCATGAGAGATCCTTTGCATCGCTTCCCCGTGCACACTTTGGGTTGGATCTGCAAACTTAGAAAATGCTCGAGCCCATTCTGTAAGTGATAAAGCAAATGCAGGAACACCACAACCATCAACACCGATCACCAGTTGATCAGGTGACACCTCGGCAAGCTCAGCAAGTATACCCATAATCTCTTGCTGCAAAGGGTGTTGAAGTTGATGGTAGGACTCGATTGGCACGCCCATCTGACGACAATACATGAGCATGCCCGTATGTTTTCCTGAACAATTACTGTAAAGTGAAGTAGGCTTTTGACCACTTCGAATAAGCTGGAAAAACGTCTCTTCACTATGGGGTTGATGACCACCACACTGTAAATGAGACTCATCGAGACCTATCCGCAAAAGCATGTTTGCCACACGTTCCAGATGCATCATCTCAGAACTGTGTGAAGCACAGCATTGCGCAAGGTCTGCTTCGTCACAGTGAAATGATTCTAACGCTCCTGATTCCACTAGGGGAATCGCCTGAATTGGCTTCATCGAACTGCGTGCAAAAGTAGTGAACATCGGATCCCCATGCCAAGCCGTCATCAATCCTTTGGCAGACATAACGACAATATCTACTTCATGAGTGCTTTCAGTAATTCCACCTCTTGTGACTTGTATAGGCATTCCTTGACCACCTTACGATGTATTTTGATAACGTTGGTTGATTTTTAGAGGTTGTTCAAAAAGGGGTCAGAACTTCGCGGCGCATGGCAGCGTCAGCGCCAAGAACGCTCCCTCACGTACCCAAAACGTACGCTCAGTCCACATTCTTGGCTTGCTTCCTTGCACTGCGCGGGTCTTACCTGCCCCTTTTTGAACAGGCTCTATTATTGTGAAACCCACCAATAATTCATTTGTGGGAAACCAGTCAATGCATTTCCGTATTGGATCGTTCCATGTACTTTTTGTGCATGAACGGTTAGGGTAGCTATATTAGCACCCCAAAGAACGGGTAGATGCAATGCTGTAAAATCCTCATACTTATAAAATGCCTTCATCGCAGCAGCTTCTGTTGGATACGGTTGATGTGTTGCAGCGATCAAAGAATCCTCTGTCTTGTTGCTATAGCCAAACCCTGAAGGTGCATTTGTGGCAAATAATTGCCCACCACTTGGGTAGTATCCTGGACCATTGTAGAACCAGGCCAATCCGTTTGACATATCCCATCCAATCGGACTCTTCGGATCATACGTCACACTTTCTTGCGTACTTGCTGGTACTCCTTTTAATGTAATGTCGATTCCTTCCTGACCCCAATCTTGTTTCATGAGCTCCACTTGATCTTTCTCAGATAATGCCCCTGATGTATACAACATTGTAAATTGCAATTTTTGGTTGCCTTTTGTCATCACACCGTTGACGAGTTTCCAGCCATGAGATTCAAGCAATTGCTTACCTGCTTGAATATTAAAAGGATACGGATTTGTCTTCAATGTTGGATCAAAAAATTCTGTATGTGGAATTTGCGGTATCGGTCCATCCAACGGAGGCGCAAAACCATGATAGACTGACTGATCAATGCTAGAGTTATCAATGCCCATCTGCAGTGCTTGCCGAATGTACAATTGATCAAATAGTTTCTTTACAGGAGATCCCGGAAACATATTTAACTGTGTTTCAAAGTAACCAAATGCATATTGAGGCACAAGTACATTTCCCTGTGCTATAAGCGCTTGGCGAGACCCATATTGACTTGGATCTAAATAACCCACATTGACTGATCCTGTCATCAATCCCGAAAACTCTGCTTCATTAGACGATTCATATTGAAAAATAAGTTTATTGATTATGCTCTTATGCCCGTCATAATTTGGATTAGGCACGAGCGTCCAAGACTGATTGGGTACTGCTGCGGCCACTTTAAATGGTCCATCAACGACCGTATCAAACATGAGGTTGCCTGCACCCGCACCCAAATACTTAATTTCATTCGTCATGTTCTTATGAATATCCCATGTAGCCGCTGGTAGAGGTGTCAGTTGAATCAGCCCATTATAAATAAACCATTCCTGATTGGCCGGCTGATCTAGTGTGACTGTAAATTCATAGGGACCATTAGCGACCAAACTCTTGATCCCATTGGGAATATCCCCAGTGCCTGCACCCACAAATGGCCATGGAGCAGGTGCATTAGGACTTGACGTGGCTTGGATAACTTTCCAAGTGAATAAAATATCCTTTGTTGTCACCGGTTTACCATTAGACCAATGCCACTTAGGGTTCATAAATACATGGTAAACTGTACCTTTTTTATTATATGTAATCTTGTTAGCAATGGAAGAATTCCAATTGATCTGAAAGTCATTATTAATCCATAATAAGGGTTTATACAGCTCATTGATCACTTGAGCATTATCAACCCCATCATCTTGCTCATTGAAAAGAGGAAAAAACCAATTTAAATTGGATTGCGGATATTCCGCAAAAATAATCGTCCCACCAGGGGTCTGTTTAGCTGAAGAAGAGTTTGAACTAGAATTTTGATGACTACTCGAAGTCCCACAACCAGTTACTAGCAGCGTAAGTCCGCAAGTTAAAGCGCCTACCATCCATGCTCTTCGCGTAAAAATCCTTTTCATTCTAACCCCCCCTTTGATATAAATAGCCTCTCGGCATTCGATCTTCGTTGATTCTCCTGGGATTCTTGTCCGTAGGATGTTGCCGTGCCCTCCACCATGAACGCGACGGCAATTTCAACAGAATCTTCAACTGTTAACAGTTATCACTGTGTGTGACAAACCTATCACAATAGCAAATAAAATTCAACTTATTTAAAATAGAAAGATATATGAGAATCGCAGTAACTACAGCCCATGATACGTTATCTACCTTTACTCTCTAATTGTTTTAAAGCAAGCAAATAATGCAAGCGCAATTCACTTGATATGCGCTCTATATCTTTACTTTTTAATACGTCTAATAACAACTGGTGAATCTCAACCACCCGGTTCACTCTCATCGGCACTTGATTAGAAATTGTCAAGAACATCGCCCCAACTTGGGAATCTAATTGGTTATGTGCCTGAATTAACCGAGAATGATTACACATACTTACGATCACCCGATGAAATTCAATGTCACAGGAAACGATTCCCTCCATATCTGAAGTATCTAGAGCATACTTAAATTTCTTGATGATTAGCTCAAGCATAGTTAAGTGCTCATCTTTCATGTTGGCCATCCCTAGTTGAACCGCTTCCGCTTCTAGTAAGGCGCGAAATGTATAAATCTCGTATGCATCTTGTGTAGATAGGATGGAGACAGCTGTTCCTTTGTTCACCTCATGTGTTACCAGTCCCTCGTTTTGCAACATGAGAAGCGCTTCTCTAATCGGGCCACGGGATACTTGTAATTGTTTTGCAATATGTACCTCGTTCACTCGATCTCCAGGTTTCAATGTTCCATTTAATATCATCTTGCGAATTTCTTTTGCTGATTCATCAGCTAATGACGTTCGCGTCAATTTAGCAGGCATCTGGATGTCCATTCGCTACAAAACCCCTCGAAAATAAATAAATACGGTCACTCATAAAAGCCATTGACACATGTCATACGCCTCATAACATCTTCATATATTCTATAATGTCAATAGATTCTGGACAGTATCATTATATACAATTCTCATCTGTCGATGGAAAGAACTTTTTCTATACGCACGCGTGCATATGAAACGTCACGATGAATCAATGATTGCATGTTGTATACGATAAAATAATATGTTACTCTGCAAAATAGAAAGTACAACTTCATCATCGATTGCATAACTGGCGGATGTGTGGGTATACCACGAGGGAGTGCAATTGTTTCAATAGTCGACCGCCTGGGCATTCTGTATATGGGATCCCAGGCGGTTTTTATTTTTAAAATACACTCATGTAAGGAGCGTTTTAAAAGATGTATGGTGCCCCGCTGTCTTTGAAATCCAAGAAAATAATGTTGCTAGGATCTGGAGAATTGGGTAAGGAAGTAGCTATAGAAGCACAGCGATTAGGAGTAGAAGTGATTGCTGTTGACCGTTATGAAAACGCCCCAGCTATGCAAGTTGCTCATCGATCCTATGTGATCAATATGTTGTCTGCAGACGACCTGCGCTCTTTGATAGAACGTGAGCAACCCGATTGGATTGTTCCTGAAATTGAAGCCATAGCCACTTCCGTGCTAGTCGACATGGAGCAAGAAGGCTACCGAGTGATCCCCACTGCAAACGCCGCAAAGTTGACCATGGATCGCGAAGGGATTCGCAGACTGGCAGCAGAGCAACTCCATCTACCCACACCTAACTATCAATTTGCCAATAGTTTAGAAGAGTTGCGAAGTGCAGTGAAGAAGATTGGTATTCCATGTGTGATCAAACCAATTATGAGTTCCTCAGGTAAAGGGCAAAGCATATGCAGATCAGAAGAAGATATAGATCATTCATGGAACTATGCTATGAATAGTGGTCGTGTCAAAAATACACGGGTGATCGTAGAGGAGTTTATTTCATTCGATTCCGAGATTACTTTGTTAACTGTACGATCCATTTCAGGCACAAATTATTGCACTCCTATTGGGCATTTACAAAAGGACGGAGATTACATCGAGTCTTGGCAGCCCCATTTCTTAACTGAGCAACAACAACAACAAGCCATGGAGATTGCAAAAACATTAACCGATGCTCTAGGGGGTTTCGGTGTATTTGGCGTAGAACTTTTTGTAACAGCCAATCAAATCTATTTCAGCGAGGTATCTCCACGCCCACATGACACCGGATTAGTCACTCTCGCAACACAAGACTTATCCGAGTTTGCATTACACGTTCGTGCTATCCTCGGTTTCCCCATTCCGTCCATCACTCTCCATACTCCTGGAGCAAGTCATGCGGTAAAGTCACCTATCGAATCAAATAGCTATCAAGTATCAGGAATAGACGATGCGCTTTTGATTCCTTGCACACAAGTACGCTTCTTTGGAAAACCAACGTCGACCATTGGAAGACGCTTAGCAGTTACCATCAGTTCAGCACAAGATGTTGACACAGCCCGTCAACGTGCAACGAAAGCTGCTTCATGCATTCATATCACCTGACCAGATCAAAAAAAAAAAAAAATACCTAATGGGACCACTTCAACACAAGTGGCCCTATTAGGTTAATCCATCTATTTCTATCCCTTTACAGAGCCGGCAAGAAGTCCCCGCACAAAATACTTTCCTAAAAAGATATAGACAATTAAGGTCGGCAGAGACGCTAGTAATGCGCTAGCCATCTGTACGTTCCATTGCACAGTCTGACTCCCGGCGATATTGACAAGAGCAACTGTGACTGGCTGATTGGGAGGATTGGTCAGAGAGACCGCAAATAAAAAGTTATTCCACACTTGCGTAAACTGCCAAATACCAGTCACTACAAAGCCCGGTATCGATAACGGCAAAATAATATGCCGGAAAATACCCCAATACCCCACTCCATCAATAGCTCCTGATTCGATAATTTCATTTGGAATAGCAGAATAATAGTTCTTAAAGATCAATGTTGTAATAGGTATGCCATAAATACTATGAACCATAATCAGTCCAAGAATCGTATTGTACAAACCCATCGCATCAAGCACCCTCAAGAGAGGAATTAACACACTTTGATATGGAATAAACATCCCAAATAGAATAATGAAAAAAATCACACTTGATCCTTTAAATTTCCATTTAGATAACGCATATCCATTGAGTGAACCAATTAAAGATGAAATAATCGTTGCCGGAATCGCTAGTTCAATGCTGTTACCAAAGTTAGGGCCCAACTGATCCCAAGCAGAAACGATACTCGAAAAACTAGGTTTTAATGGTAAGTTCCACATCTGAGAGAGACTAATTGCAGCATTATCTTTAAGACTGGTAATAACCACGACATAAATAGGTACAAGGTACAGCATGGCCAATAAAATTAATAGAATATATAACAGGGCACGAGATAATTGCCGAAATGTAAGGCGCATTTGCATTACTCATCTTCCCCCTGTTTCAATGTAGAAATGAGATACGGAACAATAAAAGCAGCCATAATAATTAAGAGCACCACAGAGATTGCCGCACCTTGGGCAAATTCATTTCCCTGAAAGGTTGTTTGAAACATGTCCATACTCGGCATATCAGTCACAAATTCCTGCCCTGGCCCTGTCATTGCATAAATTAAGCCAAAGATTTTTAGTGAAGCTGCAGTTAAAATGATCACCACAGTTGTCGTAGTCGCCTTTAATTGCGGAAGGATAATGGACCAAAAAATTCTCCAAGACCCAGCACCATCAATGCGAGCCGCTTCTTTTATATCATCAGAAATCCCACGTAGCCCTGCCAAATAAACGGCCATTGCAAATCCAGACATTTCCCAGACGGCTGCAATTAAAACGGCCAATAAAGCAAGTGGAATACCTAATTGGATTTGTCCAACAGTGATATTAGGGATGATCGTTGTGCTCAAAAACCAAGAAGGTAAATGTTTAAAACCCATTGCTTTTAATATTAAGTTGACGCCAGTTTGTGGATTTAAAATCCAGGACCAAATAACACCAGTCACAACAAAGGAAACAGCCATAGGAAAGATAAAAATGCTGCGAAATAAACTTTCCGCTTTTATCTTTTGGTCAATCAACATAGCTAAAAACAGGCCGATCACTATACAAGCAATAATAAATAAAATCGTAAAAACAACAATATTTCTAAGATCAGATTGAAAACGAAAAGTTTCAAAAACAAATAGATAATTTTTCAAACCAGCAAATGAAAAGTTGGGAATAAAACTATTCCAGTTGGTAAATGAAACATACACAGTCCACACAATAAACCCATAAACAAATATACCAAGTAGAATAATAGACGGTGCAAGCGTTGCAAGCGCTGAAATTCGATCACGTGAAATGCGGAATCGTTTTCTTCTAAATGAAGAAGATCCAGCTACATCATCGCTGATCTCAACCATCGAACCTTTCATGTATGTCCTCCATATTGTCTGGATTTTTCTTGATAAATAAGAAGATAGTCAAAGTCAGCTACAGCACTGACTTTGACCAGTCTTCATGTATAGTATTTCATGAAACATCGTACTAATTCAAGGGATTAGCTTGTGCAGCACTGTTGACAGCAGAAACGAATTGATTTACATTATGGTTTGTTACAAAAATTTCCATAGCGTTATTTACTTGGTTTGTAAAGCCAGGATTGGCTCCACCTTGACCAATAATCAGTGCAAGAGGATCCTTTTTAAAGGATGCCATGGCAGAACGAGAATAGGCATCATACAACGATGTATTGGCATCTAATCGTGGAGAAAAGGTCCCTTTTAGTGGATTGAATACATCTTGACCTTTTTCTGAACCGAGCACTTTTAAGAAGTTTAATGTTAATGTATCGCTCTTTAGTTTGGAAGGTAATCCAAACACGTCCGTCACCGCTGCAAATACGCCTTGCGTACCAGGTGTTGGTGCCCAACCAAAGCCCGTACCAGGTGTCAAATGCAAATCAGTAGTGAAGTATCCTTGTGCCCAGTCACCTTGAACATTCATAGCAGCTTGTCCTTGTGCAACCATTTGATCCGCTTGTTGCCAATGCAGTGCAGAGTAATCTGAGTTCGTATAAGCCATCATTTTAGAGAATGTTTGTGCTGCACTGACAACACCCGGCGAAGTCCATGAACCCTTACCAGAGAGCAGTTGATTATATTGAGTTTCACCAAGTGTTCCAAGTAAAACGTCACTCCAAAGCAAGGTAGCTTCCCAGTTACCGTGGTTTGCGAGGGCAAGAGGAGTAATACCGTGTGATTTCAACACTTTTGCATCAGCAAAAAATTGAGAAAATGTTGTAGGCGGTGTTAAATTGTACTTATGGAAAATAGCCGGATTATACCATAGCACATTTGCACGTTGCATATCGACTGGAACCGCATAAATTTTCCCATTTACAGTCAACATATTTAATAGTGATTGCGGGAAGTCTTGATACCAACCTTCTTTTGTATACAAGGAATTAAGCGGCTTCATGTCACCTGCTTGAATCCAAGACAGTAATGAACCATTACCACCATGCACTTGAAATGTTCCTGGTGGATTGCCAGCTTCCATGCGACTTGCCAATACGGCTTTAGCGTTTGAACCGGCTCCACCTGCCACAGCTTCGTTAATGACGCTCACATTAGGATATTGTTGTTTATAAACACCAATTAATGCGTTAAGAGCTTTGCTACTAGCAACACCTGTCCACCAGCTGAAAATTTGAAGTTGTTGTCCACTGGCAGATTGATTTGCAGCTGGTGTACCACCGGAACTAGGAGCAGGCGTTGCACTTTGACTACCACAGCCAGTAAGTGCAATTGATCCTAATGTTGCGACAGCGGCCAGACTTAAGCCAAGCTTCTTTTTCATATCTATTATTGCCCCCTTATGATGTGCAAAACTCATGTAACCTATGACAATAATACGATCATAGATAGAATACTCCCAGTACTAGCCCATAAAAACAGGGAATAAGTAACTGGTATGTTAAAGATTTAAGCAGAAAACACTTTCTTAAATCTCTAACTTATTAATAATATGCTATCTTTAATGTTTATGCAACCCTTCTCTAAAATTTTACTGTGAGGTGATACGCATTTGATTTCATTGAGTACTCCGTTTCTTGCTTAATTTTTTTACGTAAGCTCACTCTATTTTACGCGTATTGAAACTTATCTGTCCCGAGTATTTAAAATAATGTAAGTAAGTGAGCCAAGTCAATCATGATGAACTTTTAAAAAACTTTTACCCAGTGGTATCACAATCTTGTTTGCATTGGCATTGATGATCCCCGCAAATGAAGTATAAAGTGCTAACACTCCTGTAATTATTCCAAACCATCCACCCACGACAACACTCGTTCCACTAAAATTAGCACTTGCAAGTAGAAAGAATGTAATTGTTAAAAATAAAAACACGAAAAATAACGCTTTGTTTAAATAAAACGTCCCAACAAACATATACAACGTAAATATTCCCCACATCAATAAAAACATACCTATGCCCACGCCAACTCCTGATCCTAAACTAGAAACATGTGAAACTAAAAGGTAAAAGGATATCCAAAATGCACCATATGATGTAAAGGCAGTTGCACCAAATGTATTGCCTTTCCGAAACTCCCACATGCCTGCTAAAAGTTGAGAAGCTCCTCCGTATGCCATCGCTAAAGGAAGCACCACTCCCATGTCAGTTGCAGGCACGATGCCTGCATTCATTGCGCTTAAAACACATGTGGTGAGCCCAAATCCAGCTAATCCGAGTGGCCCAGGATCAGCAATCGTTACTTGTTTGAATTCATTCATCTAGTTGACCTCCTATTTGTTATCGCTTACATTTTAATAATAAAGAAAAATCACAAAATATCAATACACAAACTAGCCATTTGCACACATGCACTTCAAACGAAACTGAATGATCAGTATGCAAAAGGACTGGGCATAAACTTGGTTACACGATCTAGCGACCTACACTATTCCTCCTGATAAGCAGTCAAAGTACCCCACTAACGGTATGCAACGCACTTTTATATTGTGTCACCCCATGCGAACACCGATTGCACGACCATGATACCGGGTTAAGTTTTTAATAACCTCGCTCATACAATACACATTGTTTAATGACATTCTACTTAACACTAGTTTTATTCATAAATGAGAGTTCAAACAGCCGCCAATTACCAAAGCGTACATCGTGCAGTTCCTTACACAACGAAAAAACCAGCTCATTTCGGATCAAGAATCCCAAAAGAAGCTGGTACTTCAACAACTCATCGACCATATCGAGATCGATTTTAATGCGCAGGAACACCAATATCTTCTAAATATTACTGTTAGACTTTTTTGGTGTCGAGAGCGGGACTTGAACCCGCACGGGTTACCCCACACGCCCCTCAAACGTGCGCGTCTGCCAATTCCGCCATCCCGACATGGATGATTGCATCAACGTTGATAATATATACGATTTCACCACAATTGTCAAGTAATGAGCCACCAGCAAAACGGCCATTGTCCATGTTGGTCTTATGCAAAATGAGTAGTTTAACTGCCGTAGAAACGGGTAAATGTTTCAAATGTATAGAGGACACGCGCGACGAAGTGCCTCGTTTCACGAACGGGGATGTCGTTGATAGTCATCTCTTCACCTGACCATGTTCCATTGCGAAGCCATCGGCGTACTCGATTCGGCCCTGCATTGTATGCCGCAACTGCTTCCGGCAGGTTGCCGTGAAACGTGCGAATCAAATACATCACATACCACGACCCCAATCGCACATTGACACTTGGCGTTGCGAGATCGGCTCGGGAATACCTCTTCATCCCAATCCGTTGTGCAATCCACGATGCCGTATCAGGCATCAATTGCATAAGACCGATGGCACCCGCATGGGAAATATCATCTTCGCGAAAGTGACTCTCCACTCGTACCAACGATGCAACGAGAAATGGATCGACATGCACAGTCCTTGCTTCATGTTGAATAACCGGATAGTAATAGATAGGATATACAAGAGTCCAAAATGACGGAATATACGTCATACCCATGACACATACGAGGAGAATTGCCGCCACAAGTGAACGCATTCGAATAGCCAGAATGATATTGCGTCCCTTCACCAGTTTGTCGTCTCCTCTCTATGATAAGCTTGTTAGATGTCTATACGTCCGTCTATTGTATAACAAATGGCCGCACAACGCTTCTATCAAATGTTCCATCTGAGCGAGCCCCATCTCGCGCCAGATTCTTCAAATATTCGTAGAGTTCACAAGCTAAACGCGTGACCTCACTCTCATTGCCACTATTGTCGACGATCACATCTGACTGTGCTCGTTTCTCTTCCATTGAAAGTTGTGCCGCGATGCGTCTTTGCGCTTCCTCTTCATCAAATCCATTACGCTTCATCAAACGAGAGAGCTGCGCGTGTTGTGGGGCAAATACTAACACGGTCACATCGACCAATCGATGCGTCCCCCCCTCAATCAATAGGGGAACATCCAGAATGGCTATGCGTGATGCATCTTGCTTCACATAGTGATGCGCTTGACGCCACATTTCCTCGCGCACAAGCGGATGCACAATCCCATTGAGTTGCAGACGCGCTGTCTTGTGTTGAAAAATATATTGTCCCAATCGCTCGCGGTTTAGCTGTCCATCAGCCTGTAGATATTCTTCCCCAAACGCCTCCACAACGGCACGCAATCCGCGCGTACCTGGCTGCACAACTTCTCTTGCAATCACATCTGCATCTACAAGAAACGCACCCAGTTGTACAAGCGCAGTAGACATCGAACTCTTCCCTGAAGCAATGCCACCTGTTAGTCCAACAATCACAAGGCTCACTCTCTTTCCACTTCAACCAATCATCAGCTACATTTGAGTAATAGATGCTTTATCTCTCACAATCTACTTGTGCACACTCATTTCCAAGCATTGCTTATCTTATGACTTCATGTTCTGACTACAATAGCATATAGAGGTATCTTCAGGCTTGTATCCCCTATAAGTCAATCTATGCGACATGTGTATATGAAAGCCCATTAGCTCTACTATGACATTGCCATGATCTACTCCCAATCATGTGCCATAGCCCAATCCACTCATCTTCGCGTTTTTCGAGGCAGCTTTTGACATATAGGACATACGTGCGTTCCACGACCTGCAACCCGACTTTTTACAATCTCACTTCCACAAACCACACAGGCTTGTCCTGTACGTCCATAGACATTAAGCGAAAACTGATATTGCCCTGGTTCCCCAAATCCATTGACATAAGACTTCACAGAACTCCCCCCGTGCACAATCGCATCAGCGATCACCTCTTGCGTGGAGGCCACGATCCGCCGCAAAGCTTGCATCGATAGCGACTGCGCACTTTGTGTCGGATGTATCTTGGCCCGAAACAAGATTTCGTCGACATAAATATTGCCAAGACCAGCAATAATCGTCTGATCCAGTAAAGTAGCTTTAATGGAAGTTGTACGTTTTTTAAACACATCGCGCAGATAGGTAGGAGTGAAATTCTCCTGCAAGGGTTCTGGTCCAAGCAAGTGCAAAGGAGCAAAGTGAGGAATGTGATCGCTTAGCAGTAGATCCATCGTTCCAAACTGTCGTACATCCTGATAGCGCAATTCTTGTCCCCCAAGCAAGTGAAAGATCACATGCGTATGCGGCAATAGCGGTTCCGATGCCAAAAATACACCATAGTGTCCTTCCATGCGAAGATGTGAGACAAGCGTCCGCTCTCCAAGGTCGAGCAATAGATACTTGCCCCGCCTGCGCACTTCGACGATCCTTGCGTTCTGTAACTCATGCACAAACTCATCGACACTCGGTGAGCGAATAATGCGTGGCAACCGCACGTCCACCCACTCGATCACCTGTCCTGCCACTAAACTTTGCAGACCGCGCCGCACCGTTTCCACCTCTGGCAATTCAGGCACGCAATCACCCTCCTGTAGCTATTTTGCATCATACCAAGACGTACCCGAGTGGACATCCACTTTTAGCGGTACAGACATCACGGCTGCACCTTCCATTTGTTGGCGCACCAACTGTGTGAGCGATTCAAGTTCCGCAGTAGGACATTCAAAAATAAGTTCGTCATGAACTTGAAGTAGCATCTTTCCGGTAAACTGCTTCTTTTTTAGATCTTCCCGCAAGCGCACCATAGCCACTTTAATCACATCTGCTGCTGTCCCTTGAATCGGCGTATTCATCGCTGTCCGTTCTGCAAAACTGCGATCATTAAAATTGCGACTGTGAATCTCTGGCAAGTACCGTTTACGCCCAAGCAACGTCTCTGTATATCCGAGATCGCGTGCCTTTTGCACAGACTCTGCCATATAGAGCTTAACACCAGGAAATTTTGCAAAGTACTGCTCAATAAATTGTGCCGCTTGCGCTCGCGAAATATTTAAATTCTGCGATAATCCGTAGTCACTTATGCCGTAAACAATACCAAAGTTGACCGCTTTTGCTTGTCTGCGCATGAGTGATGTCACTTCCTCAGGCGCAACCTCAAATACATCGCTTGCCGTGCGCGTATGGATGTCCATATCCGCTAAAAATGCCTCAATCAACGCCTCATCTTGTGACAAATGAGCAAGAATGCGCAGCTCCACTTGTGAGTAGTCGGCAGACAGCATCACCCACTCCGGATCCGTTGGAACGAATGCCATCCGCAACCGTCTTCCCTCCTCCATCCGAATGGGGATGTTCTGAAGATTGGGATCTGCACTAGACAATCTCCCAGTCGCTGTCATCGCCTGATGAAACGAGGTATGCACCCGAGATTCCGGTTGCCGCACTACGCGCAACAACCCTTCCACATACGTCGATTGTAGCTTAGCCAATTGGCGATATTGCAAAATGTGCGTCACAATCTCACTGTGTGGCGCCAATTTTTCTAAAACATCAGCGCTAGTCGAATAGCCTGTCTTTGTCTTTTTCACAGGTGGTAGACCCATCTTATCAAATAAAATTTCACCTAATTGTTTGGGTGAATTTATATTGAACTGCACTCCTGCCAGTTCGTAAATCTCACCTGTCAATCGCTCCAGTCCCTGCGCCAGTTCTGATCCAATCACTTGCAAGCGCGGTACATCCACTTTTACACCATATAACTCCAAATCAGCCAATACTGCCGCCAGTGGTAGCTCCAGTTGCACATATAGATTTTCCAGTTGAAAGCGCACAAGATTCGCTTGCAATCTCTCATAACCTGCATAGAGTCGTAAAGCACAGTGAACCAATGCAGCCGGCCGCATACTTCCCCCTTTTTCAATACCAGTCTTCACCCATTCTGGCGTTTCAATATCTCCATCTGCTTTTTCAATCACATCAATAAGACTTGGTTCTCCCTCTGATGTGTAAATGAGATACGTGACAAGTAGCGTATCGAAAACTGGAGCAATGACTTGTTCCACATCATCTGACAACCCGTAAGAAACACCGCGAACCATGATCGCCTTCGCATCGTATACAATTTTAATCACTTGGTCATTTTGCAAAAATGCTCGAATGTGCTTTTTAGCCTTTTCTGTCTGAAGTTGTTCTTCAGACAGCGGAACATAAAATGCCCCTTGCGGTCCAGCCACTGTGAAGCCATTCCACTTGCCCGTTTGATACTCGCCTTCCACATCAAACAATACCGCACATCGTTCACCAAGTGAACCGAGGTGTTCTGCAAGCTCGTCCAACTCCATCTTTACATATGCACCGTTTGTACTCTGTTCCTTAGCATCAAGAGGTGCACTCCCTGTCGCTGCAGACTCCCCGGATTCTGTTAGAGCAGCACTCTCTTCTTTGCCAAGCCGAGTCAGCAAAGAACGAAACTCATAGGTTCTAAACACTTCTCGCAAATTGACTGAATCATACCCATGATACACGAGGTCATCGATCGAAACGGTAAGTGGAACGGCACGATCAATGGTTGCTAACTTCTTTGACAACAAGGCTAGATCGTGATGCTCGCGCAAGCGCTCTTGTAACTTTGCACCCGAGACATCTCCTGCATGTGCTAAAACATCTTCAACCGTGCCATACTGAGTCAATAACTTAATCGCAGTTTTTTCACCTACTCCAGGTACACCTGGAATATTGTCAGACGTATCGCCCATCAGTGCTTTTAAGTCAATGATTTGAGTGGGGGCTAAGCCATATCTCTCCATCACCGCTGCTGGATCATACCTCACCACATCCGTTGTTCCTTTGCGCGTCATCCCAGCTGTGATCCGCTCTGACACAAGTTGAAAGAGGTCTTTATCTCCTGAGACCACAAAGACCTCATACCCATCTTCGTCCGCTTTTGTAGCAAGCGTACCGATGATATCATCTGCTTCATACGATTCAAGTTCAAGCGACGGAATATTGAAATGAACCAATAGATCTCGCGCAAGTGGGAATTGACCGATGAGTTCTGGTGGCGTACTCTGTCTTTTTCCTTTATATTCGGGGAAATACGCGTGACGAAAAGTCATTTTGCCTTTATCAAATGCCACGGCAACATGACTTGGTTGTTCTGCCTGAAGCAAGTTTAGCAACATCATAGAAAACCCATAAATGGCATTGGTATAGATCCCTGATGATGTCGATAACAGGGGAACTCCATAAAATGCACGATACAATACACTGTTACCATCGATTAATAATAGCTTTTTACTTCTCATCCGCTTGTCCTCTTGGGTCAAGATTTACCACTCCATTCTCATCTTGCACGTCCGTTCGATCTATCTTTAATCATTTTACCACAATCGTTTTACACCTCGAATACATAAATAATGGGCACACAGCGTAACTTTCTCGCCATGCACCCACCATATCGTTGGTATGCTACTTTCTATACCCTTACGTCACATAGATCTTGATTGCAAATTACAAATTGCGAATTACGGCATCCGCAAATTGCGAAGTTTTCACTTCTGTTGCCCCATCCATCAAACGTGCAAAGTCATACGTAACAACCTTTTGTTCAATCGTCTTTTGCAATGCTGTAACGATCGCATCTGCAGCTTCTTGCCAGCCAAGATGTTCTAGCATCATTACACCGGAGAGAATCACTGATCCTGGATTAACTTTATCAAGATCAGCATATTTGGGTGCTGTACCATGAGTAGCTTCAAATACTGCATGCCCAGTCAAATAGTTGATGTTTGCACCAGGTGCAATTCCGATCCCACCAACTTGTGCCGCTAATGCATCGGAGAAAAAGTCTCCATTTAAGTTCATCGTGGCGACTACTTCAAACTCCGCAGGTCGTGTCAATACTTGCTGCAAGAAGATGTCTGCAATTGCATCTTTCACGATGATCTTGCCAGCCGCTTCTGCAGCCTTTTGCGCCTTATCAGCTTCTGCCGCACCAGACTTCCCTTTAATGCGATCATATTCAGACCACGTAAATGTCTGCTCCGGAAATTCCCGCTCTGCAAGTGCATAACCCCAGTTTTTAAAGGCACCTTCTGTAAACTTCATGATGTTACCCTTATGCACCAAGGTGACGCTTTTGCGGTTATGCGCAATCGCATACTCAATGGCTGAACGCACCAGTCGTTCTGATCCCTCTTTTGATACAGGCTTAATGCCGATACCGGATGTTTCAGGGAAGCGAATTTTCTTGACGCCCATTTCATTTTGTAAGAAATGAATTAGCTTGTGTACTTCCGGCGTGCCTTCGGCCCACTCGATCCCCGCGTAGATATCTTCCGAATTTTCCCGGAAAATAACCATATCCACCAACTCAGGATGTTTTACAGGTGAAGGTACTCCATCGAAATACCGCACAGGGCGCAAGCACACGTAAAGATCTAACTCTTGGCGCAATGCGACATTTAAACTCCGAATACCCCCACCAATCGGTGTCGTCAACGGTCCTTTAATACTCACTAAATACTCTCTCAATGCGACGAGCGTATCGTTTGGCAACCACTCACCAAATTTGTTATACGCTTTTTCCCCTGCATACACTTCAAACCACTCAATTTTACGCTTACCGCCATAAAGTTTTTCCACAGCTGCATCAAGAACACGAACAGATGCACGCCAAATATCGGGTCCCGTTCCATCTCCCTCAATAAAAGGAATGACTGGATGATCAGGCACCTGTAAACCTGCACTACTCATCCCAATCTTATCGCCGCTATGTGGCATCTCCAATTTTTCGAATAAAGACATCCAAAACAACCCCTTCCTATATGATCAATATCATCGAGTTATAACTATCCGCCGTCCTCATCAAATCCATTGACTATCATAGCACACAGAAACACACCCGGCAACGGAATTTTTCATACTACGAACCTATGTTTCACTTAGCGAAACATTCGTATGATAAGCCGATCGCAGAAATAAAAGGATTCCACTACTGACTACTATTGCTCCAACAAACCAAATCCAAGGAATCGTCGCATGAAAAAACACATACGCCAACAAAGTAGCACCGATCGGTTCACCCACAATACTCATCGCAATGGTTGAAGCAGGAAGATACTTTAACAGTGTATTGAACAACGTATGTCCAAACACAGTTGGAACGAGTGTTAATAGTACAAACAGTTCCCAATCAGAGCGGGGATAATCCACGAGTGAATGCCCGCGCATTAGACTGTAAAGCATCAACAAAAATCCGGTAATCACATATACGAGAAAGCTATAGTGTACAGAGGATAGTGTGTGCCGCAAATTTTTACCAGACAACAGATATGCAGCAGCAGCGATTGTCCCAACTAGCGACATAAAGTCACCTAATAGCGCAGTTTTACCAGCATGAATATCATGCCAACCGATCACCACAGTCCCCGCGATCGCAATTAACGCGTACAGCCATGTCATTGCGCCAACGCGTTCTTTAAAGAAGAGTGTCTCACCCATCAACACGAAGATGGGCTGTAAGGCGAGCATCAAAGTCGAACTCGCCACAGACGTAAAAAAGAGTGAGTGAATCCAAAAAATAAAATGCAGTGAAAGCGCAAGCCCACTTACAGTGAGGATCAGCCGTTCACGATTCGACAGTTTGCGTATAGCCGTTACTATGCCCCGCGCAGCAAAGGGACTGAGTAGAACAGCTGTCATCAGCATCCGATACATAGCGGTGATCGATGCAGGCGCTGTCGTCATCTTAATAAAAATAGCAGAAAATGAAATGGCAACAATGCCAACACCTAGCCAACCGTAAGCACCTATTGGACGTCTAAAGGATGTCATCCACTATATCCCCAAAACCACATGGTTCTACATACCATCTACTCATCTCCAAGCAATAAGCGATGAATATGCGGAGCACTGCGCACAAGGCGTATGGGTTTTAAACTGCGATCAGTAAACACATGCTCGGTTTCTCCAGTAGCTAGTAGCTTTTCGCCATCTGCTAACAAAACAGAATAACTAAACGTCAGGCGCAACCCATTGTATTCCTTGATCATTGCATCCACGTATAGAAGATCGTCGTAATGTGCTGAATGTAGATACTCACATCCCACGCGTAACACAGGAAGCATAATCCCCCCGTCTTCCAAATCGCGATAGGATAAGTTTTCCATGCGTAACCAGTCTGTACGTGCTACTTCAAACCACTGAACATAATTTCCATGCCATGCCACACTCATCTGGTCGGTTTCTTGATAACGCACACGAATGGTTGATCGCGACTTTGTCATATTCATCAGCTTGTCCCCTCCGACTGCTATTTTAGCATGCGGCAGGATCCTTGTAGTAACTAAATATGCAGTTCTATTGATAGCAGATTATAATACTTGAGTTTTTCCGCGATACAAGAATCCACGAACGGTATCTACCGTGATCACTTCGCCATCTGTTACCACTTGTGTAGCACCTATGGCACCTACAATGACGGGAATGCCCAGTGATAATCCTACTACTGCGGCATGAGAAGTAAGTCCACCTTCTTCTGTAATGACTGCTGCGACCTTTTCAAATGCAGGCATCATATCACGATCCGTCATGACAGTCACTAAGATATCTCCAGCCTTAACTCTTTCTAGAATATCGCTCGACTTTTTAGCAACGATCGCTCGTCCAACTACACTTTTCATCCCCACGCCCGTTCCCCGCGCTAACACATCACCGATCGTATGAATCTTAAGTAAATTAGTAGTTCCAGCTTCACCAACAGGTACCCCCGCTGTGATGACAATCAAATCTCCGCTGCTCACAAGTCCACTTGCAAGAGCTCCGTCTACCGCAACCGCAAGCATTTCATCCGTAGACTCGATCGATTTGACGAGCACAGGATAGATACCCCAGCAAAGTGTGAGACGTCTCGCCACGTCTGCATGTGGAGTCACTGCAATGATGACACTTTGTGGGCGATGCTTCGCAACCATACGCGCTGTAAATCCACTCTCTGTAGACGTTACAATCGCTCTTGCCTCTAGATCCTCTGCAATACTGCGCACTGCATTGCTAATAGCATCCGTTTGCGTTCGCTCGACACCTTCACGATGACGGCCTGTCACTTCATGCGTTCTAAGCGCCTCTTCCGCGCGCATCGCAATGATTGACATCGTTTCGACAGCTTCTACAGGGTATTTGCCAGCAGCTGTTTCGCCACTTAACATAATCGCATCCGTACCATCAAAAATGGCATTGGCCACATCCGTTGCTTCTGCTCTTGTAGGCCTTGGATTCCTCTGCATAGAATCGAGCATTTGCGTAGCTGTAATGACCATTTTACCAGCTTTGTTGCAACGCTCAATCAATAATTTCTGAGCAATCGGCACTTCCTCCGTCGGGATCTCAACACCTAAATCGCCACGAGCAACCATCAATCCATCAGAAACCAAAAGAATCTCATCGATGAGATCAAGTCCCTCTTGCGCTTCGATTTTCGAGATGATATCACACTGCACATGATGATCTTCTAGCAACTTGCGAATCTCTAAGACATCAGATGCTTTGCGAACGAAAGAAGCTGCAATGATATCTACACCTTGCTCAATACCAAAAAGAATATCCTCAACATCCTTCTCCGTTACTCCTGGTAAACGCAATTTCACACCTGGTGCGTTGATTCCCTTGCGATTTTTCAGCATGCCACCGTTTGTGACGACACAATAAATTTCTCGATTGTCCACTTTCTCTACGCGCATACCAATGAGACCATCATCAATTCGTATAATTGATCCTACAATTACATCTTCTGGTAGCCCATCATAACTAATAGAAATGCGTTCTTTAGTACCTAGCACCTCTTCAGTCGTCAAAATAATATGATCGCCATCATTAAGTTCGACACCGTCATTTTCGATAAGCCCTGTTCGAATCTTAGGCCCTTTAATGTCGAGCATGATGCCGACAATTTTTCGTTCTAAACGCGCTGCTTCACGAATTGTTTCAATCATTTTGCGATGATCGTCATGTGTTCCATGCGAAAAATTCAACCGTGCAACGTCCATCCCCGCTCGAACAATCATTCGCATTTTCTGTAATTCGCTCGTTGCTGGTCCCATGGTACAAACAATCTTTGTTTTCCTCATTTTATCCGCTCCCTTTTTACGATCAAACGCCCCACACAACTAAATCGACAAAATACCCGCAAGTTCGTAAATTGATAAGTCCACTTCACGCATACTATCAAGTGCCGCATCAATATCTGTTGCAATCATCTTCTTACCCTTAATCCCAACCATCATGCTAGTCTCACCTTGAATCAACAAATCGACAGCCATCGCACCCATACGTGACGCTAACGCGCGGTCAAAAGCTGTTGGCGAGCCGCCACGCTGCAAATGCCCGAGTACGGTCACGCGCACTTCCCATCCCGTGCGCTGTCCAATTAGTTCGCCGATCTTCATACCTTTACCCACACCTTCAGCAACCAATATGATACTATGGCGCTTCCCGCGTTCCACACCACGTTCTAATTTGTCAATGATTTGGTCCATATCATAGGGAGCTTCCGGAATAAGAATAGATTCAGCCCCACCTGCTAATCCAGATATCACAGCAATATCGCCAGCGTTTCTACCCATAACCTCGATGACGAAGGTGCGCTCGTGTGAAGTCGCTGTATCTCGAATCTTATCGATCGCATCAATCGCTGTATTAATCGCTGTGTCAAAACCAATAGTATAGTCTGTGCAAGGTAGATCATTATCAATCGTACCAGGCACCCCTATGGTTCGAACTCCGCGATGCGATAATGCCCGCGCCCCACGAAACGATCCATCCCCTCCGATCACTACAAGCGCATCGATATCATGCTTTTGCAGCATGGCAACACCTAACTCTTGCCCTTGGTCTGTGAGAAATTCAGGGCTTCTTGCAGTGTATAATTTGGTTCCACCACGCTGAATAATATCTGCTACCGATCCGAGGTCCATCTCCTCGATCTCTCCTGCCATCAGCCCTGCATAGCCATGTCTAATCCCAGACACTCTAAGTCCGTGATACACGCTCTTGCGCACGACAGCCCGAATAGCAGCATTCATACCTGGTGCATCTCCGCCACTTGTCAAGACACCAATATGTTTCACTGGGCTTTGCAACCGTAGCGCATCCTTTTCATTCACCATACATTCCCCCATCATCTATGGGCCATTCATATTTAGACCCTTATGGACATTTAACGTCCCGCATCGGGCACACTCACTACAAACATGTAGTGAGTGAACTCGTTAACTCGATAGATTCTGTAAAGTAACGTCCTCTTCTATAGCTTCCACCGTAGCGACTTCCTCCGCTACTCTTGTTTTTTTCACTTCTGTATACACGCCCATCTTGCGATACTTCTCGTAACGTGATGATGGTAAATCTTTAAATGGCACTTGATGGAGTTCAACTAAGGCGCGCCATACTGCATCCTTCACTGTCGCGATCATCGTTAAAGGTTCTCGTTGTGCACCACCGAATGGTTCAAGCAAAATTTCATCCACGATGCCAAAGCGAGATAAATCCTGGGCGGTAATGCACATCGCATCTGCCGCACGCTGTCCCTGTGTGGCATCTTTCCACAACAAGGCAGCCGCTGACTCAGGTGCAATGACGGAATAATATGCATGCTCCAACATCAAAATCTTATCACCCACTCCGAGACCCAGAGCTCCACCGCTTCCACCTTCACCAGTCACCACGCAAACAACAGGAACTGTAAGTGCGGCCATCTCAATGAGATTGCGTGCGATGGCTTCGCCTTGTCCACGTTCCTCTGCCGCTGCTCCAGGGTATGCTCCTGCAGTATCGATAAACGTCACAATAGGGCGTCCAAACTTTTCAGCCTGTTTCATGAGACGAAGGGCTTTGCGGTACCCTTCTGGATGGGCCATACCAAAGTTGCGAAAGATATTTTCCTTGGTGTCACGACCCTTTTGTGTACCTATTAAAGTCACTGCCATGCCCTCAAGGCGTCCAATACCACCGACAATTGCTGCATCATCACGAAATGATCGATCTCCGTGTAATTCAATAAAATCGTCACACATACCACGGATGTAATCAAGCGTTGTAGGGCGTTCAGGGTGGCGAGCAATTTGCACCTTTTGCCAAGGTGTAAGATCGCGATAAATCGCTTCCGCTAATGCCTTGGCTTTTGTTTCAAGCGTCAATACTTCGGCGCTCATATCAATGCCCTTCTCTTCAGTAAAACGTTTTAACTCCTCGATTTTCAGACGCAATTCGATGAGCGGCTTCTCAAAGGGCAGTTCAACGGCCACTCCATTCTCCCCCTTTATCATGTAGCGAAACAAGCGTTCCTAGCACCGCTCGCAAATCCTTGCGATGGACTACTTGATCAATCATCCCATGTTCCATCACAAATTCGGCCGTTTGAAATTCATCAGGTAGCTTTTGGCGAATCGTCTGTTCGATAATTCTACGCCCTGCAAATCCAATCGTTGCGCCAGGCTCTGCAAGATTGACATCTCCCTGCATGGCAAAACTCGCCGTTACTCCCCCTGTCGTAGGATGTGTCAGCACTGAAATGTAAAGCAAACCCAAGGCATCAAGACGTGCTAGTGCAGTCGACACTTTTGCCATCTGCATAAGGGAGAAAATACCCTCTTGCATACGAGCCCCACCTGAAACAGAAAAAATGATCATTGGAGCCGCATCCGCAATCGCTTGCTCGATCGCACGAGTCAATTTTTCACCTACCACTGAGCCCATACTCCCCATAATAAAGCGAGAATCCATGGCAGCGATCACCACTTTATAGCCAATAATCGTGCCTGTACCTGTGAGCACAGCATCAGTAAGGCCTGTTGCTTGTCTACTGCGCTCTACTCGAGCTGGATAGTCTGGGAAGTGCAGTGGGTCGCCCGACAAAAGATCGTCATCAAACTCCACAAATGATCCTTCATCAAGCGTCAATTGAATGCGCTCTGGTGCAGATAATGTAAAATGATATCCACAATGCGGACATGTCTTTACCTGCTTTTCTAACTCCTTAGCAAACAGGATCTGTCCACACTGCTTGCATTTCTCCATCAAACCTTCTGGCACCTTATCGCGAGCACTTGTATTCGATGCCACTGTTGCATAACGCTTTTTTTTAGGAAATAGGTCCTTTAACACTCTGTCACCTCAGGGTTTCTAAAACTTCAATCAGACAGCGAAGCATGCACGATATCGTTTAACGATTCTCGCACATCTTCAAGTTCATACTCAGGCACTAAAATCTCAAATTGCTGTTTGGAAGCACTAATCTGTCTACGCTTTACCAAAAAGCCTTCTGCCATTAGCCTTTTACATATATTTTCCGCTAGCCGCAAACTAGGCGTTATGTAGATTACTGTCCACATATCGTCAACAACCTCCTAGTTGGCCCCCATTTCATTTCATTTATCTTACCACTAAAAATTGAATAGGTGCAACCAAACGCTAATCTTGAATATGTGCCAATCGGCGTGTTCGTAAGGCGATCTCTTTAGGATCTACCCGCACTCTGGCAACCCCGCTCACCATGGCAGCTTCTGCTACTGCTTGCGCAACACGTGGCGCGACACGTGTATCAAAAGGCTTCGGAATCACGTAGTCAGGTTGGAGTTCCTCTTCTTCGATCAAATTAGCTATGGCATATGCAGCAGCTACTTTCATCGGTTCATTAATAGTCGTTGCACGCGTATCTAGCGCTCCTCTAAAAATCCCCGGAAAAGCTAGTACATTATTGACCTGGTTAGGATAATCGGACCGTCCCGTCCCAACGATCTTGGCTCCAGCAGCCTTCGCGTCAATAGGTGTGATTTCCGGATCAGGATTGGCCATCGCGAAAATAATGGGATCGACAGCCATCTCACGAACCATATCTTGCGTAACCGTATTGCCAACTGACACTCCGATAAACACATCTGCTCCTTGCATCATCTCTGCAAGCGTCCCTTTACGCTGTTCAAAGTTTGTATTTTTTGCAATCAGATCTTTCAATGGATTCATATGCTCGCGACCTTCGTATATTGCACCTTTCGTATCACACATGACGACATCGCGCACGCCACAAGAAAGTAACAACTTCACTGTAGCAATACCTGCAGCTCCAGCCCCACTCACAACTATCCTAATATCTTGAAGACTCTTATGGACGACCTTGATTGCATTAAGGAGTGCTGCAAGCGTCACGATAGCCGTGCCGTGTTGATCATCGTGGAAAACAGGAATGGATAACTCGCGCTTGAGTCGCTCCTCAATCTCAAAACAAGCTGGTGAGGCAATATCTTCTAGATTGATTCCGCCAAATGTTGGAGCAACCATCTTCACGAAATCCACGACTCGATCAACTTCTGTTGCCGCGATGCATAACGGCCACGCATCCACTCCAGCAAAACTTTTGAATAAAACAGCTTTTCCCTCCATGACAGGCAATCCTGCCGTTGGCCCAATGTTGCCAAGTCCCAAAACTGCCGTTCCATTAGAAACGACAGCAACCGTATTGCCTTTAGCCGTATACTCATAGGCCAGTTCCTCATCGCGATATATCTCTTTACAAGGTTCAGCTACTCCTGGAGAATACGCTAAACTCAAATCTTTGGCATTAGCGACGGCTACTTTAGCCTGTAACGCAATCTTTCCTTTGTGTTCTCTATGTAACTGCAGTGCCTCTTCGTACAAATCCACGTATCTCATCCTTCCATAGTACGGGGTTTGCGATCTCCGTTTTCGAATTTGTGTGTATTTTATCATTATATCATGGCGTTCTTACAGCGGTAGAGATAATTTCACACTCACTGCTTTAGCGAATGCGTACGTTGCCCTCTCCAACAATCTGTTGCAAGGCCACTATGAGTTCATCCGATAGAGCTACACGCACCACATCGAGTAGTCGCTGTTTGCCACTCTCATAAACAAGTATTACAGATAGTGGACCACTATGCGCAACTAAAAGCGCACGCAAAGCGAGGAGACTCTTAGCATCCTGTTCAAGCTTCTTATCAACGCGAATATAAACCCGCTGTGGCGCATGATGCACTGCTTGCTTTTCATCGATTGGCATGGGTTGATTTGCTTGCGTCATCTCGTGTAACTTGACGGCAATCCACCCTTTTCCTTTGCTGGCATCTCGTTTTACTGTGACACTCATCATCTCATCCACTTGTATCTTTGTTGCCCATTGACGAAATAGAAGTGGAAACACGACCACTTCCATTCTCGCCGTTCGATCTTCAAGTGTGATAAATGCCATCATTTCACCTTTTTTTGTACTCACAGAACGAATAGTCGCCACTTTCCCAAGTACATGTGCCACTTCATTGACTGGTATATTTTTCGCATCAACATGCTCACTTACTTCCTGTAGCGTCTGCACATGTAATCGTTGCTGTGCTGCAGTGATAGCCTCATAGGGATCAAACGACACAGAGAAGCCAATGAGCTCGCGCTCCCATTGCGCGCATTGTTTAGGATCGTCTGGTAGGTTGCCTATCCCCTTAGCACGTACATTTTCTTGCGCGTCTTCTACAAGACCATGCAGTGTCATTTGTCCAACATGCACAGTCGATCTTCCTCCACTCGTTGCACGCTCTATCTCTAGTAAAAGCTGTCTGCGGGAAATGCCAAATGAGTCACATGCACCACTTTGCACTAAGCTCTCCAGCACGCGACGCGTCAGTGCACGAGAATCTATACGTGTAATGATGTCTTGCCATGATTGAAATGCGCCCTCTTGCTCGCGCACCTTTACGAGTTGCAAAATGGCCGATACCCCGACATGTTTCACTGCAGATAGCCCTAAGCGAATCGCAATCTCCCCATCTGCAAGTAACTCCGGCACACAGGCATCTTCACTACGGTTTACATCTGGACCTAAAACGCGAATCCCCACTCGCGTACATGCAGTTGCATATTGCTCCAATTTTTCCGGTCGAGACACCACATCGGTCATGAGCGCCGCCATAAATTCTGCGCGAAAATTGGCCTTTAGATAGGCTGTTCGGTGCGCAAGAACCGCGTAGGCCGCCGCGTGTGATCGATTAAATCCATAGTCTGCAAAACGCACAATTAAGTCGTACACATCATCTCCGATTTTTTTTGTGTGCCCGCGCGCGATGCATCCCGCAACAAACGCCGCTCGTTCTGCATCAAGTACATCGCGCTGTTTTTTGCTTACCGCGCGACGCAATACGTCAGCTTCACCTAGTGAAAAACCTGCCATCGCAGCGGCAATTTGCATAATTTGCTCTTGATATACGATAATGCCGTATGTGGATTGCAAAATAGATTCTAATTCCGGAACTTCATATAGAACAGGGATGTCACCCCGTCGCGCCTGAATAAACGTCCCAATTTGCTCCATTGGACCAGGTCGATAAAGAGAAATGACCGCAATGAGGTCTTCCAACGTTGTAGGTCGCAAGTCGCGCAATACACGCTTTACTCCTGTCGATTCCAACTGAAAACACCCATCCGTATCGCCTTGTGCCAATAACTCGAGTGTCTGCTCATCCATCGGCAAGCCCGAAAATTGCACATCTACGCCACGCGTACGCAAAATATACGCTTTTGCACGATCACAGATCGTTAGCGTTCGCAGTCCGAGAAAGTCCATTTTCAGCAACCCAATCGCCGCAATATCATCCATTCCGTACTGGGTAGCTACGACATATTCCCCACCGCGCATCAGTGGCACAAGATCAGAAAGAGGGTCACGACTTATAACGATCCCTGCAGCGTGTAAAGAAGCATGCCGAGGTAACCCTTCAATTCTTAGAGCGAGATTCACAAGCCGCTGCAAAGATGGCATGTGCAATAATACCTTTTGCATCTCTTCCTGTGTATCGATCGCACCTTGTAGTGTGATGCCAGGAGCAGTAGGGATCGCGCGTGCCAAACGGTCGATGTCTACTTGAGGTGTTTGTAATACGCGACCCACATCACGAACAGCTGCCCGCGCCGCAAACGTGCCGAGCGTTCCAATGTGTCCGACATGATCCCGCCCATACTTTTGCGCTACATAGGCAATGACTTCGTGCCGCCTCTCGGCCTCAAAATCAATGTCAATATCCGGCCAAGACACGCGCTCCGGATTGAGAAAGCGCTCAAACAATAGATTTTCTGCAATCGGGTCTACGTCTGTAATGGCAAGCGCATAGGATACAAGACTACCGGCAGCAGATCCTCTACCAGGGCCCGTAGATATGCCTTGCTCATGCGCATAGTGCATAAAATCCCACACAATCAGGAAATATCCTGAAAACCCCATGGAAATAATCACATCTAACTCTCTTTTCAGTCGTTGCTGATACCGCTCATCGTCCGCCACTTTGCGCCATATCAGCCCTCGTTGCGCCTGATATACAAGTTCATCCGCTTCTGATCGGCCTTGTGGCAATGGAAAGTAGGGCATGGACCACTGTTCAAGGGGCAATGAAAATTTGGCTTTACGAGCAATCTCTGCCGTAGCGCGTAGTGCTTCTGGATAATTTGCGAAAAGTGACTGCATCTCCTTTGTCGAACGAAAGTAAGATGTGGCACCTTGTTCACGATATGCGCTCGCAGCTTCTATATCGACCCCTTCGCGAATACCCGCCAAAATATCCACGACTTGTAAGTCTGCTTTATCTAGATATCGCACTTCACTTGTCGCAACGATCGGTATTTGCATGGATTTTGCTAATTCAGCAAAGAACAGGTGTTCTTCCTCTTCGCGCATAAGTCCTTGACTTTGCAATTCAACGTAGATGTGACCTTCTCCGTAAATGCGCATTAAATGCTGCAAGATGCGCTGTCCACTTTCTATATCTTTGGTTCGTAACGCGAACTCAAGCGGTCCTTTTGCTCCGCCTGTGAGACACAATAATCCTGTCGCATACTCCGTTAGTTCCGTCCATGTATTAAACATCGTTCCATCACCATCGCGCAGTGCAGCCACTGAAGCAAGCTTAGTTAAGGACTGATACCCTTCCATCGAAGTGGCAATCAAGACGATTTCAGAGCGTTCCTGGGATTTTCGCGAGGAACGTTCCGACGTGACGACTATGGTTTGCCCCATAATAGGCGTCAATCCCGCATGTAAAATGTCTCGATAACAACTCAGCGCTCCATACATTCCGCCGCGATCAGACACGCCAAGAGCGCTCATTCCCTCTTCTTTAGCACGTTCTATCACTTGATCTATGCGCGCTGAACTATACAATAAACTGTATTGTGAGCAAACGCGTAGATGTACGATCGGATCCATCACGTTGACTCCTTTTCTATATCCATTGCAGGAAAGATCATTTCCACCTTTGTTCCTTGTCTTGTTTGAGCATCACCTAATAAAAAGATTCCATCGTAGTGCTCAACGATTTCTCGACAAATAGCAAGCCCTAATCCAACTCCTCCCTCCTGTCGACTTCTCGCCTTATCGGCTCGATAAAAACGTTCTGTCACATAAGGTAAATCCTCTGGAGGAATACCCTCCCCTTCATCACAGATCACGATATGTACCTGAGAATCTACCTGAGTAACAACGACTTCGATCGAGTTCCCTTTTGGCGTATACTTGCACGCATTATCTAACAATGCTCGAATGACTTGCTCTAGCCTCACTTCATCGATGCGAACAAAGGAATTCTGTTCCGCATCAATAGAGACTACCCATGCATACTGTTCAAATAGCCGCTGCCATTTATGAACTACACGTTTGACAATAGGAGCCACTGCTATCGCACGACAACTATGTATAGACTCTTGATCGATGGCCGCAAGAGTCAGTAACTGATTGGTCATGTTGTGTAAATGTCTAACTTCCTCTTCAATCGCCACCACTGCCTCGTGACGCACTTCCTCATCTTCCCATCCCCATCGTCGCAACAAATGAACATAGCCATCCAATACTGACAGCGGCGTACGAAGTTCGTGTGAAGCATCTGCAATAAATTGGCGTTCACGTGAGAAAGCCAAAAAAATGCGATCCAGCATCGCATTATACGTGTTTGCAAGTTCAGTTAATTCATCTTTTCGACGTGGCACTTCAATTCGACTACTTAGATCACCAGGTGTAATAGCTCGCGCTGTTGCGATCATCTCACGAATCGGAAGTAATGAATAGCGCGCCAAAAAATAGCTAGACACAGCCGCTAGCGCGAGGCCACCAATAGACCCAGTAAGTAACAGGTAGAATACAAAGGCAATACTATGATCCAGTGAGGCGACATTTTCTAACCACTGCAATGTCACATTGCCCTCTTTCACATGTATAAGTACACTCGCTACAAGTATGCGATGATTCTTATAATCGTACAACACGACACCATGCCCAAGCATCTGACTTGCTGCCAATCCTGATGGCACCCACTGTTTTGGGAAATAAGTTGCTGTGGATGTTACTACTTTCCCATTGGGTGTGAGTAAGCGAACCATTTGCCGTGGATCTGGAACAATCTGTCTAACTTCTTCTACTGCATGAGCAAGAGTTCCCTTATCCATCCTCCGATCTAGATCAGCAAGACGAGTGACAACGATTTGACGTTCATTATCAATCGTCACATTCATAAACTCTAAGTACACAAATGCATTAAAAAGAAAAAAAATAATCGCCACAACAAGTGTAGATAGCGCCACAAAGCGAGTCGTAATCGTCAGTTTCATGGCTTGCGCAACACGTAGCCAACGCCGCGGATGGTGTGAATCAGTGGCGTAGTAAATGGTTCATCCACTTTCATTCGCAAATAGCGAATATACACATCAACTACGTTTGTCTCCCCCTCAAAGTCATATCCCCAGACACGACGTAAGATCACATCGCGAGATAATACTTTATCCATATGGATCAATAAAAAGTGTAAAAGATCAAACTCACGTGTGGTTAATTCAAGCTTTTGCCCAGCTCGAACTACGCGCCGCTCCTCAGGAAACAGTTGCAAATCACTTGCCACTAGTTCCTCCCGTGCCATTCCTTTTCGAAACGCAGCACGCACCCGCGCCAATAATTCATCCGTCACAAACGGCTTTGTTACATAATCGTCCGCTCCCGCATCAAGGCCAGCCACTTTATCCCCTGTACTATCGCGCGCAGTTAAAATAATAATCGGTGTTCGTTTTTGTTTCCGTAGCATTCTGCAGACCTCAAGCCCGCTCATGCCAGGGAGCATGAGATCGAGCAAAATCACACCAAAATCCTTTTCCAAGGCACGGCGCAACCCAGTCGTTCCATCAAATGCAATTTCAACCTGAAAACCTTCGTGAACCAGTTCTAATTCTATTAAACGCGCGATACGCCGCTCGTCTTCTACGACAAGCACCGAAGACTCAGATCCAGCCCCGTTCACGCTTGCCACTCCCCTCTTAGCGCTCCAGCACTTGGATAGTAACAAGCGCTTTCCCTACAAGCTCTTGCCCACGAAATAGCTCCACGTCCACTTTGCCCATTTTTCTACCCGAATCAATCACACGCGCACGTGCATCCACTTGTTGATCAATTTGCACCGGTTTCAGAAAATATAAGGTGCTATTTTCAATTAACATATTGGCATCTCGCACTTTTTTTAGCGCCTGCATTGCCGCTTCCGAAATGATCATAGTAAATGCACCAACTGATAACGACCCGTGTGGCGTAGACATCTGCGGTGTCACTTCACCTGAAAGCTGATAGACTTTATCTTCTACATGTGCAACAAACCGCCCAAGTACGATATCTTCGATCGTATCTCCCATCTGCGGCTGCTTTTGATTATATTGCAATGCTTTAATGACGTCCTGTCGACTAATTACTCCAATGAGCCGTTTAAATTCAATCACTGGAAGTAACTCTAGCCCTTCCCACACCATCATATGAGCCGCCGCTGCCACCGATGTTTTCGCTGTGACGGAGATCGGTTGCTTTGTCATGACCTTGTCCATCAATGTTGTGGATTCTTGTCCATATATGTCTCGTGCAGCTACGACACCAACTAATTTGCCATCACTTTGCAACACAGGAAAGCGCGAATGTCCCGTCTGTGTCACAAGCTGTCGATAGTCAGCAACCGTGCTTTCCGCCGTCAAAATAGCCGGTGGATCTTGACCAAGTAAATCTTCGACAAGCAATACTTCTTTTTTAATCAAGCGGTCATAAATAGCACGATTGATCAGTGAAGCGACAGAAAAAGTATCATATGCTGATGAAATGATCGGCAGATCTAGCCGATCGGCCAAATGAATGACAGCTGCATTGGTAGTAAAGCCACCAGTAATGAGTACAGCCGCCCCATGTTCTATAGACGCCATGTGCACCGCTTCGCGATTGCCTACAATCACAAGTGCACCTGGATCCACATACTTCACCATATCTTGAATCTCCATCGCCGCTATCACGAATTTTTGTAGCGATTTGTGAAGACCCCCGCGTCCACCAAGTACCGATCCATCAATAATATTGACAACCTCAGCAAAGGTAAGCCTATCGATATCTCGTCGCTGTTTCTTTTCTATGCGTACAGTGCCTACTCGTTCAATGGTTGTAACTAATCCTTGACCTTCAGCTTCCTTAATCGCTCGATACGCTGTACCTTCACTAACTTCTAGTTGTTTCGCCACTTGTCGCACAGAAATCTTATGCCCAATCGGCAATTCTTCAATGTGTTTTAGGATTTGATCATGTTTTGTCGACATACTGTTCCTCGCCCTCAGATCACTGTACCTATTATACAACAGGCACAAAAAAAGTGTCCTTTTCTTATAAGAAAGGACACTTCACTATCTATTGGGGTGATGTTTTTGCTTTTACATAACTTGTTAGCTGCGCTGTCATTTCATAGCGTAATAGCGGAGTGATCAGATAAATGCCTTTAAATTGTTCGATTGCAGCATCGAGTAACTCCTGTGCAATTGCAATCCCCTCTTCTCGTGCTCTCGCGCCTTTGTGCAGCGCCATGCGTTCTCGAACATCATCGGTTAGAAAAATGCCCGGAACTTCATTGTGCAAAAACTCTGCATTGCGTTGACTTAATAACGGCATAATCCCAACAAATAAGGGCACTGGAAGATGCTTTGTAGCATCGCGCAAGACTGCAAAAAAGCGTGGATCATAGATAGGCTGAGTCATAATAAAGTCTGCGCCTGCCTCCACCTTGCGTTCTAAGCGTTTAATCGCTTTATCAAAATGGCGAACATGCGGATTAAAGGCCGCTCCCACAACAAATGTAGACGGCACATCCATCGTTTTACCTGAGAAACCCGTTCCTTGATTAAGTTGTTTAATCATCTTAATCATATCAAAAGATGAAACATCAAATACAGACGTTGCACCAGGCAAATCACCAAAGCGGGAAGGATCCCCAGTCACAACTAAAATTTGCGAAATCCCAAGTGCGTGCAATCCCATTAAGTGAGACTGTTGTCCTATAAGATTGCGGTCGCGACAAGAAATGTGTAACAGCGGTTCAACGCCTTGTTGCTTCATCAGTGCACCGAGTGCCATATTGCTCATGCGAATCATGGCAAGGGAATTGTCAGCAAGCGTGACTGCATCAGCCCCAGCAGACTGTAATGCTTTTGCCCCTTCCAAAAATGCAGTCGCATTCAGATCTTTCGGTGGATCTAATTCAACGATCACCGTATGCGTATGGAGTACCTTTTCATGGATAGGTTCTTGACTAGCTTCCATTTCACCTGCATTTTTCTCCAACACAGCACGCATCGCAGAAGATCTCACTACAATTGCAGACTCAGCTTTTTGTCTGTGTTTGATTTCTATGGGGGGTAAATTGCCTACAGCATGAGCCATCGCAGCTACATGGGCTGGTGTTGTACCGCAGCATCCCCCAATAATGCGCACGCCAAGCTCGCGAAAATCAAGTGCTGCCGCCGCGAAATATTCCGGTTCAGATGGATACGCATAGTGACCATCTGTCATGCTAAGCAATCCAGCATTAGGATACACAGAAAGTGCCGCATGTTTAGGAATTTCAATCCCTTGTAACACTCGCTGCATATCTGCTGGACCAAAGCGACAGTTCAGCCCAATGACATCTGCTCCTTCATCAAACAAGATCCGAAACGCATCTTGCACAGGCTCGCCATCACGCGTAACCGCCAGGTCAAGAAGAGCAAGTTGTGCTATGACGGGTTTGTCTGTGAGTTTTCTCACCACTTGTAAGGCTAGTCGCAGCTCTGCAAGATCAAGAAAAGTCTCAAGTAAAATAGCATCTGGTCCCTCATTCAATAGGGCCATGGCCTGTTCTGCATAGGCATTTGTAAGGTCAATGGGGGGTGCCAACTGTCTTTTAGCACCTGTGATTGCTCCGATCGTGCCAGCTACGTATACTCCGTCTCTCGCTTCTTGCCTTGCAAGACGAACCGCAGCGCCGTTGATCTCTTCCACTTGTCCTTCTAATCCATAGCGTGCTAATCCAGCTCGATGCGCACCAAATGTATTGGTTTCAAGTAACATAGCACCTGCCTCTACATAGGAACGATGGACAGAGGCTACAACCTCCGATTTTGACACGCACAGTTCCTCATAGCACACTCCTACAGGCACACCCATTCCGTATAGTTGGGTCGCCATCGCACCATCACCTATGATGATACGTTCTTTGATCACATCCAATAACCCTTGTCTCTCTTGCATGCTTCCCTTTCCCCCTACTAAAACCCCAATCTATTTCTTCTTATCTTCAGTGGAATACAGTAATCCCCATCTGAATCGAGAGTACGACTGCCGCAATAAGGAATAAGGGTCGAATCAATCGTGCTCCCCGTTTCACAGCAATGCGGGAGCCCACACGCGCTCCAATCATCATGGCAATTCCCATAGGCAATCCGAGCGTATAGACCACTTTCCCACGTACTGCAAACAATAACAAGGCTGCCACATTACTTGTAAAATTTAAAACCCGTCCATTTCCTGCCGCTTCAAGAAAGTCAAAACGAAAGACAGAGAGAAAAGCAAACAATAAAAAGGAACCTGTGCCTGGCCCAACAAAGCCATCATAAAACCCCAAAACAGCCGCCACGCACATAGCCAAGACAATGACTCCCAAACGGATACCCCTAAATGCGTTAGTCTTACCCAGATGACGCTTCCAAAGGGTAATCACCGTGATTGAGACAATAGCTATAAATATAATCATCTTAAGATATCGTTCGTTCACGTTTAAAACGGTATCTGCACCAATAAGAGCTCCAATAAAAGTAAAAGGAATCATCCACTTTAATAGCGGAAAATATAGTTTTTTCGATCGGAAATACGTAAATGAACTGGTCGAAGAGGCAAATGTTCCTGCCAACTTATTGGTTCCAAGAGCAAGATAGGGTGGCATCCCTGTCCACAGCAGAGTAGGCAGAGTAATCACACCTCCTCCTCCAACAACAGAGTCGAACAGCCCAGCAATAAATCCTCCAACGATTAATGCAAGTAAAACAATCAACGTATGATGCACAAGATCACCCCTGTATCCGCGTATTTGTCACTCGTACCTCTCTATAGATTGCGGATACGTGAGTCGTCAATGAAACTCAATCATCACATCTTCACCAGTCAGTGTCACATACCCATCTCCTAATGTGAGGCTCGCTGCGTTCATTAAAAATAAGGGCCGCAAGACTTCGCTCATATCAATGAGCACAACCGTGCCGACTGACACTACTCCTGTAGCCATTTGAGAAGTGACACGTTGTAACATGTGGGCAAGTAACCGGCGTGGTACGCGAACATACTTCGAAACATCAACAGTAAAAGCAACGACACTTTCACTCATGCTCTCTCTTGCACGGGAGATGGCTCCATCGTCACGGTCAATTGGATCGCTTAGATTGATCATTTTGACCGTGACATCTACAGGAGTCCATGGGGTTTGTAATGTGGCAAATATCCCATGCGTCATTACATGTACATTGGATAGCGAGTATCCATGATCCAGGTGTTCATTTACTGCAGATTGCACTTCATCTTGACTCATCGATAGCTGGACAGAGTGGAACCTCAACTTGATCCTCCCGACTATTGGTGTAGCAGTTTTTCACGTATCTCTTTGAGTTCGCTAATACCTAATTCTAATTTTTCTTTTTGATCCAAGATCAACTGTAAATTTTCCTGCAAACTACTCATGCTTTTATCAATCTCGTCAATCATAACAGACAATTCATCAGCGCCTACAGTTTCAATACCAGACAATACTTTATATAGTTTAAGCCCTGACAGCGCAGCAGACGTTGCAATATTGGAAGCTGCAAAAGCAACACCCGGTGCTGCTGCCCGAACGCCTGCACCACCAATACTAGCAAGCCAACTCACAGCTTTTCCAGTACGCGAACTGCGACGATTTAAGAATGCTTGTAAATCTTCCTCTTTCACGAGATATTTGCCACTTGTGTCATCTGCTTTCAATTGTCCTGTGCGAATCCAACGACGAACCGTTTCCTCTGAAACATTCAACCGATAAGCGATTTCATACGTAGTAAATTCCATCATCACATCACCCTTTATCGTAGAATAGACGATGTGGGTGTGTCATGTACATGTGCACAACACCCACGTGTTCGTGCACATATTATACCACACAGCGTTTGTGCGCACATACGTACACGTGCGCATATTTATCTTAAAAAAGGAGTAATCCGCTGTTGTACTGCCTGAACAAGAGCAACTCGCTTTTCCTCAGCCTCATGCTTTGTACTCGCTGTGACCCCAATGTATACTTTTAATTTTGGTTCTGTTCCAGATGGTCGTATGGCAATCCAATGGCCCTTGGCAAAACGAAAAATGAGAACGTCCGATGATGGAAGGTGTAACTGCGTCGTACTCCCATCTTGAACATGTGTACAGATAAGAGAACGGTAATCTTCTATCGATTCTAAATGAAATCCGGAAACCTGTAACCCATCTTCTCTAAACGTTTCCATGAGAGCCTTCATTCTCTTCGTTCCCTGTAATCCCGTAAACAGGTAGCCACTAAGATCATCTGTAAAGTACCCAAACTGTTCATAAAGCTGTTCTAACTGTTCACTCACACCACCTGACTCGCGCTTACAAGAGACGACCATGTTGGCAATAGCAACAGCCGTTTGTACTGCATCCTTGTCTCGCACAAACGGTAACACTAGATATCCGACGCTCTCTTCATACCCAAATACAAACGCACGTTCTCCAGATTTTTCATACTGACCAATCTTATCTCCAATATATTTAAACCCCGTCAGCACGCGTTCAGTAAGTACCCCGAAACTCTTGGCGACTACTTCTCCAAATCCAGACGAAACAATGGTTGTAATCGCCGTAGATCCTGCACGAAGCTCACCGTTGCTACGGTTTTTCAAGAGATCGTAGAGTAGCAACCCTCCAACCTCGTTACCCGTTAATAACGTGTACTCGCCACTTGCAGTACGTACCATCAGACCCACTCTGTCCGCGTCTGGATCGGTGGCCAGAATGATATCTGCGGATACCGACTTTGCAAGTGCTATCGCCTCCACATAGGCGGATGCATCTTCTGGATTAGGACTTTGCACATGCGTAAATGCGGAGTCTAAAGGCATTTGCGATTCCACACATATAACTTGTTGATAGCCTGCTTGATGCAGTGCTGCAACGACTGGTTGCGCACCTGTGCCATGTAATGGCGTATAAACAATCGTTACCTTGCGTTTCTCCGCATCTGGCTCAGCGTGAAATAGTGATGATATCTGCTGATAATAAGCTGTTTCGATCTGAACACCGATATCATGTACAAGATTGGCGACTTGCATGTCGTCTATCGAAAGCCTAGGAATGGAAAATAAATCACCGCAACCCTCCATCTCAGAGATGATTTGCCGTGCGTCTGCTTCTAGCACTTGCCCTCCGTCGCTTCCATAGACTTTATAGCCGTTATAAGCAGGTGGATTGTGACTCGCCGTAACCATCACACCACCACCACAACCGAGTTCCCTCACAGCAAACGATAGAAACGGTGTTGGACGCGCCTCTGTAAAAACATAACTATGTACTCCAAAAGCAGCTACTACGCAAGCCACTTCTTGTGCAAAACGTTTAGAATCGCGACGACCATCATAACCAATAGCTAACTTCCACATATGTTTTGGACGATGATGCACAATCCATTGCGCTACTCCATAAGAAGCCTTACGTACAGTATAAACATTCATGCGATTGGTTCCAGGTCCCATCTTTTCACGCATGCCACCAGTGCCAAACTGCAAATCCTGCATAAAACACTCTTGTAATTCTGTCTCTCGTCCATCTTCAATCATCTGTTCTAACTCTTGTCGCAGTGCAAGATCAAGTGTCTCTTGTTGTAGCCATGCAGACCATCTGTACTCGTTCAAGCAGATCCCCCTCATGCAGTTATGCTCATCCTCAATCAAAAAGCGGTGGTATTCTCGTGGGGTATCCCTGCTCAATCCACGCTCCAACTTGTAGTAACAGCGCTTCAGAAAATGGCTTTCCAACCACTTGAACTCCGATTGGCAAACCTTCTTTTGAATACCCACAAGGTATCGATAGAGCAGGAAGGCCACATAGATTGAACGGATTGGTAAAGCGTGTTAGATTCGATCGAATAGGCTGCATCACATCGCAAACAGCTACCTCTCGATCGCCTATAGGCGTCGCCAGGAAAGGAATGGTTGGTGAAATCAATACGTCAATATGAGAAAACAACTCTTCCCATACTCGTTGTAAATGCAACCGTACATCAAGTGCATGCGCATAATCTACACCCGTATATTGGCTTCCTGAGGCCAATCGCTTATATACATCTGCTCCGTAGCGTTCTGGTGTCTCAGCCATCCACTCTTTGTGCAAATAAAGTGCTTCTGATGCAATCACCACATTTTGTGCAAATGCCCCATCAGACAAATTAGAAATTTCTACAGATTCTACTTGTGCGCCGAGCTCCGAACAGAACGTAAGAACCTCTCGCGTTCGCTCCTCTATTTGTGGATCAGTTTGTGCAAAGAAAAAGGATTCGTTATATCCAATACGCAACCCAGACAATGAGTTCCCTATCATGCGATCATACTGCTCATTTTGACTGCGTACACTCGTCGAATCTTGCGGATCATAGCCTGCAATCAGTTGCAACAACAACGCTGCATCGCGCACCGAACGAGTTATCGGCCCTACATGGTCAAGTGAAAATGCAAGCGGAACGACACCCTGTTTACTCACTAACCCAAAGGTCGGTTTTAATCCGACGACACCTGAACAAGCGGCAGGAATGCGAATCGACCCACCCGTATCCGTCCCTAATGATGCCGGAGCCAACTCAGCCGCTACTGCCGCTGCACTTCCTCCGCTTGATCCTCCTGCAATGCGCATGAGATCCCACGGATTATGCGTTGCACCATAATGTGGATTTTCCGTTGTCGTACCATACGCAAATTCGTGCATATTAGTCTTCCCTAGCAAAAGCGCTCCGGCGTGCTTTAAACGCGTCCATACATGTGCATCCGTTGTTGGAACATCATTTTCTAATTGTTTGGAACCAGCTGTCGTTCGTACACCTTGCGTCCAAAATACATCTTTCAGAGCAAAGGGTATCCCATGTAACACACCTGTCGCCCTGCCCAATGCCATATCATGATCTGCTACCTGTGCAGCTTTTACAACTTCTTCCGAACACACTGTAATAAAAGAGTTAAGTACACCATCATACATCTCAATTCGGTCTAAGTACCGCCTAGTGACCTCTTCACTCGACACCTGTTTTGCATAGATTAGCGAACTTAATTCTGTCAAGTCCATGCTCGTTTCACCATCCTACACAATCATCAGTTTACACACTGCATGGCCACTTTCGACATTCATTACGCATCTAGCATACTGCAAAACTAGTCAGGCAACCACTAGTGAATGACTTATATCATGATCACTCCAGCGCATCAAGTGCAAATGTCTGATGTACCTGATTGACCACTTCAGATAAAAAGCGGCTTGGTATCACGCAAGACACTTTAATTTCAGATGTACTGACCATTTTAATCTCTGCACCTGCTGCCTCGATTGCCGCAAACATCTGTGCGGCCACACCAGGATTTGTAATCATTCCTGCCCCAACAATGGATACTTTAGATAATCCTAACTCCTGCAAAATCTCACGGTATCCTAGCACTGACTGTAAGCTTTCGCACATGCGAATCGCGTGTGTGGCATCCGCTTCTGCTACAGTAAAGGAGACATCCACCTCTCCGGTTTTGACAACGCTTTGCACAATCACATCGACATTGACCTGCTCTTGTGCGAGTGCCTGAAACATTGCACTTAAATGATGTTTCGATATTTGTATGCCAAGCACTGCAATACGCGCTACTTCTTTTTCCACTGCAACACCTGTTACCATCCTCATGCCTTCCATCGAGCCCATCTCTTTAATCACCGTTCCCTCCGCTTCTGAAAAGCTAGATCGCACTACAAGTTGTACGCCATGTTGTTTAGCTGTCTCGACCGCTCGCGGATGCAATACTTGCGAACCAAGAGTTGCTAATTCCAACATCTCCTCGTAAGAAATTGCAGATAACTTTGAAGCCTTTGCTACGATCCTGGGGTCTGCTGTATATACACCATCTACATCTGTATAAATTTCGCAGCTCTGCGCATGAATCGATGCAGCTACTGCTACTGCAGTCGTATCAGAACCTCCCCGGCCAAGCGTTGTGACATCTGTACCATGAATTCCTTGAAAACCTGCGATCACAGGTATGATGCCGTTGTCTAATAATTGCTCGATGCGCCTCTGATCAATCGACTCGATGCGCGCTGCACCATGAACTGCTTCAGTATTAATTCCCGCTTGCCATCCTGTCAGCGACTGAGCATGGACTCCACGTGCAAGTAATGCCATCGCAACAAGAGCAATCGAGACCTGTTCACCCGTGGCTAATAACACGTCCATTTCTCGTTGACTTCGCACAGGAGCTATCTCATTCGCCAAATTCACAAGACGATCTGTCGAGTGACCCATGGCAGATACAACAATCACACAACGAGTTCCATCTTGAACTGTCGCGGCAATGCGATCAGCCACTGCACCTATACGTTCTGCCGTTCCAACAGACGTACCTCCATACTTTTGTACAATCACTGCCATGATTCCACTCCTATCTCTCTTTCACAAAACTGCATAGTTATGCAAGACATCCTACCACATTTCTACGTGCACGCTACACCATTCCACGTAAGAATTTGAACAATATACAAAAATCCGAGCTGCCCTAAAGAGATCTAGGCAACACGGATCAGATTACCTTTCAGATACGATTGTATCCACTATACTAGTGATCATCCTTTGTCTCGCGCAATAACCGTTCAAATTCTTGATCGATAGACTGTGTTAATTCTGTCTTCGCCTCAGCCACGCGCGCCTCATCTTGAACTGCAGTGAGTGCATGATCTTTCGCGTCCTGTGCTAATGTCATCGCTTTTTGAACAGCGAGTACACCTTGTGCTGATGCTAAACGAGTTTGTGCATCATCTCTTGCATCGCGAAAATCTTTTACGTGTTCACTGAGCTCTTCTTGCGCATCCTTCAGGTGCTCTAGCTTACCCCGTAATTCTTTCTCGTGCTGACGCAAACCTTCTATCTTTTCCTTGACCTGTTGCCGTTTTTGCAAACGTTCACGCGCTCGAGTTTCATCGCCTTGTACAAGAGCTTCTTTTGCTTGTGTTTCATAATCAGCTAGTTTAGCCTCAAGTTGTTCAATTTGCCGCTGCAATCGCAACACTGCAGCTGCAATCTCACCGACCATGCGCTTCACTTCACCAACTTGCACAACCATCTCTTGAAACGTCATTTGTAGCTCGGCATGCGGATCTTTATGTTGTTCCTTATAATCTTCCGCATGTGCCTGCACAATTTTTGCGGCGCGTTTAAAAATCCCCATGCTGTCCGCCTCCTTGCATTGTCATCCAGCATACTTCATGATGAATGTCAGTCGTTTAGCGATAGCACAATTTGCGGCGTAGGAATCGTATGATCACTTGATGTAGGTACAACCGCTGTTCCTACAGCAAAAAATTCAATCACATGACTGCCCCAACCATGACTTTTTTCGTGTAAATTGACACCCACAATGCCTTCTGCCTTCACCGTGTGCGCTTCCATCTGCATCCGTTCCATCGCAAGCTCCCGAGCATCGTACAGCGCCTGTGTAAAATTGGTCATCTCACAGTTTTGACCAGCTGTGCGCAAGAACTGACGGAATCCTTGGTGCGCCACATGATACACACAACTTCCCATGACAAGCGAGAGCGGTCGATACCCTGCGCGCAACAGCGCCCAAAAATCTTGACCTGATAAATCACTCGTGAATGGCTTCCCATTAGCCATTTTATAGTTTCCTTTATTGCGTGCAGCCACAGCCGTTCCAATTGCGATAAATTCCGCCAGATCTTCGCCCCACTCATAACGACCAACCTCTAGTCGAACGCCGACAATACCATCTGCGCCAAGTGCCTGTGCCTCTTCTTCCATACGAGACATCGCCAGTTCGCGCGCGTGATACATCGCCTGACTAAGCACCTGTAATTCTTCATTGTTACGGTAACTAGCTTGTTGAAACCCAATATGATAAATAGAACTACCTACCACCATGCCAATCGGTTCAAAGCCTGCTTCCCGCACAAGTAAAAATTCATTAACTGTTAAATCACTTGTGAAAACCCCACCTGGATGATTGGCATCGCGCAACCCTGCAAGTCGTTCAAGTGCGTGTTTAGGTAAATCATTAAACTGCTGATCTGCCATGGATCAAACCCCCTTATGTACTTACATCGTCATTGCTAGGAATTTAAATCAAATACTGATTCAATAGTTAACCGCTCAGATGAATGTGGTTCCACTTGTAATACTGCGGTCCCCATCATTACCACTTCAAGAATATGATCGATGATCTCTTCGCCCTCTTCAGTTGCCTCACCGCGCGATGTTTCTTCTACACGCATTGTAAAGTCAGCGCCTACAACTCCTGTTGCTTTCATCTTCCCCATGTCCTCACGCAATTTGCGCACAGCGAGGTGTCTCGCTTGATACACACCTTGCGTAAATCCTTGCATTTCTTGGTTATACCAACTGCGCTCTTGGCTCATATCATACCAATCAGTTTGCAGATAATAGACTGTAGCACCTAGTGCTAATCCTACAGGCAATTGACCTGCCGCAATCAGTCGCACAAAATCTTGCCCAGATACAGAACACACAATCGGCGTCTCAGATTTCGGCAAATCTTCCACACGCACTGCCGTTCCATAACACACAAATTCTATCAAACCGTCTTTCGGTTCATAACCTTTTTCATCCATACGAAAACCGACCACTGCGTTAGCGCCAAGCATAGTCGCTTCTTGCAATAATCTAGCAATCGCTCGTTTGCGTCCCTCATACAGCGCTTGAGTCGGAGCCTGAAGTTCTCTCGATGCAGAAAAATATCCGCCAAACCCAGAAGCGTTAGGTGTACGCACGTAACCAATCTGATAATACGTACTCCCCATGACCTGCCCTAAAGGATGCAACTTATACCGCTTAAGCGACAACCATTCATTCACACTAAGATCACTTGTCCACGGTAATTGTCCTTTTCCCTGATCCGTTAATCTCGCAATGACATTGGGTGGCAATTGTCCATGCTCAAGCGCTTGTAGGGATCGTTCAGATCGCGCAATCCCTTCTTGCCGTAATCTTTGCAAATCTAACTTAGGCGGAAGAGAAGCACTGGAAGACATCGTTCCTGCTGATTGATCCTCTTTTTTCCCAGACAAAAATCCGAAGCGAAAACGAAACATCGACTCACCTCCATACATTCCACCGGATGTCTTTCATCGCCATTACAGTAAGAAATCTTCAAGCGATTGTCTCGTCTCCTCGTGTTCGCTCGCATAAACCCCAATGGCACGAGACACTTCGTCAAGCCATGCTTTCATTGTTAACGTTTCACTAGACAATACGATTCCCCGCACTGCTTTAGCCTTTGTAGCAACGATACGCGCACCATCAAGTGTTAGAATATAGCTATCCGTCCCTAATTGTAATTCGATTTTTGCCACATGATGTACCTTACTAAATAGTTTTTTTTGACGGGTAACTACTACTAGATCCGGAAGCGATTGTTCTAGACGAACTGCGAGTGCCTCGATGTATGCCAGTTCATCATCGTGACTATGGCGCCATGATGCGGAATTTAAATCAAACTGAAGATCGTCCTCCATCGTCGTCCTCACCACCCTAAAAGCAACTGCATACATGCTACTTTACATACGCATAATACGCCAAAAAGTTTCATCGTTTCTTTTTTGCATCTTTATCTTGACGCAGTTTTTTTTGTTTTCGCAGATAATCGATCGCACCATCAACGTCATCCCATGAGTTTTGAAAGACTGCTGTATAGCGAATAGCTTCAGATTCATCGCCTGGAAGCGCTTCTCGAGGCATCTTTTGAGGTAGCTGACGCACATTCAAAAGATAATCCAGCACGAAAACATTATGTCTGCGAGCCGCTAAAAATGCAGATCGCGACATCAATGAATCGCCCTGCAATGCAAAAATAGCTAATAATCGTCCGTAAAGAAACACAGTCGATTGCTCGTTATCGTAGCTATCAATCAAATCATAGGCATCTTGAAAGCGGTGATCATCGAGCATAGCTTTTAATAAAATATATCGTATTCCTTGTGGATCTGTGCGATTTAATTCTAGAGATTCGCGAAATATGCGCACGGCCTCATCTCGCTCGCCGATCTCCCAAAGGATTTGCGCATATGCCGATCGCGCTTGCATATAAGGCCGAGTTTCAGGTATATCCCAAAACTTCCCTTTCCATTCTTCCATTCGTAACGCAAATAACCGATTCCCAGCTTCTACTGCTTGATTCAAATATTCTTTACTCTGTTCAAAATTTTCTGCTGCATCTTGCGCCAACATCAGCCATGCCTCGATACAATTACGAGAGATGACCAGTGCCTGTTGCGCAATATCCGCTCTCCGTTTTGGATCAGACTCTCCAATCGTTGTTTGCAATACATCATATGCTTCTGTTAATAAAGCCTTCTCATCGTCTTGCCCTGTTTCTAAAGTTTCTGCTTTAGATGGTGCTTTTTTTACCACAGATTTTCCTCCTACCGTCCGACATCTCTACATTTCATTGCACATACATGCGAACCCATGTCAGACCACTTCCTCTTATCGTACGTATCTTTCTGTATCTTACCCTTTCTATCTGTCATGACACAAGAAAACTCTCCATGCACAAGCACGAAGAGTATCAGAAATACTGATTATTCATTTGACAACAATATTTCCTCATCAGACACAGCCATGAGCGCCAAATGTTCCCGTTCTTCCTCTTCGCGCAAGGCTGCTTCCCGTTCATCTTGATCCAACCCCATGACATGAACTTTTTTCTCAACGTCATGAGTTAGTTCTTGCAAAATTTCATACCCATCAATCCCTACAACACCCGCTTCATCCTGCAATTTGTGCAACATCTCATGCATAATAAACAATAGATCATCACGCATAGAAAGCAGGCGGTCGCGCACCTCATGTGGCATCTCATCACGCATAGCGCCAATGTAATGCTCAGCAAAAGCCTGATGTCGAGCTTCGTCCAGTATAATTCGCGTAGATAACTTCCCAAATAACGTATGAGGGAATGTTTTGCGAAATGCACCATAAAAGTTTTTGGCAAATAAATCGCTAATCAGAATACCAAATAACCAATCAAGGCGATTTTTGGATTTTAACAAACGATAATGATACCGAAACATCTCTCTTAGATTCCGTACCTCTAATGGCCTTCTGTCTAATAACCGGTATACTTTCGTCAGCATCTCAAAATGGCGCGCCTCATCTAACATAAACGTAGTAATATACAACTGTGCACTCGTCTCATGGGCCTCTGCAAAGTGCGGCAAAATCGTCGATGCTCCGAGCATTGCTGTTTGTTCACCAAGATATACAGGAGTTAAGATGTGGGCAAATGCAGTTGCTTCTGCTTCATCTAGATGGAAAGGTAGCTCCCAATCAAAGTCATTTGAAGACCACTGACCTTTCACACCTTTATGAAACAACTGTAAAATTGGGTCGTTTTCTTTGAGATCAGGATATATCCGCAACGTAATCGCCCCCTCGCGCGAACCTCTATTGTATCATTTTACTCCGTGAACAGGGGACAGACAACATTCACACATGATCTGACTCAAAATACACACATACCCCTATCGCCTGTAGTCCACATGAAGATCTGTGAGAATCGATTACGCGATCTTCATCTCCTAATGAACACCTATCCTCTCATCTGTCGTTTTTGTTTTGGCCTCTCTCCTTCACCAGGAGTAGCTACGACTTGTCGTACTGGCAAGAACGTTTTAGACCGACTCGCCCTCCGTTCCTTATCTGCACCTACTAAAAACCACAAATTAGCTCCCATGACTAACAATGCAAACCCTATCCACAAGATCATAAAAGCCCCAGATTGATTCCACATAAAACGAGGTAGTCGAGGAATCATGAGATACAACATACCTAGCACAGCGATCACATAAGCCAAAGATACACTTTTTTTTGCATGTTTAGTCGGTCGAAACACAGTACGCCCCCCATTTCTTCATAAGACAAGTTCTCTGGCTGATACATATGCAACACCTTTGTGATTTTAGACTTCATTTGTTCACATGTGATCATTCGTACAACAATCATCATGCATAAAGGGCATTACTGGGGCAAACAATAGCACAGAAATCAATGATTATGAAGTCCAAGGAGGTAACGAGATGAATCAAACCCCAGAAAGTAGTATTAAAAACTCCGTGGAGCGAGCAGTCAACTCAGGCGAGGTCCTTGATGACTTTAGCAGATGGCGTGAGTTCCTTGGAGCACAGGTGCAACGCGCAGAGGGCATGGGTGTGTCTGAACAGCACATTGACGATGCCGCCTTTAAACTAGGGGATTATCTTGCGGATAAAATTGATCCAAAAAATCCACAAGAACGACTTCTAAAGGAAATGTGGGACTGCAGCCCAAAAGAAGACCAACGTGCACTTGCACGCATCATGGTTAACATGGCATCAAGTCACACGACCCATTAAAAGACATACGCTCGATCAAACTAATTGCGTTAAAAACAGTAAGAGCAAAGATGATCGGCACGATCGTGCTGATCATCTTTGCTCCTTTATCACATGTATGTCGGGGATTAAACAGTGAATGATTCCCCTGGCTTTAACACTTTTCCGTCGATACCCTTATCTGCAAGTTGGTGCACAAAAGATGCTGCATCTTGTGCGATCAATGGAAATGTATCATAGTGCATAGGAATCACAGTCTTTGCCTTCACCCACTGCGCAGCAATCAAGGCATCCTCTGGACCCATCGTAAAATTATCTCCAATGGGCAAAGCTGCAACGTCGATGTCATTGAGTTCACCAATCCATTTCATATCCCCAAATAACGCCGTATCCCCTGAGTGATAAAACGTCTTACCTTCTGCTGTAAATAAAATTCCAGCTGGGTTCCCTCCATAGATCATGCCCGATTCGGTTTCAATGGCTGAACCATGGAAGGCTAATGTCAATTTAACACGACCAAACGGAAAAACATGCGATCCACCTAAATGCATCGGATGTGTCTTCACACCTTGTGCTGCTAGCCATGCAGCTAGCTCATACACAGCAACAACAGTTGCTCCTGTGCGCTTTGCAATAGCAACTGTATCTCCCACATGGTCGGCATGAGCATGTGTCAATAAGATGGCATCTGCCTTTACTTCATCAGCTGCAATCGACGAATTAGGATTACCCGATAAAAATGGATCGATCAACAGATGATGAGACTTTGTTTCAATCGCAAAACTGGCATGCCCCAAGTATGTAAGTTTCATTGTCATACACTTCCTTCTGTCAGTTCTGGCATGATCGTTATTTCTTCAAGCGCATCAGAAAGGATTTTTTGAATGTCTTGAATAATCATCCCGAATTGATACTCTGCGCGCAAATAATCGCGAACGGCAGTGTGCAGTTGTAAAACGTCGTAAAGTTTCTGTAAATCTTCTTGATCTTCTTGCGTTGGCTCTTGACCCAATAACCGGTTGCGTTCAAATTCCAACTGCTTCATATGAAAATCGGTAATCATTCGTTTAGCTTGATCATCACCAGAAACTTGGTCTACTGATTGTTTCATCGTTCTGTATTCTTCTGATTCGCGTAGTGCACGTACTAACTCATGTGCTTTATCGTAAGGATTCATCGAATGCCCCCCACACGTCTTCATTCTCATTCTTTATAAGTATAATCCATGTTTTCGCAACAACAAAGTTAAACATATCGACCGTTGTTTCACTCATTCCATAATCATTTTTATAGAGGTTGTTCAAAAAGGGATCAGAACTCCCCGGCGCATTGCAGCGTCAGCGCCAAGAACGCTCCCTCACGTACCCAAAACGTACGCTCAGTCCACATTCTTGGCTCGCTTCCTTGCACTGCGCGGGTCTTACCTGCCCCCTTTTTGAACAGGCTTTTAAAATAAAGAAAAAGTTTCTTTGTCCACGTCTTTATTTCTGGCATAATAGAGTCATTATGGTGAAGTAATATCTCGAGGAGGACGACCCCACTTTATGCAAGATCATTCTGTGATGACAGCATTAGATGAATTGACGATTACTACTTTGCGTACACTGTGTATCGACAGTGTTGAACGAGCAAACTCTGGTCATCCTGGCCTTCCTATGGGAGCCGCCCCGATGGCATACACGTTGTGGCATTCCTTTTTACGGCACAATCCTAAAAATCCTTCATTCGTCAACCGGGATCGCTTTGTCTTATCTGCAGGCCATGGCTCTACCCTCCTGTATAGTCTTCTCCATTTATTTGGATACGATCTATCCATTGATGATTTAAAACAGTTTCGTCAATGGGGGAGTAAAACACCTGGGCATCCAGAACGCGGCCATACACCTGGCGTAGAGACCACTACTGGACCATTAGGACAAGGAATTGCAAATGCAGTGGGAATGGCCATGGTCGAACGGTTTCTTGCCGCTACATACAATCGCAAAGACTTTCCCTTATTTGATCATCACACCTACGCTCTTGTTGGAGACGGCGACCTCATGGAAGGGATCTCCTATGAGGCTGTTTCATTGGCAGGACACCTTGCTTTAGATAAGCTCATCGTCCTCTACGATTCGAATGACATCTCCTTAGACGGACCAACAGATAAAGCATTTACAGAAGATGTTCGCGCTCGATTTATAGCTGCACAGTGGAATGTTTTACGCGTTGATGATGGAAACGATGTAGTGGCTATAGAACAAGCATTACATACTGCACAGGCGCAAACTGGCCACCCAACCTTAATTGAAGTGCGAACCACCATTGGTTTTGGTAGCCCTGCACGCCAAGGCACTTCAAAGGCACATGGTATGCCACTTGGTAGTGACGAGGCGCTTCTAACAAAAAAAGCATACGGATGGAACTATACAGAAAGTCATACAGTTCCAGACGAAGTGCGCCAATATCTTGCACCATCCATTGCAAAAGGCATTCAACTTGAACGCGAATGGAATGAACTACTGCAACGTTATACCGTACAGTACAGCGATTTGGCACGCGAAATTGAACTTATCGTCCATGGTCGTCTTCCAGAAAACTGGGATGCCGATCTTCCTACCTACACGAAAGATTCATCGGAATTAGCTACGCGTCAAGCATCTGGTCAAGCCATTAACGCTCTTGCAAAACACATACCTAACTTATGTGGAGGTTCTGCCGACTTAGCCTCTTCCAATGAGACGACCATGAAAGAGGAGACTGTGTTCTCACCGGAAAACTACGGTGGACGCAATATTTGGTTTGGCGTGCGCGAACATGCGATGGGGGCTATTTTAAACGGGATGGCTGCACATGGCGGCGTACGCGTTTATGGTGCCACCTTTCTTGTCTTTTCTGACTATCTACGCCCTGCTATTCGTTTAGCTGGCTTGATGAAATTACCCGTAACTTACGTTTTTACTCATGATAGCATCGGTGTAGGCGAGGATGGACCGACACATCAACCGATCGAACAACTTGCATCATTGCGTATGATACCAAATGTCATTCTTATTCGCCCAGCTGATGCCAATGAAACCATTGCGGCTTGGCGCTATACGATGAGTCAACAAGAACATCCAGTTGCGCTTGCACTAACACGTCAAAAGTTGCCGATTCTCCCTGGCACCGATCAATCTGCAACAGATGGTGTCGCACGAGGAGCCTATATCATCAGTCCTGAGCATAAAGAACACATTGATGTCATTCTCATCGCTTCTGGATCAGAAGTAAGCCTTGCCTTGGAAGCAAAAAAACAATTAGAACAACAAGACGTATCTGTTCGCCTTGTAAGTATTCCCTCCTTTCAACTCTTTGAGATGCAAGAACAGGCGTATCGAGAATCTATTTTGCCAACACAAGTCACTGCTCGAGTTGGCATCGAGATGGCACATCCTTTTGGCTGGGATCGCTATGTTGGTTCAACGGGTGAAATCATTGCCATTGATCATTTTGGCGCTTCGGCCCCGTTACCTGAATTGATGAAGCACTTTGGTTTTACAAAAGAGGCAGTCATACAGGCTGCGCTTCGCAGTATGGAAAGGGGTAAAGCATAGTGGCTTCTTCTACACGCTTGCAAGAACTGATCGCTCTTGGACAGAGTCCTTGGCTTGACTACATTCGTAAAGACATGTTGCACAATGGAGAATTGCAACAACAAATTGCACAAGGACTCTGTGGAGTAACGTCCAATCCGTCCATTTTCGAAAATGCCATTGCAAAAAGTGAATTGTACAAAGAAGATATTCAGCAACTTGCACAGTCTGGTGCCACTTCTATTGACATTTACGATTCCTTAGTAAAGGCAGATATTTCTCTTGCGGCAGATAGTTTACGCCCTGTATACGATGCATCAAAAGGCGCAGACGGTTATGTAAGCTTAGAAGTACCACCGGATTTATGTGATGACCATGAGCGAACAGTTGCTGAAGCAAAACGATTATGGCAGTGGATCGACAAACCCAATTTGATGATTAAGGTCCCTGCTACTTCGCAAGGATTATTAGCCATCGAAGAACTCATTGGCGAGGGCATTCCCATCAATGTCACGTTGCTCTTTACGATGAATGATTATCGACAAGTAGCGAGTGCCTATTTGCGAGGATTAGAACGACGTGCTGCAAGTGGTCAAGAACTCCACTCCGTAGCATCTGTTGCAAGTATTTTTGTGAGCCGTTTAGACACTGCCATTGAAGGATTGGCAGCGGAAAAGGACGTCGCGGACTTAATTGGCAAGGTTGCTGTGGCCAATAGCCGAGCCATCTACAGAGAATTTTCTCGGATGTTTTCCAGTCATCGTTTTGCAAAGTTACAAGCACTTGGCGCACATGTGCAACGTCCGTTGTGGGCATCTACCGGTACGAAAAACCAAGCATTATCAGATGTACTTTATATCAATGAACTTATTGGACCAAACACAGTCAATACGATGCCCCCCGCAACATTAGCCGCATTTTTAGATCATGGTGTAGCTAAGCTAGAAGTGGATCAACATGCTTCTGAGGATGTCGGAGTGCTTGCACAATGTGAAAAAGCAGGCATCGATATCGAAAGTCTAGGACAAGAACTAAAGCAAAAAGGACTTGTTCAATTTAAAGATTCATTTACTCATCTCATGGCTGCAATTGAAGAGGCTATGGCTAAACATAGCTAATGTCCTACACTTAGATTGTCTTGGCATGGCATCAATACTATAGAAAAAGAGTAGCAGTTTCGCCTATCTTGTGCGAAACTGCTGCTCTTTTTGCATCTCTACTTTAGAAAGCACATCGTGTACTACAACGAATTATGCTACTTTTGCCGTGCGATCCACTTGTGGTCTTTTTCCTAGCTTTGAAAATGCCATATATAGAACAGCGGCAACAACAAAACCTACATAGTAAGAAATATCACCGAGTTGAGGTAATTTTGAAGCAATCAAACCTGTAAATAACGTTTGATTAAAGAAGAGACTAGAAACGGCAATCGCAATAATAAACGACCACAATCCCGCTCGCACCCGCCCACTGCCTTCGTAAAAGTCACGAATATTGTGGCTGTTCTTTCTGTGCATAACATAGTCGACAATCACAATAGCAAGCCAAGGGCTGACCCAATAACCGAGCAATAACAAAAAGTTATTATAACTGTTGTAGTAACCTTCTGCCCCTGCGAGATATGAGAGAACGCCTCCAAAAACACCGAGTAATAAGGCCGCAACCCAGCGTTTTGGAGCAATCGCACGCACCCACTTCACGTCGATGGCAAGCAGCGATAATGATCCAGAATAAATATTGAGGACATTGGCAGTTACTGTACCTAAGATAATGGCGAGCATCGCTAGAACTACTAAGAAATGAGGCATCAACCCAGTAACCAAATCTGTTGGTGTTGTAATATTTTTCACGGTAGCTAAGCCAGCACCTAAAAACTCAAGCCATACTGCTGGAATCACATTACCCCAAAAAGCAGAGTGAAATGCTTTTGCAGATGATGTATTTTGGGGAAGATAGCGACTATAGTCAGAGCTAAAGGTTAACCACCCCATCATATACGACAACGAACTACCAATTGCTAATACAAATGATCCAAATAAACCACTATAGAGCGGAGCTTTCACATTTACAGGAATCGAAAAATGAATATGTCCCATTGCATATGCAGTCACTACGATAAATATAACGGCTAGAAATAGGGCGGATATACGCTCCACAAAATGAATAAGATTATGTCCATATACACTTACGACCGCTTGAATAATAATCATGATCAGCAAATCAGGTGCAAACCCAATCGGGAGCAGCCACTGCAATGCAAATACCCCTAATACAGTATTGACAGCATACCAACCAATTCCGGAAATAAAATTAAGTAATGAGGGAAGAAAATTACCGTAAAATCCAAAAGCACCTCGAGACTGAATCAACTGAGGAATGCCCCACTTATAGCCAAATGTAGTGAGAAATCCAATGGCTGCAGCGCCAACCATGGTGCCTACAATAATTGAAATGGCCGCCTGTGCCAAATTCAAACCAAACAGACCTACAGACAATGCACCTAAAGTTAAGGTCGCGAATTCTAAATTGGCGCTAAACCACAGCGTAAACAGGTTACGCGCTTTGCCATGTCGTTCATTTGAAGCAATCGGATCAATGCCATGGGGCTCTACATGCAGGACTTCTTCTCCATAATAGTTCTCATTTACTGACTCCATGGGAACCTCCCTCATTTTATAAAGATCTTTATTTGTCGCTACTTATTATGATACGGATCTATTGGATTCAGTCAATAGAAAACACGAACATATCCAGATAAAATTTAATAATCGTTCGTATAAATATTAGATTCCTTATAAAAAATATGAAATTATACCTTAATAAGGATTAAATTTACTTTTATGAGTTCCGCATATTGTTACATCCTTTTACACAATCTATTTTTACGGGAGGTGGTTCAGCTATGCTGAGTGGAGTAAAGTGTACCGTGGATCAATGCGTATATAACCAATCCCTACATTGTACAGCTGCATCGATTCTCATTAAAATTCAAGGAAACGATGTAGTAGGGACAAGTCGTGGAACATTGTGCGATACTTTCTCCTATCGGAATCCTGATCACCATAATACCCATACGTAACCACTATACGCCGGAAGGGTATTTACCCCTCCGGCGTATAGTTTATAAACCGAACCTCATAAAAACTTGCGCGACATTTTTTTGCCGTCATACGTAAAGAGTACAGCTCTTCCTTCAACAACTGTCTCTAAATGAATGGGTCTGCCCCATAATCGATAAATATAGGGCAATGTTTTCTCTGTATATTTCACATCAAGTTCCATTCCCTCATACGCATGATGCAAATACAATTCTCCTGACAACTGATAGTCTCCATTTTTCACTAAAATTACTGGATACCCACCATTGACACGAGAAGCACTGAGTTTATCCCGTATTTTTTCCCAATCCTTTTCAACGACTCTCCATTCGCTGCCTACCTTCTGGTAAAGATACAGATCAAGTTCTTCGACTAATTCTCGTGTCAAGTAATTGCGTATAAACGAAGCGTCATTTTCAGTTTCCCGAACCTCAAACATTTTTGCTCGACCTTGACCTTTTTTTCTGCCAAATCGTTTTTGTTCTTCTTCTGTTGGGGAATCATATCGTTTTTCAATATCTTCCCATATTTTTACTCCAAGCAGATAGGGATTGACACTCGTTCTAGATGGCAGAACCACGCCAGAATGCGTATGTGCAAAATCAAGCCCCTCTGCATCAGTTAATTCTATTTCTCGCATAATGCGCAAGTGCCAGTACGTCGCCCAGCCTTCGTTATGCAAATATGCTTACAGAATCCCCTGATGCATGAGCGCCGTAGATCTGTAGTTGTTTTCTATTCCTGCAACCGACCAAGATAGAGATTGAGCCATTTTTGCATAATCTCTGGCGGCATCTTGCCTTTAAAACGAAGTAAGAAATCATCAAACGCAGTTTTCATATAACTGGATATAGCCCCGTAATATGCAATATCCATTGTTCCTCCATATAAAGTATTCGACCGGATCAACATCGCCTTACGTTTACCCATGTTCATAATACAAAAAATTTCTGGTTCATACGACGTAATCTTACCACTACCTGTTATTTCTGCGCGAATGATACTTGCAACTGTATCACCTTGCGCTACAGCTAAATGTCCAAGTTTTGGAACTGTACGTGCAGCTCCATCCCCGATAGCAAAGATATTCGGGTAGTCTAGATGGCGAAAGTTTTCATCCGTGGGGACAAAGCCAACTTCATCACCCAATTCACTTTCTACAATCACATCAGCTCCGCGATAAGATGGAATTAATACCGTCAAAGCAGATGGCAATGAACTACCGTCTGTAAACATTACTTTGTCAACTTCTAAATGATCAATCGTTTTTTTAGTTACGACACCCACTTCATGCTTCTTGGCAAGTGCCCCAAATGCCTCATGAACTTTGTCTCCAACATCGTCAAAAAAGATTTCGGCTGGACTAAAGCAAGTAATCGTCGACTGCTCGCGAAGCCCACGTTTACGAAGTTCTACGTCGATCATAAACGCAATTTCCCCAAGTGGACCCTCACACGCAGCTTCTAAGAAGGGGACATCCGGTGTGCGCGTTCCTTGCACCATCGGAGCAGAACCCAGAACAACATCTCCGCCTTTAAAGTTTTCAATGGCAGTATATAATTGCGGAGCCAAGATATCGGTGCACATGGAGTATCCGTATTCTGTGAAACCTTCAATGCTTGAAAAATCTTTCTTACCTCCTAAAGCGATAATCAGCGTATCATAGGCAACCACTGCTGCATCCTCAAGGTACACCCGTTGCGCTTTTGCATCAATCCGATGTACGCGACCTCGAATAAACTTCCCGTAGGATTCAATCACTTTTCGCAAGGGAAAAACTACATCTCGCACCGATTTTTCACCGAGCGCAACCTCTGGTAATGATGGCTTAAGTAAAAAGGTTTCTCTTTCATCAATGACCGTAATGTGAACATCATGAGACGATGCCCATGTGGCCAAATGATGAAAAACGGTCATGCCGCCAAACCCGGAACCCAAAATTACAATTTGATGCATAGGGTAACATTCCTTTCTATATCATGAACTTTCTTATCTAAAGAAAGTATCTTCAAGTTGGCATGATGCGATGCGATAAAGCTTGTTCTAATAAACTACATTATTGGAAGAAGAAGTTTTATGCCAACTCCTATGAGTAACACGCTGTAAGCGTATTTGACCCACTGTGGTTTTGCCTTTTTAGCCATGAGCGTACTTCCGATAAAAGCTGCAACAATGACTGCTACCGATAGAACGCATATAGTAACCCACGATGTATCTACATGTCCGATTCTTGCTACAAAACCTGATGCACTGGACAGCGTCACAATGAATGCAGATGTGCCGACTGCACGCTTTGTAGGATATCCCAGCCACATCAATAATGGACTAATGAATGTTCCTCCACCAAGTCCTAACATAGCGCCCACAAAAGCAGCAATCCCAGCAACAAAGATACCGATTAAACGATGCTTGGTTGTCAGAGTATACGCCTTAGGCTCTATCTTTTTGGCACTGATCAATGTGCGAATGCTTGCAAAAAATATCATGAGGACAAGTAAAAAAATTAACAACTGATCATCTACCCTATGCGCTACTATGCTACCAAGTGGTGCAAGAATCAGTGCCGCTAATGACATGGGCCAACTCCCACGCCAATCCACCAGCTTATTGCGCGCATACGTGATCAGTGCAACGAGTGTTGTCAGCCCATTTAACAAGATCCCTATCGGTTGCGCCACTGTCTTTAGAGGGTAGCCAAACCACAACAGGATGGGGACATGAAGCATCCCCCCGCCCATCCCAAGCATGGCAAAAAGTGCTGACACGATAAAAATGAGAGAAGTGGCATAAACCAGCATCTACAATCACTATCCTCTGCGGTTGACGTGAGCACGAAAGCATGTGTCGCAATACAACTGGCCGTCAAGTTCTTTCTCGTATCCCTTAACAACCATTTCTCCACAATCGGAGCATTGCACATCATTTGTCTATCTTCTGAATCTGTCCTGAAAATGGAAGATAACTTAGGATATCGCGCTGACATTGATAGATAGTAAACTTACCCTCACGCCGACCTTGTATGACGCCTCCTTTGACAAGCACCTGTAAATGATGATTCATGGTTGAAGTCGGTACATCTAACCCGTCAACCAATTCGCAAAGACACAGATCGCGAATCAGCAGAAGTGCGATAATCTTCAAGCGCGTCTCATCACCGAGTGCCTTATACATAAGCGCCAAGCGATGAAGGTCTGAAGTATCGTGTGAAGACAGATACGTTTCCTGTGCTTCTTGCACAAGCAGAGACATCTCTTCTCCCAGTACAGGGCAAAAGCTTTGGGATATATCGTTCTCTTTGGATGTCATCATTCATCGCTCCCTACTTCATTACTATACAACTATATTTCTAGTTTTATAGTGTTATTACAGTGAAGAAACCATGGCTAAAGCTTGTCGATAGCCTCTTGTTATCTATCACTTTTCACACAACAGACGCAGATCTACATCACGTTGGTCCTAGTAAAGGCGCTAAGCAGCATTCTGCTAGCGCCTTTATCTATTCAACACATGCTCTTTTATATAAATTCAATCAGAAATTCCTGAAGTTGCTTTGCGATAGCATCGCGCACTTCGCGAAACTTAGCAGCAATCTCCTCTTGCGAACCAGTGGCGCGTGCTGGATCTTCAAAACCCCAGTGTAGCCGTCTCACATGTGGGGGAGTCATGGGGCACCGATCATTGGCATCACCACATAGTGTGATCACAACATCAGCGCGATTGAGCAGTTCATCATCAATTAATTTTGATGTATAGTGTGAGATATCGATGCCTATTTCATTCATGGTAGCCACTGCCAGCGGATTCAATCCGTGTGCTTCGATTCCTGCACTAAAAATCTCCGCTTTTCCTTGTGCGATATTCTTTGCTAATCCCTCGGCGATTTGGCTGCGACAGGAGTTCCCTGTGCATAAAAAGTAAATGATAGGCATACTCATATTCTTTATCTCCTTTTATCAGCTACAGATTATGGATCTACGAAGAGGCAAACCATCAACAACTTCATCACATCGCACAGTACTGGACACTCTAAGCTAAGCACTTGTTATCCGATGATCGTCATCCAAAGATATAATCCAGATAATGTGATGAACAATGTCGGTATCGTCAAGAGAATACCCGTTTTAAAATACCTGCCCCACGTGATCGTAATGCCTTTTTTACGCAACACATGCAACCATAACAGTGTCGCTAACGATCCAATCGGTGTAATTTTGGGTCCTAAGTCGCACCCGATGATATTGGCATATACAAGCGCTTGATGAAGCACACCTGTAGCAGACGTAGAATGAATGGCCAACGCATCAATCATCACAGTCGGCATATTGTTCATCACACTAGAGAGACCCGCCGCAATCAATCCAGTCGCCACTGTCCCCGCGAAGATCCCGCCATGTGACGCACCTTGTATGACATGTCCTAACAGAACAGTTAATCCTGCGTTACGCAACCCGTATACGACAACATACATACCAATGGAGAAGACTACAATGGCCCATGGCGCTTCTCGAATGATATTCCACGGTTTAATCACATCCGTTTTTTTACCAGCTATGAGAAATACAATCGCGATCGTTCCTGCCACAAAGGATACTGGAATGTGCAAAATCTCTGTAAAAATATAGCCAACTAGTAACACAGCAAGGACAATCCAAGAAAAGCGAAATAATCCTTTATGGATAATGGCAGATGAGGCGTCAGGTACATCCTTTGGATCATACCGCCTAGGTATATCGCGTCGAAAATAGAGGTAAAGCACAGCGATACTCGCAATGAGTGAAAATAAATCAGGTACAATCATATGTACCGCATACCCAATAAATCCAATGTGGAAATAATCAGCAGACACAATATTGACCAAATTACTAACAATGAGTGGAAGTGACGTGGTGTCTGCAATAAAACCACTCGCCATAATAAATGGCAACATTTTTTTCGCATCAAACTTGAGAAGCTTTACTTTCTCAAGCACAATTGGCGTGAGAATAAGCGCCGCACCATCATTGGCAAAAAAGGCCGACACCATGGCTCCAAGTACAATGACATAAAGAAACACTTTGTGTCCATCACCTTTTGCAGCGTGCGCCATTTTTAGCGCCGCCCACTCGAAAAAACCGATCTTATCAAGAATGGTTGACGTAATGATGATAGCTACAAAGGTAAGCGTAGCATCCCATACAATGGTCGTAACGGTCCACACATCGCTAAAGGTGACTACATGAAACAGGAGTGCAAGGACTGCTCCGCCAAGTGCACTCCACCCAATCGATAACCCTTTAGGCTGCCATATAACAAAAACTAACGTGACTAAGAAAATCCCAATTGCAAGTTCTGCCATCTCATGTCTCCTCACTCATTTACAGGTGACACTGTACACGCAGTCCCTGTGTTTGTAACCTGGCGATTTCCTCTGACACATCTGGTAACTCGCCAATGAGTTCCTTCATCATAGGAAATGTCGATTCGTCAAGTGCATAAAATACCCACTGTGCCGTTTTTCTTTCTGTGACAAGTCCTGCTTGGCGCAACTTGCGAAGATGTTGTGAAATACTTGGTTGCGACATATCAAACACTGCAACGAGTTCACATACACATAGCTCTTCTTTAGCTAAGAGAGCCAATATGTGCAACCGAGTCTTATCAGCTAACGCTTTATACACATCTGCCATCTCTTCAAAAGGGTCAGTCATCTCTGCACATACCCCTCTATCTTCTCATCGCCAATCATGTTCATGCCAAACTCCCGTAACAACTGGGGTCCTATCACTTCTTCATCCTGTAACGGGGCAATAGCCAGTGCAACTCCCTGATGACGCAAGCGAAGTTGTGTGATCTGTTTCTGTTGCTGTAAAAGTCTTTTCCCAAATAGTCGACTACTTTGCGCTTCAGGTGGAAGCACCTGATTGACAATGATCGCCTGTGTGGGCACATCCGTGCGATTCAGATCTGCAATGGCTCGCTCCATTTCTGCAATCGGCGTTGTTTCCGCCAATGTGACAAACATAATCCCTGTCTCTTCAGGGTTTTGCAGAGTAGCAATCGCCGCTCGCATGCGCGCTAACTGTGCTTCATCAAGTGCGGCTGTTTCTGCCGTAAACGCTTCTTTGCGCTCCAAATCGGCTTCATAGTCAAACGACAACTGTAACAGTCGAATGGTATGACCAGTCGGTGCCGTATCAAACACAGTCACGTCAAATTCCTTCTGTAACAGGTAGTCTAAAAACTCTTGAAAAACCGCTACTTCTTCCGTACAGGGGGAGTTCAACTCCTCCCCCACACGCAACACCGTTTGCTCATCGCCAAACTGCTCTTTCACCGAATGCAACACTTGCTGTTTATAAGTGTCAAAAGCAGCTTTTGGATCAATGCGAGCCAGCCACAACGTCGATTCTGAAAAACGCGTAGGCGTTGACGTGACGGGCATTCCAAATAACTGCCCTGTGTGTGCAGCAGGATCGGTCGTCACAAGAAGCGTATGATATCCCTGTTCGGCCAAAAACATCGCGGTAGTTGACGCTACCGTAGTTTTCCCGACGCCACCTTTCCCGGCAAAAAATATCCTTCGCTGTCTTCCCTTTTGAGGTGCAATCAATGCTACCGGAAGTTTGTCATAAGATAATAGCATGGTGTAGATCCTCCGAAACTTGGTGTAACATCGTTAATCCTTTTACCTCATCTGCATAAAGCGGCATCTGCCCAATGGGTCCTTCAAAGCGCTTCCTGACGTCCACTAGATATGGAATTTGTTTTTCGTATCTGCGCCCTGAATACGGATGTGAACGTTCATCTTCTGGAATCACGCCGTTAATAATCACTTGTTGATTGACGATACCAAGCCGATGTATCTCCTCCGAGGAACGCAGCATTTCCTCGACAGACAGTTTAGCAGCCTGTGTTACAAAGACAAACGTAGTGCTATCTGGATCTTGCAAAGTCTGTACAGCGTGATCATATTGCGCTTTCGAGGCCATCAATGAATCGGCACTTCCAATGCAGGTCTGACCGCTCCCCTTTGCACTCTCCTCAATATGAATACTCCAACTCCCAGGCAATTCTAATAGGCGAAGCGTATGACCTGTAGGTGCCGTATCAAACACGACATAGTCATAATCAGGTTCATTCATCCGCGCAATAAATTGATCAAACGTTGCAATCTCCTCTGTGCATGGGCCACTCATTTTTTCTTCCATAGAACGCAGCACTGCTTCCGGAAAGCGTCCTGCAAGTGGTGCTAATGCACGGTCCTTATAAGCGCGCAACGCATCTTCAGGGTTAATCTCTTGTAAAAATAGATGGTTTACCCCAGCCACTGGTTGCGCTTCTGCCCCTATGGATTGTTCAAAAACATCCCCAAGATTGGAAGCCGGATCGGTTGTCACAAGCAAAGTTCGCGCACCATCCGAAGCGAGCATCAGCGCTGTGGCACATGAAAGGGACGTTTTCCCAACACCGCCTTTGCCCGAAAATAAGATAAACTTTGTCATGACCTCAGGACTCCTTAACGGCTATGATCTCATCAAGCGTGGGATACCTACCACTACTATACAGTTCTCCATCTACAGTCACGATCGGCAAACATGCCATACCTTCTTGTAGCACCCGTTTGTAGACCTGTTCCTGTTGTGTAAATTGCTCGGGATTTCGGCTGAGCATATACCTTACTACCTCGTGTCCATGTTGCTTTAACCACTCTACCATCTCACCCACACGAATTAACTCCGGATCAGGAGATGCACCACAAACACCTGTTTGGCAACACATTTCTGGATCGTACAATTCAATGTTCATCCTTATCACCCTTCCCAACATTAGCAATTGCCTGATCCACAACCGCAAGAAGATCCTTGTACTTCGATGACCTCTAATTCCTCTACTTGCTGGCGAACCATCTTCGTTGCAAGCTCATCGAATGTCAACGTCGCTGTAAGTTTAACTCCGCGCACTGTTGTCAATACTTCTTGCAATTCATGCTCTGAAATGCCTACCTGTTTCGCCGCGGCGATTTGTTTTTCTAGGCAAGATTCACATCCCAAGGCAAATGCTGCCGCCACTTGTAGTAACACTTTCGTATGTTCATTCATCGAACTCTCTCCTTCATATTATTATATAATTACATACTTATATAATAATGCGCAGCCCCCAGGCTGTCAATCACCATTTTCACTTCTCTATTTTTTCACGTTATGATATTTCCATCCTCGTTTTTTGCATTCTTTCTACACTATGAACAACAAGTGAAGAACAACAAATTCCGCCATTTGTTTGGCTGCTACCTATAATCATCGGTCTACTCTTATGATCAATTAAAGACCGCGGCAAATCGTCTCTACAACCGCAGACGGATTTCAATGTTTTCATACGCCAGTATGACGACACGGTCAATCAACGTTTGCAATTTTGCTTTTGCATCGGCAATCGGAAGACCTTCGACTGCACTGGCTACATCTTGCGCAGATGTCATTGCTTCACGTTCGATCGCTGCATACTGAAGATCTTGCAACGGCTGCTCTGGAACTTTATCGCTCACAATCATTGCTTGCTCTAGTGCCTCTTTTTCTTTTGCCAAGTCACCGAGCTCAATGAGTCCTGCTGTATACGCTTCAACCTGCCGATGATACCGCCTTTTCGCAGCTTCCATCCGCCTTTCATTGTCCTGTTTTGCAGTCATCGCAAGGTGCAATTCAACCTGAAGCGCTGTGTTGTCAATCGCCTCAAATAATTGTATGAGCCCCTGCATAAACCACGCCTCCACGTCATCCGCTCGATAGGGCTTACTCTGACAAGTCCCCTTGTTCGTATAACCCGAACACCGGTATACACGATGGCGTTTGGGCCATCCAGACCACCCTATGGACATCGTTGCTCCACATTGCCCACATCGAAGCAATCCACCTAACAAATGCGGACTAGTCTTTGCTCGAGGCGCAGTCGTCCGTACTTTATTTACCCGCTGTTGCACTTGATCCCATACATCTTGATCGATAATGGCTGGGTGCGAGTGTGGAATGACAATCCACTCTTCCTCGTCTCGCACTCTTCTTTTTTTCGTGCTTGAATCTACCCTATTCCATACGAGCGTCCCGCAATAGGCAGGATTAGTCAACAACAACTTGACTGCACGCAGTGACCATTCTTTATTCTGACGAGAAGGGATGTTTTGATCATTTAACCATTTTGCAATCGCAAAATAACCCAACCCCTGATCTACAAATAACGCAAAAATCCTTCGCACAATGAGCGCTTCTGGTTCATACACGACTAATTGTTTTTGCTCTAAACGGTAGCCGTATGGATGCTGTGTCAACCACTTCCCTGACTTTGAAGCGTGCAACATATTTTCAACTACGCGCTCCCGTATGCGCTCTCGCTCGAATTCTGCGACAGCACCTAGTACTTGTAATGTCAATCGACCAGACGGAGTATCTGTATCAAATGCTTCGCTTGTAGAAACAAAGGCGATGTGATGATGGTGAAACAGCTCAATCAAGGTAAGCAAATCAAGCAAACGCCTACTCAATCGATCTAACTTAGTTACCATTAATTTTGAAATCATGCCGTTCTTAACATCGCAAAGTAATCGTGCTAAAGCTGGACGTTGCATATTTTTCGCTGAATAACCATCATCGATATACTCGACAATCTCTACTGTCCATCCCATCGCCACGCAGTAGGCAGTTAACCGCGTCCGCTGCTCGTCCAGAGAAACCCCTTCTTTTGCTTGTTCATCTGTCGAAACGCGACAATAAATCGCAACCCGTTTGTGTGCGCTCTCTTGCTCTGCCAACGGATGCCCCTCCCGATCAACTACACTCCTCTCTCATGTATATGTTTTAGTTTTTCTGGGATTTACGAAAGCCAGGATAAAAACGTTCATAGGATCTATGGGAGGGGATCACGAGTGAGTGTAACGATTCGCTATACAGTCGTGTGGGATTCGGAGGAAACTTCATTTACTTCACTGGAATGTATCGAGGACACAAAACTTCATCAGTCACTACAAAGTCATTTATTCGCCTTTAGTCAATCCATACGAGCACTCGCTGTGCGCTCACTGATTGCCAAACAAACAGATCAGCACACAGCAGAATCCGCACGTATCTCTTTTTATTAAGGCATGGTCTTTTTAGCGCTCTCAACACTTTTTACGCGATATACCTGGTCTTAAGCATCTTTGCGATACGAGGGCCAGCCTTCGTTCATGATCTTAGTTTCAACTTGTGGCCAAAAGTATAGCATTTCCTCGCGAATGACAGTCAGGATGTCGCGTTGCCAGTCATCCAGTACCTTACTGTGGTTAATGAGGAATAAAACTAGATCTTTATTTAATTCCATCTCCGTCAATTTAGAGGATTGACTAGGTACAACAACAGGTTCACCCGAAAGCACTCGAAGGCGCTCATCTAATGCGAACATATCCTCGAAAGGGGATGTCTTTGGCGTTTTCTCTGATGCTTCTATTTTTTGATCCCGCAGACGTTGCCGACGAAGCGCTGTGCGTGAGGCATCCACATGCTCTTGAATGGCCAGTGCGGCATCTAGTACTTGTTCTACAGCTTCTTTTCCGTGCTCCATCTCATACTCGCGAAATCTTTCCGCACTAGCTGCCATCGAGTTCACCACATTGCGGGCTGTGTTTGAAAACATCGCATTGTTTTTGAAAAAATCACAGTGCGCAAGCACATGCGCACTGACTAATTTATTTTGTACAAGTGTATTGTTGTCGAGCAAAAAAGCATAACAAGGATCTGAGTTAATGACAAGTTCATAGATGCGACTCAGACCCAAGTCATAATCCATTTTCATCCTATGATAGGCCTTTCCAAACGTCCAGTGTGAAAAACGGGTCGGCATCCCCTGATAGGCACCAAATGTGTATAACACATCTGCTGGGACAATTTCAAAACGCATATCGTAGAAATCTAATCCAAATTCTTTCGCCATCGCGGTCATTTGCTCGATCGAACGTTCTAATTCTTTTACTTCATCTTCAGTCACGCAGATTCACCGCCTTCACGACCAACTTCGGCGCTAAAGAATGTCCGCAATGCCTTATAGACCTCACTCTTCTCATGGATCAGGGCGTTGCGAAAACGCGGGGTATGAAAATGCCGATACGCAGTCATCAACGTGGAGCTACGATTGTATTGATAGAGTTGCACACCCTATCCACTTATCCATTCGCTGTAGTTGAAAAGTCCACCTTAATTGTCGACCCAATCGGAACTGAGCGGCTCGCAGGGATACTTTGACTTGTCGCAAAGCCAAACCCAGAAGGTACCAGATGCAAACCAAGTGATGAACACACGCGCATTGCTTCTGTCATCAACATTCCTTTAAAATTTGGCACAATAATCGTCGACATATCTGCTCGCTTTACTTCAATCTCAACTGTCGATCCATCTGTCACTCGCATTCCTGCACGCGGCCACTGATCTACGATCATACCAGTACCGCCAATCACCGTGCCTTGTAATCCTAGATCGCTTAACTTGTGCAATGATTGACTTGAAAGTAAACCCACCACATTTGGAACAGACACGTACTGTATCGCATGCTGTGATGTCTGTGTCTGTTGCTGCTTCTTCTGTGCAGTGGTCAAATGCGGAGGAATAGCTAGATACTTGAGTGTTCGCGATATGACGTACTTAGCCGCTGGCGTCGCGACCCAGTCACCCCACTGTGCTGTATGTAGCGGTTCATTGACAGACACGTATATTTCAAATTGTGGATGATGCGCTGGCACAAACCCTAAAAATGATAAATTATATAGGTTTGCATAGTATCCCCCACCTGGTTTAGGAATCTGGGCAGTTCCTGTCTTCCCGGCAATATTATATCCGGGAATCTCTCCAACATTTCCTTGCGGATCATCGTCTACTACCTTAATCATTGCATTCGTAACTTTGGTCATAATCGAACGTGGCGCCACATCTCGTACGACATGAACGTGATGTGTAAAAATAACTTTACCATCTGGCGCGACAATCTTTTGTACAAGATAGGGTGTCAATAAATCCCCGCCATTTGCAATAGCTCCAATGGCCGCCACTTGTTGAATCGGTGTCACTGCAAGTCCTTGACCAAACGTCATTGTCGCAAAGTCAACCGGATTTAAATTTTTCTCAGGAAAAATAATGGAGTGACCTTCCCCTGGAAGATCTATGCCTGTCCGATGATTGAAGCCAAATAACCGCCAATAATCATAGAAGTTTTTTACACCTTCTGCTTGTCCAATATGAATAAGACCTACGTTACTTGAGTAGATCAATGCTTGCTCATAAGTAAGACGACCCCATCCATATATATTCCAGTCATGGATAGGTACACCATTTACGTAATCCACCCCAGACATATACGTTTGATTCATGCGTATGCTGTGCGTCGCTAACGCTCCAACGAAAACCTCCGGCTTAAACGTTGATCCAGGTTCAAATGGATCGCTAATAGCCCAGTTCGTATAGAGCGTTGACGCAGGATACTCCCAGTATTCATTTGGATTAAATGTAGGTAAATCAGCCATGGCAAGAATGGCTCCGGTATTAGGATTGGATACAATAATCGTTGCGTGCTGTGGAGTAAATCGCTTTTCAATCGTCGCGAGTGCCTTTTCAGCATAGCGTTCAATGACTGGATTCAACGTCAAATATACATTGTCCCCATTTTGCACTGGTTTTGTAGTCGTGGGGTAAAACGGAATGGGATTCCCAAAAGTATCTTGAGTAAACTCGCTATATCCAGGTTTGCCAGCCAGATACTTATTGTAGGAGAGTTCAATCCCAGCGGCACCTGTGCCATGTTCATTGAGAAATCCAATCACATGCGAGGCCAGTGTTTGATTGGGATATTGCCGAAGATACGCTTTATAGACGGTCAAATCATTGCTAAGATCCAATTGATCAAATAGCTTTTCGACCTTATCTTTCGTAAAGAGCGACACATGAATCAGATAGGGATACAATTGTAACCAAGTAACGCCGGGTCGGTTAATCGCAGACAACATCGTAGTTGGACTTACATGGACGATGCTTGCTAAGCCATTGGCCACCGCATCTAGTTTGTCCTTTTTGCGAATGGCGTGAAGGTCAATATCAATCGTATATGCTGCTGCACTATACGCTAAAATACCTCCTGTTGAATCATAAATCGTTCCTCGAACGGGTTGAATGACATCATCTGCATCCCACTCTGCTTTTGCACGTTGATAAAGAAACGTATCCGCCGTTTGCACATACCCAATTCTTGCAAGAACGATCACAACAGCGACTACAAAACCAACTTGTAAACTTCGTACGCGGAACTTCTGCACTGCACATCTTCCCTGTCAACTTGTATTTGGGCGCATAAAAAGCCCAGCATACGTCAACTATAGGACACATAAACTCATATTGTCCATAAAGTACTTTATCATAAATGAACTTTAGCGGAATGATAAATTTGTATATGCAGTAACATAGTCACTTATATTACACATTACTACAAATCTCGTGTGTTCACTCCAAAATACATGAGTGCTTCCCCAACCAGTGATTGCGTTCCCACAATGGCAACAAGACCATCTGAGCCAACTGTTTTGGAAGCTTGTTCAATGGCCTCTTTCACATGCTGCACCTCATGTGTCGTTACAAATAAAGAACCTATCTCTCGCGCATCTTTTGGAAAAGCTAGATGCGGATTATGGACGGTAGTGATCCATAACTCCTGACATAGTGGCGCAAGAACGTGCAGTACCCCCTGGTAATCCTTATCTTGCGGAACTGCAACGATCAGATGCAAGCGCGAGTAGCGGAGTGTATGAAGTACCTCACGTACATACTCGGCACTTTCTCGATTAATCGCACCATCAATCAGCACTTTAGGAGTGCTATCTAACATTTGACATCTGCCGGGAATAGCCACTTGCATCAAGGCATTTTTTACATTTTGCACATCGAGTGCACCACCCACAAACCACTCGACCACAGTAATCGCAACAGCTGCATTATCTGCCTGATGCCTTCCTAATAACGGCACTTGCACATCTTTATATTCTTCATGCTTGGTATGTACATCAAAGATGGTAGCATATCCTGTTGTCTGAACATGGACGACATCCATATCTGATCCCAGAGCTTGCAATGGCACTCCGTTACGGGAACTTTCAGTACGCAAAATGGAATCGGCAATATTCACCTGTCGACCAATCACCACACCAGATAATTCGGGCGTTATAATGCCTGCCTTATTATGTGCGATGTCATCTAATAACGGACCTAATTGTTCTGGATGTTCATACATAATGGGAGTAACTACTGCAAATTCTCCCTGCACCATATTGACATCATCATAGCGTGCACCACGCCCCAGTTCGATCACATTGACATCAGTGTGACACTCTGCAAAATAGAGCATCGCAACAACAGCAGTGAGACCCACAGGACCAAAGTACTCATGCGGTTGCATGTGCTGTAGCATGCGTTCTATCGGTTCCTCTATATCTGATAGTAAGCGCATAAAGTCTGCTTCTGGGATTGCTTTACGATCGATGCGAATACGCTCAGTGAAATCGATTAAATGGGGGCTTGTAAAAAGTCCAACACGATAGCCTTGCTCCTCGAGCAACTGCGCAATCATGCGAGAAGTTGAGCCTTTCCCTTTACTGCCGGTCACTTTAATATTGCGTTGTACTCGATCAGGACTACCCACCGCATCTAACAATAGTCTCGTATGCTGTGGATTGCGTGTGTCTCGGTCTAAACCATCAACACGATATGGTTTAGACCGAGAATAACTTGAAAAAACATACGATACGGCATCGTAAAACCGCGTGAACACGATGTGTAACCCCTTATGAATGTGTGGATTTTGCCTTTGCTGCAAGTTGTGCCTGCTGTGCAAAATAAGCATCGATGACTGTTTTCGCCATTGGAGTTGCTGCTCTAAAACCTTCACCAGTCACGTTTGGAATAACAGCTGCAACTGCAATCTCTGGATTATTATACGGTGCAAAACCAATAAATACAGAGTTATTACGCCCGGGAATCCCGCTCTCAGCAGTCCCAGTTTTTGCTGCCACATTAATTGGATCGTTGCCAAAAAAGTATGTGGCTGTCCCAAGTGAGCCATGTGTTGCAAGTTCCATTCCCTGTTTAATGAGATTGATATACTTTTGATCCACATCCACTTTATCAATCAAATGTGGTTGATACACTTTGACCACATGTCCTGTGGACGAGGTGATCTCGTGCACCATCTCTGGTTGATACCGGTACCCACCGTTTGCAATCGCTGCAACATACGTGGCTAGTCCGATCGTAGAATACGCTTCTTCCTGACCGATAGCAGCAGCTGGAAGATCGTATAACGTAGGTGGATTCGCAATGGTAACGTAGCCAGTCGCCTCATCTGGAAGATCAATACCAGTTGGGCTTGTTAGTCCAAACTGCTTGCCCATCGAAGAGATTTGCTTCAGTGCAGCAACCCGCGGTCCTGTCAACCAAGACTCCATATTTTGTGGTGGATTATTGACATTAAAATGGCCCATGTCAAGCCCTACTTGATAAAAATACGTGTCATCTGACACTTCTAGCGCTTCACGCAATCCAATAACACCAAAACCAGCCTGGTTCCAGTTCTTCATATAGTATGTCCCGATTTGCAAACCACCCGTGTCATCTACCTTTAAGGTAGGTGAGATCTCATGATTCATCAGGGCTGCAAATGCTGTTAGCGGTTTTTCACAAGAACCTGGCATATAAAGTCCAGACACTGCAGTATTTAACCCTGCATCATTTTGTAGATATTCCTGATAATGCTGTGGAGATATCCCGCCCATCCACCACTCTGGTTTATATGTCGGGTAACTGGCCATAGCAAGTACAGCACCAGTATGCACATTTAATACCACAATCGTACCGGAGTATACATTAGGTTCACCCAATGTATGCAGATAATTAATTCGATCGATCAAAGCCTTCTCAGCTACTTTTTCAAGTGGCCCATCGAGATTTAGTACAATATTATCCCCTGCATGCGCTGGTAAATGAATTGTACCTCCAGCTAATGGCACACCAGCTGGATCCACGGGGATCTTTTCAGCACCAGCTTTTCCACGCAGTACGCTCTGATACTGCTCTTCTAAACCAGATAAGCCCACCAAAGAATTAGGATCATATCCTTCGCTTGCATACTGTGCAGCATCTTGTTGTGGGATTGGGCCAATATACCCGATCTCATGTGCCGCTTCATAGCCTTTTGGATACACGCGTACAGGAGTTGTAATCATGGTCACGCCAGGCAATGAATTGCGATGCTCTGCCACATAGGCTAGCTCTACCGGCGATGCATTTTGGACAAGCGTCACTGTTGCAAATCCAGGTTTGGAAGTCGTCATATCATATAGCAACGTGTTTGCAGGCGTTTTTAATACAGGTGACAATCGTTTTGCAATCAATGATGCAGACGCCAGATCATTTGGATAACGGATAAATACGATATTGAAATCTGCTTTATCAGCAGCTAGTACATTACCTTCGCTATCATAGATCCAACCACGCGGTCCAGGAATTGGAATGGTATCGTAGTTTTGCGTAGAGACCTGTGATTGAAATAGTTGGTTTTCTGTGATCTGCATATAACCTAAACGAACCAATAGCGCACCACTTGCCAACACGGTTGCGAGAAACATACCTTGAATTCGCCTTGGCATACGGCGTTTCACCGGACGTTCTTCGCGCCTTACACTCACTCGATTATCCCCCTTGGCAACACTTATATAGCCTGATCCATACATTCTACCGTAACTCTACGAGACTGTCATGGAACTATCCTATAGTTTACCTTTGAAAGATGTAGCAAGTATGTGACAACATGTTGTGCAGCATGTCAACCATTAGCTATGGCGCACATTGACGATGACATTTGCCACAGCAATTCCCAAAATAGCCACCGTAACGATACCAAATATAGCGGGCATTACAATCACGAGCGGACCAAGTACAGGCGGTAAAATCGCAACTCCCACATTAGAAGCCATGCTAAACCCTGCCGTTTGCACACCAGCACCGCGTGTCTCTCGTGCCGCTTCGGCAGTCGCACTGAGCGATAGTGCGTAGCATCCATTCCCAAATACTCCGAGCAAGAGAAAAATAAGTTGTATAGCAGCTACCGAGACGACCCATACTCCTGTAAATTCAAGAACTACGAGCAAAGTCAGCAATGTCGTCAAAGCAATAAGTACTACTTGCCAAACACCAGAACGTCCCATAAAGTCAGCTAGCAGAGGGAAGAGAATGGCCCCAATCCCCGACCCTAGGAACGTTAATGCAGTCAATGTAGCGCCTAGTCGTGGTGCATTGGCTACGTGCAGATGCAGTAGCGCACTCACGGCAATGCCACCAAACATAACACTTGTCGCAGCAATGGCGAGTCCCACCCACCACCACCGCGGCGAACCAAATACGATTCGCATCGGTTCCGACGCAGGCTCTTCAAACCTTGGCAAATGATTGAGGGACACAAATAAGAAAAGTCCAACAATAGCATTGACAAGCCATACGACGACGAGAACTCCTGTATATCCAAAAAGGGCATGCAAGGTAGGACCCATATAGGCACCAGCTGCCATCCCAAAAAACAGCATGCCAATCGTAAGTCCTGTGACTGTCTTAACGTGCGTCATATGAGCTTGCCGCACCACAGCACCTACTGGAGAAATGAGTAGTGGATAAGCAATCGCTGCGATCGCTTGCGCGACGAGGTACCAACTATACGATGGAGCAAAGATACGTCCACCTAACCCGACAAATGAAAGAACAATAGCCGCACGCAACACAGGTGCAATTCCGTCTTTGCGCGCCCACCAAGCAGCTGGCATACTAAATACAATCATAGCGAACCCATAGAGTGATAAAAACATGAGCACAGAGCTCAAGGAAGAGTGCAGATGCCCGATCAGTTCTGGAACAATCGGAGCCATAATAAACCAAGCAGATCCTATAGTAAAAGCAAATAACACGTACGCAACCACAAATATAACAGGAGAAGATCCCCGTTCATCGTTCAACGTTGCCACTTGTCCGTACCCCCTTACACTCTTTTATTTGATGACAATACCATGAAAACACTGAAAAATACTAGTCTTCTGACCTATCTTCAACACTCCCTTCTAAAAGAATGCACTTTGCAAGGTCCACAAATTCTTCGATCCACAGTGCGCCACTCTGTGCTTCGTGCGCCGTCCATGCCAATTGCTCATCAAACGTATGTGCAACTAGCGACCCATGCACTGTTATCACAGTATTTCCAATACAATGCTGCCGTTTTGGCATCTCCATTCTAGATACCCCCTACTATTGTAGTGTATGAGACAAGTTCCTCTTGTTGAATAGAGAAATAATCCTTCAATGGATCGCGTACAGTGTCAAGAAGGAGTGATGCAGGTGGCAAACTATCCAATCAATCTGCATGCTGTAGCCCTTTATTTGCGTAAATCACGTGCCGATCTGGAGGCTGAGAAACGCGGAGAGGGTGAAACTCTATCGAAACACAGACGGGCATTGTATACTCTTGCAGCAAAGTATAACTATCCAATTGTAGACACTTTCGAGGAAATTGTCTCAGGTGAACGCATCATTGACCGTCCAGAAATGCAACTACTACTCCATGAAGTCGAGCAGAATCGTTATCAAGCCGTCCTATGCATGGATATTGACCGCTTAGGACGTGGAAATATGATGGATCAAGGCATGATTCAAGATCTCTTTAAACGCACACAAACACTCATCATCACGCCGCGTAAAGTCTACGATTTGCAAAATGAGATGGATGAAGAGTGGAGTGAATTTGAAGCATTTATGGCTCGTCGTGAGCTAAAAATGATTACGCGCAGAATGCAGCGTGGAAGACGTCAAAGTGCCCTTGAAGGAAAGAGCGTGAGTCGCAAACCACCCTATGGTTATCTGCGTGACGCTACTCTACATCTTGTACCAGATCCAGTTACTGCGCCAATTGTGCAGATGATCTATTCACTTGCAGTAGATGGGCACGGCGCCCAATATATCAGCAACCATTTAACGAAACTGGGCATCAAATCCCCCAATGGCCATGATCATTGGGATCGTTCCACCATTTATTCCATCTTAAATAATCCGGTCTATCAAGGACATATTCGTTGGGGACACTATCGTCACCAGAAAAACACGAAAAGGAATACTGGTTATGTGCGCACACTTGCAGATGAGCAAACTAGAGTCATGACCTATCACGCACATGAGCCGCTAGTCGATTCGCAAATGTATAGTCGATACTTAGAAAAGCGCAGCAAGCAGCCTAGCGTCCCCCTTAGTAAGACGCTAACAAACCCATTAGCAGGACTGGTCATTTGCGCACTGTGTGGTCGTACCATGATGAGAAAAAAAACATACAACCGTCCGCACAATCGTCTGCTTTGTGCAACTCCAGGGTGCAAGACTCGCGGCACCCATTTCGAATGGGTAGAACAACGCGTCTTACAAACGGTACAAGAGATGCTTTCTGGAATGCAATTAGCGCCAGACATCCTACTAACAACGAGCCACTCAAAGCAACCGGAGTTTACGTGGTTTGATCATCACATTCATCAACTTCGTGCTATGATCACACAAACTCAAAAACAGTTAGTACACCTTCACGATCTTCTGGAACAAGGAGTATATGATTCTTCTACTTTTGAGTCTAGACAAACGTTATTACAACAGCGGTTGTTACTTCTAGAACATGATCTAGTCATTGCCACGGACGAGCGCGAACAGGTCGTACACGCAGATACGCTACCACTTACCCACAATCTACAAGACTTAAACCCATGGACACTGTACCAAATGACACCTTCTTGCGAATTCAAAAACAAACTCCTCAAACTTTTTATTACACGCATCACCTATACACGAGAAAAAACGTGGAAAGAACCTGATCACTTTCACCTAGACATCTTTTCAAGATGGTAACGATCCATGTGGTGTACCTGTTTACTTGTATTGATTGATTTCACCGTACCCAAACACATTACACACGTCCATCAATTCCGTAACAAGTTTTACACAGCGTTCATTGTCAGATGATAAATTGTCTCCATCCGAAAAATGAACCGGATAAATATTGTATAGCTGCGGTGAGTAGCGATCGGCAATCAGATTCAGTGCTAACTGATAGGCTGAGGAGCAGATCGTTCCACCGCTTTCCCCTTTAGTAAAAAACTCGTGTTCGGTCACCAGTTTCGCCTCTGTATGATGAGCGATAAATTCGATGCCTACATGCTCGTATTTCGTGCGCAAAAACCTCACCATCCAAAAGTAAAATGTGCGCGCGATATATTTCTCAAACGTACCCATGGAACCGGATGTGTCCATCATCGCGATGACGATCGCTTGCGATCGTGGAATCTGTACATCATCCCATGTTTTATAACGCAAATCTTCAGGAGTGATGGGATGCAATCCGGGATTTCCTACACGTGCATTGCGTTTCAATGTCTCTAATATGGTTCGTTTCTTATCGATGTTACTTTGCAGTCCTTTTTTACGCACGTCGCGAAATTCAACATCCTCAACGACCATTTGATCTTGAGCCTTTTGCACAAGATAGGGCAATTCCAATTCAGCAAATAAAACGTCTTGAATTTCATCCACAGATACTTCAGCCTCATAATAATCCACACCTGGCTGATCACCGGCTCCATCACCTTGACCAGGCCCTTTTTGTGCACCTGGTTGCGGATCTCGTGCTACCACATCCCCAACAGCTGCATCACCATCGCCTTGTCCTGTCTGTTGACTTTTATTGTAATTAAATCGAAAGCGATACTCATCGAGGGAGCGAATAGGCACTTTCACAATTTGCTTACCATCCGTCATGATAATACTTTCCTCACTGACGATATCGGATAAATTATTGCGGATGGCTTCTCTTACTTTTTGCTTATGTCGCGCCTGATCCTGCTGCCCCTTACGGTGAAGGGACCAGTCGTCCTGACTTAGTGTAAATAACCCCATGTCTCTCACCTCTTCAGATTTTTGCGCAGGTATTGGAGATACGAGCAGGGCGTGAGTCATTCGACGCACCCCCTACAAACTCATATGACATGACATACTTTCATTTCGCTACTCTGTATTGCCCTTCATCATGACTAGCGGTTGAGCAGACTTCCAGTGTATTGCAGTAATTCATTTGCACACGAAGCGCAATATCCATGTTCCTCCATTAATCGTTTGCTTACTTCATTGATTTTCTTCAACTGATTAGAATCAGGAGTTTTCGTCGATGTAGTAATTTTTACAACATCTTTTAGATCATCAAATAGCTTTTTCTCAATGGCCTCACGTAAACGCTCGTGTGAATGATAATCAAAACGCTTGCCCCGCCTTGCATAGGTAGAGATCCGGATGAGTATCTCCTCACGAAATGCTCGTTTTGCATTTTCAGATATCCCAATTTGTTCCTCAATGGAACGCATTAATTTTTCATCTGGATCCATTTCTTCACCCGTAATCGGATCTTTCATTCGTTGCCAATTACAATACGCTTCGACATTATCTAAATAATTATCAAGTAATGTCTTCGCTGATTCTTCGTACGAATATACAAAAGCTTTTTGTACTTCCTTTTTAGCCATTTCATCGTATTCTTTTCGTGCAATCGCTATAAAATTCAGTAATTTTTCTCGATCCTCCTTACTAATCGATGCGTGTTGATCAAGCCCCTCTTTCATTGCACGCAATACATGTAATGCGTTAATGCAACTTGTATTTTGCCTGATCAACGCACTAGAAATCCGGTTAATGACATAGCGAGGATCGATCCCTGACATCCCTTCATCAGGGGATTCTGTGCGTAATTCATCCACATCTTTATCCTTGAAACCTTCCACATTGCGACCATCATATAGATACAATTTTTTGAGTAAATCCATCCCTTGCTTTTTAGACTCCTTAAGTCGTGTCAGCACTGAAAAAATGGATGCGGTCATCAATGCGTGTGGGGCGATATGCACATCTCTCAAGTCGCTTTGCTGAACTAACTTTTCGTAAATCTTGACCTCATCCGTAATTCGAAGATTATACGGAATGGGCATGACAATCATCCTGGATTGGAGTGCCTCGTTCCGCTTATTGCCGACAAATGCGCGATACTCCGTCTCATTGGTATGAGCAATAACCATTTCATCTGCTGAAATTAAGGCAAACCTTCCTGCCTTAAAGTTACCCTCTTGCGTTAATGACAACAGATGCCACAAAAATTTTTCGTCACATTTCAACATTTCCTGAAATTCCATCAGACCTCTATTGGCTTTATTTAACTCTCCATCAAAGCGATAGGCTCGCGGATCACTCTCTGACCCGTATTCAGAGATCGTAGAAAAATCAATACTTCCTGTTAGATCTGCAATATCTTGAGACTTTGGATCAGATGGGCTAAACGTACCAATGCCAATCCGCTCATCTTCAGACAACAAGATGCGCTCAACAATCACATCCTCAATTCGCCCGCCATATTGAGAGTCTAGTTTCATACGGCAACTTGGACACAGATTTCCTTCTATACGCACTCCAAACTCAGTTTCAAAATCAGAGCGCAACTCTAGAGGAATGAGGTGTAAGGGCTCCTCATGCATCGGGCATCCCTTAATTCCATACAGTGCACCTTCATCAGTCCGTGAATAGCTCTCTAAGCCGCGTTTCAATGCTGTGACAAGTGTCGATTTACCCCCGCTAACAGGTCCCATGAGCAACAAAATCCGCTTGCGTACATCCAGGCGCTTGGCCGCAGAATGAAAATACTCTTCCACTAAGCGTTCTAGAGATAAATCAAGCCCAAAGATTTCATTGGAAAAAAAGAGATAGTTCTTATGCCCGTGATCATCGACGGTTACACCAGCTGATTCAATCATGCGATAGACGCGCGAGTGAGCTGATTCAGCGATAATCGGCTGTTTTCTCACAAGTTCCATATAAGCTAGGAAGTCACCTTCCCAGGTTAACTCTTCTTCCCTCGCGCGATATGCAGCCAACCGGTTAAGAATATCCACACGTTTTCCTCCCTCTTCTAGGCACCGATCAATGGATGCCGACTTTCTATACGTTTCATCGTCTACATGCGGCAAACATACAAGCGCGGTAATTTGCGCTGTAGTGTGTTACTATGCTTATGCGATAGTCAAGCTGTGGTTGCTCTAAAGTTTATGACAGTCTCACACCCGCGCAAGAGTTACACAAAGGCAGGTATCAAATCAGATGAATTCGTCAAAAACCAGAATGATTTTTGAGGCAGCCATAGATATTTTTTGTGAACGAGGCTTTGAAAAGGCTACAATGGATGATATTGCCACAAAGGCCAATGTAGCAAAGGGAACTATTTATTACCATTTTAAAAGTAAAGAAGAGTTGTTTGTCTTCCTAGTTGAGGAAGGAACCAACCTTCTCCGCGAACACGTTCTCGAAAGATTATCGGATCAAATGACTCCTACCGATAAAATTCGCGCCATTATCCATGAACAATTAACTTTCTTTAAAGATTATAGAGATTTGTGCATTATTATTCTTCGCGAAGCGTGGGGAGAAGAGCAACGTCAACTACAATTTCGTAGAATGCTTGTCCATTATGTGCGAGCCATTGAGGAAATCGTCATTTCAGGGATTCAAACTGGGGAATTTGCGGAAATCGATAGCCAAACTGCGGCATGGTCTATTTTTGGTGGGTTAAGCATTACAGCACTTAACCACCTATATGCAGATCCAAGCTTTAACTTACCAATGCTTGCACCATCTTTTGAGCAAATGTTATTCCATGGGCTAACAGGACGACATGAACCAATAGACGAGTAACACTACATGACGAGGATGGCTTAGAGCCATCTCCGTTATGTAAGACCAGGAAATTTCAGTTGACGAAGTGCTTCATACAAAGCAATAGCCACTGTATTGGACAGGTTTAAGGATCTCATAGCTTGTCCCATAGGTAACCGCAAACACGACGAAGCATAGGATTCGTGCACAAAAGAAGGTAATCCAGTGGTTTCTTTACCAAATACTAAATAATCATCGGTTTGATAAGCTATATCCGTATAGTGATGTGTGGCGAATTTCGTAAAAAAATACATATTTGCACCCGCTTGTTTGGCCTCATCAATCACCTCTTGTAAATGATCATGTAACCGAGTATCCACTAGGTGCCAATAATCTAGTCCCGCCCTACGCAAAGAACTGTCATCGATTTTAAATCCTAGTGGCTGTACGAGATGCAATACAGTCCCTGTTGCAGCACATGTTCGTGCGATATTCCCTGTGTTGGGTGGGATTTGTGGTTCAAATAAAACGATATGCATGTCTATTCCTCCATCGTTCCTTAATCATCTACATGCAAAAACAAGTAGCGCGTTTGTTCCGTCCAAGCGTGACTGTCTTCATAGGAATAGTGACGCATGCGGCTATTCACCGTATGAGCATTGACTAGCGGATCACCGTTTCCATCGAAACCCGTAACGACAGTCATATGATGGTATGTTCCAGAGCCACGCCAATCGTAACTAATCATATCCCCAAGTTGCAGTTGTTTTGGATCATGTACTTCAGATGCATGAACGTACTGAGATGTTTTACGCAAATAATTCACTAACGCATGTGTCACTGACCAAGAATAACTCCAATTCGGCTTTGGCTCTGCGCGAAACCACCAACCTGTCTCTCTTTTTTCTGTGACGTGCATGGGGATATTCCCAGAATATAATACTTGAGAAACAAAATTGGTACAATCCTCATGGAATCCTAGATAATCAGGATTCACTCGATCCCACCATAACTCTGCATAGCGAGTAGCTAACGTGCGCTGATAAGGAACTCGTGGGCGATGATCTCTATATGCCCTAAAATTCAGAGTGTCATGCCCATCGTCTAAAGATTCAAAAGCTGTCACTGCTTCTGCCCGATGGCGATGAGCGATCAACTCCACTTTACCAGGCGATACATGCCAAGTTAGCACATGATCTATGACGCGCTGTTCATATTCAAGTGTACCACGCAACTCGTAAATAAATCGTATCGATTCACGAGCTAAAACCTCATAATCATGTGTACTTTGACCCAGGGTTCGCACTTCGAAAATATCGACATCTGTAATTGTTTTTTTATCTACTGCATTACGTTTAGAAAACAACTCAAATCGTCGATCCATCTCTTCAACAACCGGTTGAATGCCATGCACTGTATACAATAATTCATAATCACGTGCTATCCAATTATCATTTCTGCGCCAAAACCATTCCTTCGTAGCGTTCACAATGTGATCTTTCACGTTGCACCCCCGATGATCTAGAGTATTCATAGATAAACAGTATGCATAGAAACGTTCACTTAGCGATGTTTGGCAAGCCCATTTTCTATGATAAACTAAGCAGATAGCGTATCTCGAAATGAAATAGACTTATCTAGAGGTGACACACATGGACCATTTGCCTGCAAAGGAACAAGCTACTGACCGCAATACAGTCCGTGCAGTCGAGCGTGCGCTGGATATTCTATTATGCTTTGGCACAGATCGAGATCTAGGTCTGACTGAAATCTCAAGTCGTGTGTCTCTTCACAAAAGCACGGTACATCGCCTTCTTGCCTCGCTTGAAGCAAAAGGGTTCGTAGAACGCCATCAACAGAGCGATCGTTATCGACTAGGATGGGGCGTATTGGAATTAGCAAGCCAAATGTTTCAATCGGATGATTTAGTCTCTCGTGTACTTCCAGAAATGACAGCATTGCGCGACAGTATTGGTGAAACGATCAGTCTGTATGTGCGTTCAGGAATTGAAAGGATTCGCATTCAAGCGATTGAAGGCGTTCATCCCGTACGAAGAGTAGCTAATATAGGGAAACGATTCCCGCTCTATGTGGGCGCATCAGGTAAAGTCCTTCTTGCATTTTCTTCTGACAACGTACTAGAAGAGCTTCGAACATTAGGTGCCTTCCCAGAGGAACTCGATATATCAGAGCTTAAACTTCAGTGTGATCACATTCGTCAAGTGGGGTATGCAGTAAGTATTGAAGAGCGTGAAGTTGGAGCTGCAGCAGTAGCTGCACCGATTTTTGATCGACAGCATAAGTGTATAGCGGCTCTCTCCGTTTCTGGACCTGTGGATCGGTATACTCCTTCTGAAGTCATTCACTTTGCAAAGTCTTGTATGGATACATCGGAAGCGATCTCACGCTATCTTGGGCTGTGAGGAGCGTTCTTTACACACAAAGATGTCAGTTCAAGAATAGAATACCTCAGAGAAGATAGGCGCTAGGAATCGCGCTTTTTCTTTGGAGGTGAAAACAATGGATAAACATTCACTACCACCATGGCTAAGACAAGTGTGGGACGAACTAACGAAGCCACCTGCTGTCTTAAATAAATCGACTATGACTACGCGAAAACCGCGACAAGAGACTCAACAAGAAGAAGTGGATGAAGATGACTCTTATTACGACAGTCCAACAGACCCTCCGCTAACAAGAAAAGCGCCAAAAGGAACGGCTCAAACGGCTGCGAGAGCATCTCGCAAATATTTTGTACCACGTAAATCGCAAAGTCATCGCACAATGACTAAACCGCGTCCACGCAAACCACTAAAAACACAAAAGCGCGCACAGACATTACCTTTATCAGACAATATTATTCAGGTTGGACAAACAAGGCAACCACCTCTTCAATCAATAACCGCTCAAAAAGCATTACCCCATTCAGAACGTACGATTCGAACAAGCCAGGACATGACATCAAAAGCAGAGACCAAAACAGCAAAACGTTATTTTGAACAAATATACAATGTTGAATCTACAAACGGCATTTGGAAAATCACTTCTTCAGATGGTAAACAATATGCATTAAAGGCCACTCAACTGCCTATAGAGCGCATCACTTTTATGGCGGAGGCACTCGATGAGCTTCGTCGTCGGGGGTTTACTCGCGCCGCCCGTATCATACGTACGACAGAAAGCAAAAAACCCTATGTGATCGATGCTGGGCAAACGTATTATGTATCCGAATGGCTACCCGGTCTACCTGTACAACTAGCGTCTATACGTCAATTAAATGCAACTGCAAAAACGCTTGCAAGGTTCCATGAGCGATCGGTCAATTATGAATATGCTTCATTTCAACCCCCACACGCCTTTCGCGTTTTTGAACATTTATTAAGTCGCAAACAAGACTTACAACGCCTCTATCAAAGCATTGAAAAACGCCCAGAAAAGAATGCGTTTGATGAACTATGTTTGCAGTATTTTGCAAAAGCAGATAAGCAAGCCACAGAATCACTATCTCTTTGCAAGCTTCCCGAAGTAGAGGCTCATATCAAGCAATCTCTAGAGCATCCAGGGCTGTGCCATTTAGATGTCACTCGCTCCAATCTCATCGTTCATCCTGCCGGTTTTGTTCAATTGATTGATTTTGATACCATGACATTTGGTCCAAGGGTAATTGATCTTGCTCACTTACTAAGACGTGCCATGCAAGCACAAGGTAGCTGGTCTAACGAAACTGCCCTCGTTCCACTAATCGCCTATAACCGCGTACAACCACTTGTACAAGGAGAGTACTTACTTCTTGAATCACTATTGACATTTCCTCATCGGTATTGGCGTATCGCACATACGTACTACACAGCTCCACCAAAACAAGCACAAGCCTATCAAATAATGCTAAAAAATCTACAGGAATCGATTGCTCTGGAGGATCAACGCGAAAAATTTTTACAATCTTTTTCCCGCCAAGTCACACGAAGAACTCGCTCTTAAAAAGCCTGTTCAAAAAGGGGGCAGGTAAGACCCGCGCAGTGCAAGGAAGCAAGCCAAGAATGTGGACTGAGCATACGTTTTGGGTACGTGAAGGAGCGTTCTTGGCGCTGACGCTGCAATGCGCCGGGGAGTTCTACCCCTTTTTGAACAACCTCTTAAACGGAGAAATTAGAGCGAAGTATGATCATCACATGCCCATTGCATCTCAGATTTCACGTATGGATCTGATTCCATAGAATATGCTTTTGCAACGATCTCCCTAACTATTTCTGGAGCAATCCGCGAAAGCGCCCAAGCCGTCATTGCGCGGATCTCCTCACGGGGATCCGTTAGGAAGGGGACTAGCTGCCAGATAGCTTCTTTTGCGCGCAAATTGCCTAGAGCCATAATGGCATTGCGCCGCCATACATAATAACCTCTCCACGCAGTTGCAGTATGCCCAAATTCGCGCATAAAAGCACGCCTTGAGAGGCTCAAGATGTGTAATAGTTCTGGAAAACTAAGATCTGCCACAGGTGCAAAAGATGAATCACTGCCAAGCAGTGTTACGTTATTTTTGGGACACACATTTTGACATACGTCACAGCCCCATAGTCGCTTCCCTATGGGTTCCCGATATTCCTCGGGAATGATGCCCTTACTTTGTGTTAAGTATGATATACAGCGTTGTCCATCTAAAATGTAGGGATCCACTAACGCCCCCGTTGGACAGGCAGTGATACACAGCGTGCACGTCCCACAAGAATCGAGTTGTTCCACTGTACTTTGTGGTTCAATCAAAAGATCTGTTAACAATGATCCAAGAAATACCCATGATCCATATGCTTTCGTAATCAACATTCCATTTTTCCCAATCCATCCTAGGCCTGCGCGTACAGCCACCGCCCGGTCTACTAACGGGGAAGTATCCACACCCATTTGATAGTCAATCTCCCGCCCTACATACTCAGTGAGCAACAGCACAAGGGATTGTAATTTTTTCTTCAATACACGATGGTAGTCATGACCAAAAGCATACATCGACACACTTCCACGAAGTCCCTTAGGCCGTCTAAGCCGCATGGTTTCTTCGATTCGATATGGTACAGCAATGGCAACAATGCTCTTTGCACTAGGAAGGTTTGCCACAGGATCCACTCGTTGTTGAGAATAGGGATGTTCAAATCCAGTCTGACGTCCTTCCGCATAATACCGTTGTAATTGCGGAACTACATCATGAAATACATCTGCAGTGGTTACACCAACTACTTCAATACCTGCTCTGACTGCCAATTGTTGCAAGACGTGGAAAGGCACATCATATCCTGTGCAACTCATGTGTTGATTCCCAGTACTCATCTTTTTACAGCAGCACGTGCCAATGCATCGCAACGCTCATTATAGTGGTGCCCACTGTGTCCTTTTACTTTACCAAATTGCACATCATGAAGGTCTAATTGCTCGATGAGCAGCTCCCAGAGATCGCGATTCTTGACAGGTTGATTGCTACTATTCACCCATCCGGTCCGCTGCCATTTGACATACCATTTCTGTGTAAAACAGTTAACTACATAAGCCGAATCGCTATAGACTGTCACTTTACATGGTCTTTTTAGTCCGCGCAGTCCTTCAACTACTGCTTGAATCTCCATCCGTTGATTAGTGGTATGCGATTCTCCACCTGATAATTCTAGTTCACGTTCACCCCATACAAGGATGGCAGCCCAACCACCCGGACCTGGATTGCCACTACACGCCCCATCTGTATAGATGGAAACTGCGGTTAATTCATCTTCCACGTTTATTTCCCCCGAAGTAAAGACATCTTAAGTATTATCTGTTACTTAGTCACTTACACGCAAGCGCAAATTTATACAACTGCAGTCAGTTATTAAGCGGATGTTAGCAAAGGATGGTGTAGCACATGTTCACATCTAATTTCACTAGCTACCTTATGAGTCGTCCGTGGGGACTGAATTAATGGGGAATTTCTTTCTCGTTGGGCTACTCACCACGCTTGCTTTAGGCCCTCTTGCACATGTTACAACTCCCGTGCATGGTCATCAATACTGGGAAAAACGATCTCCCGGTCACATTGTTTACTCAGTGGCGACCACAAAAAAATGGGTTGCTCTCACTTTTGACGATGGACCGAACCCTAAATACACGATGCGAATCATGGATACACTTAATCACTACCATGCTCATGCAACATTCTTTGTGCTCGGTCATTTAGTGCGTGAGCACCCGGCGATTATTCAACAACTCGCTGCTCATGGTCAAGAAATTGGTAATCACACTGATCAGCATTTAAAAATGGATCACCTCACAGTGACTGATGTGACAGCTTGTGACCAGGCGATCATGCAGGTTATTGGAAAACGCCCATTGTTCTTGCGTCCACCTGGCGGAGGATTATCTGAACATCTTGTGCAAGTGGCCGAACAAACCAAACATATAGTCATTATGTGGTCATGGGATGTTGATTCAAAGGACTGGTCACAACCTGGTGTCCAAAAAATTGTGGATCGCGTCATCCATCATGTGAAGCCAGGAACCATCATTATTCTGCATGATGGCGGTGGAAAAAGAGAGCAAACGGTGACTGCATTAAACGAGATTCTTAACCAACTAACGAAACAAGGATACCAATTTGTTACGATCAGTCAATTGCTCACTCAGTGGAAACCATATCTTCCATATCCCTCGTCAAGTCATTGACGTGTTTATGTATTTAGGACATCATCTTATAAGTAAAATAAGTAAGAGTGCCTCCGCATGACACAATTAACAACAACATTACTCCGGCGGCACCCAAACGACGGTGCTGCCTCCACAACCATTTCATAAAGCTAATGAGATACACTGTAACCAGTATTGGAGCAACGAACGTAACTAATACATTAATCGTATTCATATTCTCATCCCTTCATCGAACAAGTGCGCGCCTGCGGAAACGAAAGCGTCCAAAACCTTTTTTTACAGCTTGCTCATCTTTGGCGTCCACTTTTTTCTTACCTCCCCGATGAGAAAAATAGTCTTTGCCAGCAGCAAGGAGCGCTAAAATCACTGGTAAGGCCACGCTTATAGTCCAGCCATATGGTTCAAATACTTGCGCAGAGATCGCGAGAACGCTAGGAAAATCAGGTGGTAAAAACGAGAGGACATAAAGTAGTAAAGCTAGTGGCGCTAACAAGGGACGATATACTGGCATATTGAACGCCTGTGCATACAAGTAGGCTGCCAACCAAAGTCCAAACCCCATTTTAATCACAGCTGCAGCAACCCAGAGGAAAACAAAGATAGATTCTAATCGTTGTACAAATCTCCCTACATAAATCACACGAGCCAATTGATACATAGGAAACGGAACTCTACCAAGTGGAGCCACAGCAAATGTTCCGATAAACACGATCAAAACAATACTAAAGATTAGCGAAGCAAGGATAATACTTACGACTCCAATGTATTTAAACTGCTCCCTATTACGAATGGCAGGATACATAATGGACAATATGAGCACATTGCAAAAAAGACTTGTATTAATGGATCCAAACCACAGCGTATGCATGATCCCTTGTCCAAAAAAGGGAAGTAATAAGCTTGCATTAAACCAGGACAATGGCAACAAGAGCAAAATAGCTAGACCTGTTAAAAAAAGGTAAGAAAAAATCATCGCTGTCCGCGTTAAGCCTTCAAGCCCTTTGTGCGCGTAATAAATAACAACAACTAAAAAAGATAGAGTCACCACTGCAGTTGGCGTAGCAGGCAACACGGTTGTCACGACTGTCTCAGTAAATTCCCTCATCACAAGAGCTGTTTGTGTGATGAAAAATAAAACGAAAAGGAGCGCAACAGGTACTGTTACATATCGACTAAATAAACGCGTCATGACTTGTAATACATTTTCCCCCGGAAATCGTTTAAAGCACATGTGTACAATGAAAAAAGCAAGCAAAACAATTGCACCCGATATGAGTGGGATTGCCCACGCCATACTTTTGCCTTCCGCAGCGACACGTGAAGGGAAGCTCAAAAATACATCTGTCGCAGTATAAATCGTCAAAAGTGCTGTAAGTTCAATCACACCTACGCGTCCGATATTGATCTCTTTTAGCTGTTTAGCCATCTTTTATTACCCCCAACAGAAAAATCATCACACTACAAAAGACTTATTTTTTTAATTTTCGCATCGAACGGACTCGTGGACTCCATGGTCGCGTTATATCTTCTTGACGTTTTGTATCCTGTGATCCAAAGGCAGCAGGACGTGTCTCCATAGTAAATACTTTTCCACGCGCTATGACATCAGGTGAAGATCGCTGCCATGGTGCAATAGGGGATAGAATGGGTACACCAAAGCTACGAATGCTCACAGCATGCATGATAAGTACCATAACGGCGAGGGCCACTCCATAAAAACCAAAGAAAGCAGCTGCCAAGATAAATCCAAATCGCAAAACGCGAATAGAAAATGATAGATTATAATTTGGCATTGTAAATGACGCGAGTGCTGTTACAGCCACCACGATAATTAACAGCGGGCTAATAATGCCTGCCGCTACCGCAGCTTGACCTAGAATTAAGGCACCAACAATCCCAATAGTAGGTCCTATCACTGATGGGATTCGAATACCTGCTTCACGAATTAATTCAAGCGAAAACTCCATGACTAAAATTTCAAAAACAACAGGAAATGGCACGCGTTCACGTGATGCTGCAACGGCTAACATGAGATCTGTGGGGATCATCTCTGGATGATAATTGGCCACTGAAATGTATAATGCAGGGAACAAGAGGCCTATGATGACTGAAATCATGCGAATCGATCGCACAAATGTACCAAAAGGCCAACGCAAATATGCATCCTCTGAGGTATGCAGTAGTGACCAAAACAGAACAGGGGCAAGAATCGCGTATGGACTTTGCCCAACAAATATAGCTACTTGCCCTTCTGTTAGTCCAAATGCTACACGATCTGGACGTTCCGTCGATAAAAATTTAGGAAATACGCTAATTGGGTCATCTTCCATGAACTGTTCTAGCAGTCCGCTATCAGGCATATAATCAATTTTTATACTTTTTAAACGTTTCTTCACTTCTGCAATCAATCGCGGATTAGCTAGTCCATCAATATACATAATGGCAATATCTGTACTAGCCAATTCTCCTAACTGCCTCATCTCCGTGATTAACCTTGTCGATCGTAGTCTGGCTCTTACAAGACCTGTATTTGCCCGAAAATTCTCAGTGAATGCATCGTGCGGCCCGCGCACAACTGCTTCAGTTTGGCTGATCCCCACTGTCCGATGTTCCCAGCCCTTGGTCTCTACAGATAACCCTATAGCCATCCCCTCAAAGAAAATAACCGTACTTCCGGCCAGAATATTTTCTGTTGCATCCTTCCATGTTTTGATCTCCATCACTTGGTTGCCAGGTAATAACGTCTCTTTAATCCAATTCATGATGACTGTTTCAGATGCACTTGCATCAAATGAGGACAAAATCATAAGCGGTTCAAGAATATGATTATTAATAATGATCTTATCTGCTAATCCATCCATAAACACAGCGAACGCTTCTATTTGTGGTGATCCACCTACTTTAAAGGTTCTCACTACTACATCTGCATTCTTTGGCATATGAAACGTTTTCTCAAGAATTTTTCTATTGCCACTCAAATCATACTGTATTCTAGTTGGTAGCTCAGCTTGCCACGCGTCATTGACTTTTCGATTCTGCGCTCGATCATTAGCACGCGCACGTAATGTTGCCATGGTCACAGAGCGAATAGAGCGTTTTCCAAACACTTGTGCATTGACTTTATTTTTCTTTGAATCTGGATAATGTTCGCCATAAAAAGAATAGGTGGCCTTTAAACGCCACCGCGATCGTTGTCCTCGTCTAACATGTACTTGATCCTCATTGTCCTTATTCTGTTCTTCGTCAGCCATATTTTCTGGAGTTAAAATAAACTGTTTATCAAGAAGTGAATCGTCGACCGTTAACCAACGCCATAGTCGCCGTATTTGCATCATCGCACACTCCCACTAGAGTCGTTCTTTCACAGAATAAGGTTCCCTTTTCTTTCCTCATTATGCAAAAAAGACAGCCCATGATGAGCTGTCTTTTTGCCTATACATATTCCATTAGGAATGGTTTCCTACACCTGAAGAATCATCAGCATAGATAGAAACTGCTTTAGCTCTACTTCGCGCTTTTCCGCGAAGTTTTACTTGTGTCTTAAAATACCGGCAAAAAGGAGCAAGCGTACAAATTTCACATTTGGGGCTACGCGCCATGCATACCTGTCGTCCATGATAAATGAGCCAGTGATGCGCATCAGACCAACGATCCATCGGAATGCGTTTCATCAACTGCTGCTCTGTCTCAAGTACATGTTCGCTTTGCGCTAAACCAAGCCGATTCGACACGCGTTGAACATGAGTATCTACCGCAATGGCAGGAACTCCAAATGCATTAGACAGCACCACATTCGCAGTTTTTCTCCCCACACCAGGTAAAGAAATTAATTGTTCCATTTGATTAGGAACGATCGATTGATATTCTTCTACCAGACGTTGACTTGTCCCTATAATATTTTTTGCTTTCGTTTTAAATAATCCACACTCCATAATCAATGTTTCCACTTCAGCAACATCTGCCTGTGCTAACGCCAACGGAGTGGGAAATTTCAAAAATAGTCGCGGCGTGATCTCATTGACACGTTTATCTGTGCACTGTGCAGACAAAATGGTCGCGATGAGCAACTCAAACGGATTTGTATGATGCAGTGCACACTTTGCATCTGGGTATAATTCCTCCAAAGTCCGCAAAACATCAGCCGTTGCAATGCGTGGCAACGTCATATCTCCATCCCCTTAGTTTGCATCATCATTGATCCACCGGTACCTTTGCTTATGTGCTCCTTCTACGAGATTACCATTGCCTAAAGCACGGCCTAAAAAGGTACGAATGAGTGGTTCACAGTAGACATATTCATATCCATGTAGTGATTTATACATAGGAGATAATGCTATGTATTCGGAGGTAACCACTGTATACATACGCATGGGATCAAGCTGCTGCATACCAATAAGAACACGCACAATAGTAGCCGTCTCTCCGCTCTCCCTGGAGTCCATCTCTGCAATCGTGACGTGTGCCCCAGATACATGTAAGCGACCGACGAAGTGCCCGCGAAATCCAAATCCAAACCCTTGTCTTCTAATTAATTGCTCCTGATTGCCCTCGCTAATTAACTGTAACAATGCATGTCCTGGAACATTCATCTTCACAGGACGCATCGGAGTTCCGCAAATAGCTAACAGATCCTTCTGCCGTATCGTACCTGCAAGATACCCCGCAGTAATCACACCACCATTTAGAAAAGCGAGCTGTGCGGATAATTCAATTCGCAATTCATCACATAACAAATTAACGAGTTGAGACTCTCCAAATAGCGAATGACTCAATGGCACTGATATAGTTGCTACTGGACTCTGAAGCCACTCTATGGCTTTATCGTGCAAAGATGTTATAGCTGTCTCTACCTTCTCATCTGGATCCCCTGTAAAATCTGTATATTCGAGTGATGAAGTAACATTCGTTACATGGTGGTTCTCATCGACATGCAATACAGCGTGACCAAATGCATATGCATGCTTACCGGCCTGTAAAATCCATATTCCTGATCGCAAGTCCCCACCATCGAGAAAATGATGCGTATGTGCACCGATAATGACATCAACGGGCAACCCTTGATCCGCCAATAACTGGTCCATATGGTATCCTAAATGGGAAAGCAAGATGACAATCTCTGCTCCATGTTCGCGCATCTCACTAGCCATTTGAAAAGCCACTGCAACAGGGTCTTCCGCTTTTATGCCCAGTGTAGCAAACGACTTTTCATACTTCACAGTAACGCCAAATACGCCTATCTTCACTCCATCTATCTCATAATACTGGCCATGCACAAGATTACCCTGCTCGTCTTGGTTCAATCCTGGCACAGTTAAATTAGAGCAAAACAGTGGGACGTTCGCCAAACGGATAAGATGAGCCCACTCTGATTGATCTATAGTAAGAGTTTCATTATTTCCAAATACCCATCCATCATAGGGAAGTGTTTGCAAAATACGCGCATTCACATGTCCTGCAGTGGCGTAAGAAAGAGGGTTTGACATATCTATGTGATCGCCTAATTCAAAACACAGGACCGGCTGTTCCCGATCCCGTAGCTCATCATAGCGAGCACGTAAGTGTTTTGCCAAATAGGAAAACCGCTCAAGTTCACTGTGTACATCATTGGTATGAAGGATGTGAAGTTCCACTAGTTACAACCTCCATCCACTAAAATCAACTTATCCTTCTATTCCTCGCAGTTCAAGAACATCAGCTGCCTGCTGTAGTGCTTGGATCACAAAGGCAATATGCTCATCTAATTCAATGCCGAGCTCCTGTGCACCTTGATAAACATCTTCACGGTTCACTCCTTTTGCAAATGCTTTATCCTTTAACTTCTTTTTCACACTTGCAACATCTACGTCAAAAACGCTTTTGGTCGGCCTTACCAATGAAACAGCAGTGACAAATCCACTCAATTCATCACAAGCAAAAAGGCATCGCTCCAATAATGATTGCCGCTCAATTCCATTATAGTCCGCATGCGCTTGAATCGCACGAATGATATGTGGTGGATATCCTTCATCTGCGAGAATCTTCGCACCAATAATGGTATGTTCCTCTGGGGTGGGATAGCGCTCATAGTCAAAGTCATGCAATAATCCGACGACCCCAAATTCTTCGACGTCCTCATGATACTTTACCGCATATGCACGCATTGACGCCTCTACGGATAGGGCGTGCTTAAGTAAACTCTTGTTTTGTGTATACTCAGTCAATAGTTGATACGCCTTTTCTCGATTGCGAAAATCCAATTGGAACTTGCCTCCTATAATTGCGCTACTGTAAGCACATATAATTTTGCTAAGGGAATCATCGCAGTCTTCAATTGATCTAGTAACTCTTCCCCAGACATCTGTAACACTTCTTCTCTCATCAAAGAAATGCCAAATAACAAATCCGCATTCTTCTTCTCTATCACACGTGTGGCTATGTGTTCAAACTGGTCACTCGATAACTGATCCAGCGCTACCCCTTCTGGTTTCATATGATCAGGGTACATTCGATAGTTACTCGGCAATAATTCAAGAACACGCTTGGATTCCGTTAAAATAGCGCGCCCAAAATCCGCCTTATAAGGCGATTCGTAAATGACGCCAAATTGCACGAATACATGTGTCTGCCAAGCTCCGATCATAAAAGTTGGCCACTTCTTATATCCTCTTTGATTGAATGAAAATGCAACCCACGAATCATTGGGTGGATTGGTTTTTCTTCGTGCATGTTTTGCCACATGAGCATAAAATGGCTTCTCAATCCATTCCGACAAGAGGGGAGCCATATACTCCCCAATCCCTGTCAGTTTCGGGCGTAAATGTGCCTTTAGCGCTTCCATTCTCATCTCTAAGCCAGGTACTGCAAACACATCAAAATCAGCTTCATCTATACCTGTAAATGGCGCTGTTAATGTGTCTGACGTGATATCAACGACCATATCGTTCACCTCAGTCTATCTTACTGGATAACCACTTAGCTAAAATGGACTCTATATCCATTTTAAATGCAGCACTTGAATATACCTGATCACAACCCTCGTGTTCTGCCATAACAAATAAATCACCCTGTGCGTGCGGAGCAAAAGCTACGACCTTACTACCACTTTGCCGACAGAGGGACACAATGTTAGAAATCTCGCCACCCACTGCTACTAGATCCAGAATCACTAATGCGGGTAATACCTGCTGTAGGCGAGACTGAAAATCCTGTATGTTGGATGTAAATGCAACCGATCCATTTTGCTTAGCTACGGCTTCACGCAATTGGACAGAAAACATTGAATCAGGAACGAACGCAAAAACTGCTTGCCCAGCCATCCTAATCCCTCCATATGGCATTCTATTTAGCGTAGTGTATCACAATTTTAACGTAGAAACAGATCATTGTGCATATTCTTCAATCTCAAATCCAAGATCCTCAATCATCTTCCAATCAGATGTAGGCTCCTGTCCCTGCGTGGTTAAATAGTCTCCTACAAATATCGAGTTCGCAGCATACAATGAAAGTGGTTGTAAACTACGCAAATTCACTTCGCGACCTCCTGAAACTCGAATCTCCTTTGTAGGATTGACATATCTAAACAATGCTAACGCTTTTAAACAATATCTTGGATCCAATTCTTTTAATCCTGCAAGAGGAGTCCCATCAATTGAATTTAAAAAATTAACAGGAATCGAGTCAACATCCATCTCGCGTAATGCAAAAGCTACATCAACAACATCCTCATGCGCCTCACCCATACCAATAATCACCCCAGAACACGGTGACATCCCTGCTTGTTTCGCATATGTAACCGTGTTCACTCGATCCTGATACGAATGCGTATGACAAATTTCTTCATACCTATGTTCACTAGTATTTAAGTTATGATTAAAACGCTGTACCCCAGCTTCAGCCAACTCATGTGCATCTTCTTGAGAAATTAAACCTAAACAAGCACAAATTTTTAAAGACGTCGTTTCCCTGATCGTTCTTACTGCAGACGCTACATCAGCAACTTCTCTCTTACTTGGTTTCCGGCCAGACATCACGATACAGTAAGTTCCTGCCTTTCTTTGCAATGCCTCTTTAGCACCATCAATTAACTGATCTCGATCGAGCAAAGCATACTTTTCTACAGGTGCTTCAGACACAATAGACTGAGAGCAATAACCGCAATCTTCTGGGCAAAGGCCACTCTTAGCATTAATGATCATGTTGAGTTTTACTTTATTACCAAAATATGATTTCCTAATTCGATAAGCGCCTGCCAATAGTTCAAGTAATTCATCATCTGGAGTGTTCAGCAATAAAAGAGCCTCTTCTTTACTAATTAATTTACCCCTTAACACCTCGCCTGCTAATAAACTATATTCTAGATGAGATTGACTTATCATCATTTGCCTCCTCACAAAGCGTATATACCAAATACCACAATTACCTGTAACTCATTTCTTGTTATACTATACTAGAATAGCTTAAAATGCTTAGGATGGGGGGAGTATCATATATGATCGAACATATCATTATTTTTAAATGGAAAAGCAATATACCCGATGAGGAGAAGCAGGACATTCTCACATCCTTACTTAGTCTAAAAAACACAATTGAAGGTATCTTAGAGCTGAGAGTTGGCCACAACTTCTCAACGCGCAGTAAAGGTTACGATGGCGGATTAGTCGTTACTTTTGCTGACCAAAAGAGTTTAGATGATTATGGACCGCACCCATTGCACCAAGAAGTCGCAAAACGACTAAATGCAGCCATTGATGATTTGCTAGCCCTAGACTTTAAGCCTATTGTGGACTAACTGAACTTTCATTGAATACACTGTAGGCCAGTGTCTACGTCTGGCCTACTCCTCATCACACGTCCTCGGAAAGAGAGGCATCCATTTTGTAAGTACACTTCTATCCCTTTGAAATGACACTTTTCCCATCTAGCACATGCTGTTCTAAAAATATAGCAATCCCATCTTGATCACATGATTCTGTCACAAAGTCAGCCATATTTTTTACAACCTCACGAGCATTCCCCATAGCAACACTTGTTCCCGCATATAACAGCATATCTAGATCATTTAATTCGTCTCCAAATGCGATAATTTGTTCTTTTTCATAGCCCAAATGGCGTGCAACAAATTCTACTCCAGATGCTTTAGAAGCCTTTTTATTTAAAATCTCAATCGTCCTTTGCGGATCTCCCCAATCGCGAACTGTCAGCAAGTGAGAAAAGTTATTTTGTAACTCATCGAATAACCGCTGTGCATGTGTAAGACGAGGGTGAATTGTGAAACTAGTGACATCCGTTTGAATCAGTTGTCTTAAATCTCCAATGGCTACAGCAGATAATCCATCGACATCAAGTGCCATATTCATTTTCCCTTGTTTGTGCATATAAAAATCGTGTCTGACTTCCGCCAGAACATTCTCAATTCCTAGGTCATAGCAGATTGCGAGAACCTCATTTGCAGTTTGTTGTGAAATTGGGAGATGTTGTTCCCTAGTCTCTTCATAAGGATCATGTACAATTGCACCATTTAAATTAATAAGAGGAGTCTGCAATTCTAACTCTTTAAAATAACTTAGACTAGTACGTTTAGGTCTACCAGTAGCAATGACTACATCATTTCCAAGTTGTATCATACTTTGCAAGGTTAGCTTTGTACGATTAGAAATTTTTTTTTGCGTAGTAAGAAGCGTGCCATCTAGATCAACGGCAATTAGGTAATGGTTCATGCCACATCTCCTCTCACGTATGCACCAGTTGGGTCTATAAACATACCATATCTTATCGAAGTTAACTGTGCCATGTATCTTTCTTCCAAAAATCGGACATAAAGATACTATCAAGGTTTGGAGGGATTACTCGAAATGGAACTAATGGAAAGGTGGGCATCTCGTTCAGACGCATGGACTCCTGAAGATGATGTCACTCTAGCAGAACTCGTTTTAAAGCATATTCGTGAAGGTAGCACGCAACTTGTTGCTTTTGATGAAGCTGCTAGTCTTCTAGGGCGCACCTCTGCAGCCTGTGGTTATCGTTGGAATGGCGTAGTACGCAGACACTACGAAGATACCATACGCGAAGCAAAGCAAATTCGCCGCAGAACACTAGAAGATCGGCGTAACAGGCGACCAAATCGCACCCAAATCACACTCGGAGCTGGCGACGATCACGAATTCACCCTTGATCTATTAATCCGAGGACTTCGCGACTTTGAACGTCGTTATCATGAATTACAAGATACCATCACAGTTTTGGGTGATCAAAAACGACTTTTAGAGGAACAACTAGATCAAATTAGATTTAAAACTGTTCGCGAGCATGCTCCAATGCCTGCGACACCCGAACAAATCGAAGAAGATTCACGCATGTTACTAGCTATTATGGAACGCGCACGAAAAATTATTGAGGCTGAAGGCGAGTCCCCTAAAGCCAGATTTCGCATGGACACAGAAGGTAATGTAGAGCGTATTATGCAACAGGAATGAATGGCCACAAAAAGTTAATCGGCAGCGTCGCGGGATGATCATCTATTCCTACGACGCTATTCGTATGCTTTATGCGAAAATACACCTAGTCGATTGCTTGCCATTTTCTGAAGATCGTCAAGATCTCGCAAAACACCATCCACCATAGCAGCTGGATACTGATAGTGAAACTTATTGTCCTCGAATTCTTGTTGATCTACCACCCTCATAGCCCCAGAAGCATCTACTAATAAATCTACATCCAAATCCACAAAATTCACTTCCCGCTCTATCTCATCAATCTTGGCAATGGTGCAGGAATTACAATAATATTCAGTGCCGCCCTCTTTTAGAAGAACCATCACTTGATAATACTTTTCAGCAAAAAAGCACGCTATCACATCGTATGGGCTGCTCCAATTCTTACCGCTTGCTTCAACTACTTTTGTACGGGCTGGAATAAGCAAGGAAAGATGAGGCATAAACTCATTAGAAAATAACGAATTCATCTGTTGTGGATAAGCGCATGTCCAGAGGCGATGAAAACTCCCATCATACTTCTTACTACAAATCCTCCACCGATGTTCTTGATCAAAGAGCACCACACCACCTCCCACTATCACTCATAACGTTTAGGATGGATCATCACTTTATGTCTTGATCGCGCTGACGAAAGGACTGACCAACCATACGCTCCGGGAAAAAATCAATGAACATTCGCACGCGAAGCAATGATCGAATGGCAATTAAGGCGATGGGTCCAAGCAGTAATCCAATAAATCCAATGCTTGTAAGCCCAACATACATGCCAAACAAAGTAGGAAAAGTGCCTAACCCCATGTTGGATGCAAGAATTTTAGGCTCGATCGTATGTCTTACTAACGATGCAATAGCTTGTAAGAGTATCACTTTAATAGCAACTACCACATTGCCAAGCGCAAATGCCCCGATAGCCCAGGGGATTGTAATAATGCCCGATCCTAAGATAGGAACCCAGCCAGTAAGCCCAATAGCAATCCCTAGAATTAATGCATAATGAACATGCATAATCGTCAGACCAACCACACAAATCATACTTGTCACAGCGATTAATACAAGTTGCGCACGTAATAAACCAGCCAACGCATTGCCGACGTCTTTTGCCACTACTTCCAGTTTGATACCCCAACCTGGGGGAAGCAATATACGCAACCAATTTAAAAGAAGAGTTCGTTCTGCCATAAAGAAATATGCCGCAATTACAGAAATTACAATTACAAAAACGAGGTCTGGTAAAACAGTCACCCCACCAATGAATGCACTTAAAGCAGACAACGCTAGCTCTCTACTCTGTGCGATAACTGATCCTACTGATGACTGTAAGGGACTTACCATTTTAGGTGGCAGATGTGCGTATACAATAGCACTTTGATCAATGAGATTTTCTGCCCAAGCTCGCCACGAAACAAAGTACTGTGGAATCACTTGATAAAGACTGGTCGCTTCCTCTGCTCCTTGAATGACTAAAAATAGAAGTAAAGATAGCAGTCCACCTAAAATGACGACAAGTGTTGCCACAATGGCTGAACGTCTTGGCATACCTTGATGTTCCAGAAATCGCGCAATCGGCAGTAAACTAACAGCAATTAAAAATCCTATTACAAAAGGCAGAATATAATTTAAAATACGTAAAAATATGTATGTGCTAACCACTAGAAATAGTAATAATACTGCAACCTCAAGTAGATGAGCCAGATATGCTTGCAGATCTTTACGGGAGTTCATTGGCATCCGTTCAATCTCCTCTATCGCGGCAACTCAATGATAAATCTAGCGCCACGTTCATCTGCTTTTTGCACATAAATTCTTCCATGATGCTTCTCAACAATTGCTTTTGCAATGGGTAATCCTAATCCCGTATCGCCCTTAGCCCCATGAAAAAAACGTTCAAATACACGCTCATACTCTCCATCTGCAAGACCATCCCCGTCATCTTCTACAATGATCACATAGCATTCTTCCACCCGTAAACGGATAAATACTTGTCGTCTAGCATGTCGCACAGCATTGGCTACCAAGTTAATCAATGCCTGTACCATTTTATCTCGATCAACTGTTGTTATAGCTGACTCATCTGGAATATCACAAAGTAAGCGAACACCTTTTTTTTGAGCTAATGGATGTATTCTTTCAAGGGTTTGATAAATTAAATTAGATAAGTCCACTTCTGAAAATGCATATACATCTTCAAGTGTCTCCAATTTTGATAAGTAAATTAATTCATCCACTAGATTTTTTAGACGTACACTTTCTGAAGCAACAATATCTAAAATTCGCGAAGCTTCTTCAGGAGCAAACACACCATCACGCAATCCTTCAGCATACCCTCGAATAGCCATAAGTGGGGTCTTTAATTCATGTGATGCATTTTGTAAAAACCGCTTTTGCCCTTCATCAAATGCACGTAGCGACTGTACCATCCGTTCAAAAGCATGTGCTATATCTTCGAGCTCATCACCCGTTTTAATTTGAATTTTCGTGTGAAAATCTCTGTTTTCTACTTGACCAATCGCCTCTTTCAATTCACCGAATGGTCTTACAATACGCCTCATCATCACGAGTCCAACGATGGCTGCAACAAGACTTGCTATAATTAATCCTTGTGCTACTGCCAGCCAAATTTGCGATGTAATTCTCTGCAAATCAGAAATGCGAGCAAAAAGTACAATGACTTTTGTGTTTACACCATTTGAAATAATTCCACCAGGAATGGAGATTACCTGTGGTCCACTGCCATGAATGACTTGAGGAGTAAAGTTATTTGTAGGGAGTGTGAAGGGAATAGCTGCAAACTCAAAAACAGGATCACCTGCTGGATATGTTCCTGTTGCCGCATGTCCCTGCAGTGCCAATGCAATTACATTAGGTATATGATGCAACAGCGGATAATCTGCTCGAGAGAACGTGTCCCATAGGACCGTTCCTGAAGGGTTTACCACCACATATTCTCTCGCAACACTGCCAGCCGCTACTGAAAATACGCGTGGTGCAGAAAAATTCTTCTTTACATTACCTCGTTCTTCAAATTTCTCTTCTCGCTGTATACTCGCAATGAGATGGTGTCCATCCCGCATGAGGCTTTCTCGAGTCGATTTTAAGACGTAGTCTTTAATGGCTCCATTTGCTAGTAGTCCATTTAATCCAAGTGACCCAACAACAACAATTAAGTACACAAAAACAACTTTTACAGCTATAGAAGTTTTGATCACATATGCTTACTCCTCACCCTCTAGCTTATAACCAAATCCCCACACCGTTACGATTTCTGCTCGAGAATTGGCCATCGCCAACTTTTTACGCAACCGTTTTACCAGATCATCGATCGCACGTTCATCACTAATAAATTCGTATCCCCATACCTGTGTTAACAATTGTTCACGAGTAAATGCCTGGTGTTTATGCAAAATTAGATGAGAAAGTAACTCATATTCCTTTGCAGTCAAAGTTAAATCATGTTGATCAGACACGATGCGATGCTCACTATTGCGTAACACAAGTCCACCGCATGTTGGCAAAGAAGGAACTTCCTTAACGTCATTTGCAGGAGTAACTGCGGGGCGCATACGACGAAAGACAGTTCGTACACGAGCCACCAATTCTCGTGGTGAAAATGGTTTTGCCAAATAATCATCTGAACCTAGTTCAAGTCCCAAAATGCGATCTACTTCCTCATCGCGAGCAGAAACCATAATGATTGGCAAATCACTACGGGCTCTGATCCATTTGCAAAACTCGTACCCATTCATATCAGGTAACATGACATCTAATATGATCATGTCTGGAAGTTCATTTTCCATAGTCTTTAGCGCTTCTTCCGCAGCAGGAAAAACTCTCACGATGAATCCTTCACGAATTAAGTACCGATCAACGACCATTCGCACATTCTCATCATCATCGACCACATAGATTAGTTTACGTGGTTCCAACAGTTCCCTGCCCCCCCAAAATGCTCACATACCAAACCATTTTCGGGTATCTTAATTGGTTCGCAAAACTCTTGCTTTAATGACAAAACCAACGACCGCTAGAGCACAACCTAACCCTACGACAATAAGCCCCTCAGTCATATTCAAAGCCATTAGCAGTGATCCTCCTGCAAGTATAGCCATAACCACTAATGCCAAAAAAAAGAATCCAATTTTCGCCCGTTTACTCATGATCCTATCACTCCCAATGATTGAATGTCACTATTTACTGGAACGTCCCGTAACTGCGATGCGCGATCTTGTAATGTACGCCTATAGATCTCAATTTGCCTTGCTGCAGCTTGTGCATCCATGTTTAAAATACTGCCGTACAGTGCACGATGTGTCGAGATCATTATATCTTGAATCGGTTCGTTTTTCCCTAGCAACAATAAAATACTAGACAAGGGATGATAAAGAATTCGCAGTAAATTGCTAGCCATCGCATTTCCTGCAGCATCTACCATCCCCATGTGAAACATGCGCTCTCCTTCAACCACAAGTTCCATATTACCGCGCCCAGATTCCATATAAAACAAAGATTCTGCGAGAGCTTCACAATCTCTTTCAGATCTTTTCATCGCAGCTGAAGCTGCAATTCCTTGCTCCAGCCACAAACCAACTTCGAGCAAGGCTCGCAAATCAGACTGAGCTAAAAGTAATGCGGCATGCACAGGACGCAATACACTATCGAGTGTTAACGTTTTTACATATGTACCGTCGCCATGACGCAATTCGAGAAGTCCTGCACCTACCATGACACTACAGGCCTCCCGAATGACTGCTTTGGAAACGCCAAAACGCGTGGCTAGATGTGAGAGCGGAGGAAGTTTCTGCCCCGGTGTCCATTCACCACGCATAATCGACGTTTCAAGTTGCTGTGCAATATCAAGATACAAAACTACTTTCCCTGTGTGTTCTTTGTCTTTATTCATCTGCTGTTCACGCTAATCTCTGCTTGAACGAGCAGCATTTAGCCCGAATAAACGCAAGATAAAAAGAAATAGATTAACGAAATCCAAATACAATTGAAGAACGACCATAGGCACTTGTTCAGGTGAAACTCCGTAACGAGTAAGCCTGTTGACATCAAACAACATATACCCTACAAACACAGCTATTCCAAGATACGTGAATCCAAATGAAAAGCTTGTAGAGAAGGGAACAAAAATATTTACCAGTGATAGTCCAACCAGCACTAGAATACCAGCAAACAAAAACTGACCAAGCCAACTAAAATCTAATGACTTACGCGACGCAATAAATGACGTTACTGCAAATGTGGCAGCTGTGATCAAAAAAGCTTCTTGTACGATGTGCACACCAAGCATTTGTGTGTAATTGTAAAGAATCGGCGTAAGTGTCATTCCTGAGATAAACGTAAATCCCAGAACAAATCCCCACCCTGCCATCTTTCTTCTTCTCACCATCGATGCAGCAAACAGCATCACAAATTCAATAATAACAAGTGGCATGTAAAAAACGGGAGGTATAAACTGACCTACGTATGTCCCCACGCTAGCTGCCAACAATGTTACAAATAACCCGAGCATAACCCGACTCTTTACGAGGCGGTGCTCAACACTTGGATATCCATACATCAATTACGCCCCCTTTGCATGGCAAAGTTATTATAGAGGTTGTTCAAAAAGGGGTCAGAACTCCCCGGCACATGGCAGCTTCAGCGCCAAGAACGCTCCCTCACGTACCCAAAACGTACGCTCAGTCCGCATTCTTGGCTTGCTTCCTTGCACTGCGCGGGTCTTACCTGCCCCCTTTTTGAACAGGCTCTTATAGTTGCATTGTACATGTTTTAGGACAACCTGTCACTTCTTGTGTTACAATAAAATCAAACTTTGTTTAACACTGACTATCGCCAGCACCTTCACTATGAATAGCAAAGCTGTCCTCATACTCATCATATTCAACAATCAGCGGTTCTTGCGCAAGAGATGCTGTAAATGGGTCAAGAATAATAGGAACTCCATGAATAACAAGTACTTCGTCACGTTCCGATCGCTCATCCAGAGCCATCATAAAGCGCATACCACCTCAGCCAGGGGCTGCTGATATGCGAATGTCAAATGCCTCTGCATTCTCTTCCTGACGAATATCAAGTATACGCTGCGCAACTTTTTCTTCCATAAGTACTTTTGCCATAACCAATAACACCGTCCTCTCTACCCGTACGCTAGAATCCATCCACATCAACTAAGATCAGTAAATATCTTATTAAATACCTGTCCAAACGTATACTTTTGTTGCTGATCTACTTCCATCCATGTATAAGGAGATTGCGCTGTCCATGTTACAGGCTCATCTACCGAGAAAAGTGACATATTCCAAACCACATGAGAAAATACGTGATGATAATCGCTCACAAAGGACATTTGCGTAGCTTCAAACCCAGTGATCTCTTCAATCGCTTGTAAAACTTCAGTTTGTTGCACTGCCATTGACTGCAAAGACTCTGTCTGCATCGGGGCCATATTGCGTTTTAACACGTGCGGCAATTCCCACAACCCTGCCAATAGCCCTGTGGTTGGACGCTGCCTAATCAAGATACTCCCTTTTATATCGCGCACAAGCAAAACTATACGCTCTTCTATACGAGGTGCCTTTTTACTTTGTTTATGCGGTAATTCAGATTCTCTACCATCCTGATGTGCTTGACAAAAGTTCACAACAGGGCATTGTATACACTTAGGGGTACGAGGAACACAAACGGTTGCGCCAAGCTCCATCAGTGCCTGATTAAAATCACCGGCACCCTCTGTAGGAATAAAAGTAGACACTATGTTTTCAACCATTGTCTTGGTACGCGCACTACCGATGTCCTCTTCAATAGTACATAGTCGGGCGAATACTCGAAGCACATTTCCATCTACCGCAGGGATCGGTAAATCATAAGCAATCGATAGCACAGCGCCAACAGTATAGGATCCCACCCCTGGAAGTTGAAGCATTTCCTCAACCGTTCTAGGAACTTCTCCACCGTATTTTTGTTCAACTTCTCGAACTGCAGCGTGTAGACGCCTCACTCGAGAATAATACCCCAGTCCTTCCCAATATTTAAGTACATCTTGCTCCTCCGCTTTCGCTAGCTCAGCTACTGTAGGATAACGCGTCATAAATCGTTCAAAATAAGGAATGACAGTCTCTACTCGTGTTTGTTGTAACATGACTTCAGATACCCATATAGGGTAAGGATCATGGTTTTTACGCCAGGGTAAATCTCGCTGTATTGCGCGATACCAATCCAGTAACGCCATGACAAACGCTTGTTTATCCATACGTTCTCCTCTAAGGCGTGTGCCGTGATTCATATGAAGTATAGAATGCTCTTCAAAATGTCATACTGGTAGATAATTCTAAACAGGAGGAATTCATTATTGAACCCATATACAGACTATAAAACAGCCCTACTCTCTGCGCAAACCCTGTCCGCCCTTAAACATATTGAACAGGATCTTTCTGCGCAAGAAGGACAGCCCATTGTTCTTGTAGCATATACTCAAGATGAGTTTAAAAAAGATTCTATCCAGTCTTTACATGCTGTTGAACAGCAATAACATGGACAAATGCGTGTCCAATAGGACAGAATTGCACCCTTTTGGACACGCATGTACCGAAGCTCAGGATTGTAAGTGCTCAGGATTTAGTTGATCTAATTCCGGAATAACAAACCGACCATCTTTGCGAATCAAACGATCATCAAAGTAAATTTCACCACCACCATACTCCGGTCTTTGAATACACACCAAATCCCAATGTATGGATGAATGGTTTCCATTATAAGCCTCATCATAACAATTTCCAGGAGTAAAATGGAAACTGCCGTCTATTTTTTCATCAAATAAAATGTCTTTCATGGGTTCTTTAATATACGGGTTAAGTCCAAAACTAAATTCTCCCACATAACGTGCACCTTCATCTGCATCAAAAATGTGATTGATTCGCTTTGTATCATTTGCTTCAGCCTTTATTATCTTTCCATTTTCAAATGTTAATCGGATATTTTCAAACACATACCCACGATAAGGCGATGGTGTATTGAATTCGATGACTCCATTGACTGATTCGCGGACAGGAGCTGTAAATACTTCGCCATCCGGTATGTTCAATTCTCCTGCGCAAGGGACGGCTGGAATTCCCTTTATGCTAAAACGCAAGTCCGTTGCACCAGGACCGACAATATGAACCTTATCCGTTTGTTCCATAAGTTGCTTTAAGGAGTTCATGGCTACTTTCATCCGACTATAATCAAGCGTACATACCTGATAATAAAAATCCTCGAATGCTTCTACACTCATATTGGCAAGCTGAGCCATTGAAGCGTTAGGATAACGTAGCACACACCATCTGGTTCCTTTTACTCTTGCCTCACTATGAACAGGCGTTCCATAAAACGTATCAAATAACGCCATTTTATCACTTGGTACATCTGCATATTCATTGATGTTTTCACTTCCGCGAAGTCCTACATAGCAATCCATCTTCTCCATCAATGCTCGATCTACCTCTGACGCAATATGTAACTGTTCCTCAGTAATTTCCATTAACCAATCTCGCCATACACGTTGCTCTCGAATGTGTACAAAAGGCAACCCGCCCGCTTGATAAGTAGCTTTTACAATTTCTTTTCCTAGATCAGTGGATGGTCCGAACATTTCAATCAATATTTTTTCACCGGGTTTTACAGCACAAGAATATTCAACAATTAATTTTGCAAGTTTTTGCGCTCTCGCATCTGCCATTTAAAATTGCCTCCCCACATCACACTCATCATTACACTTGTAATGCTACGTATTGTACCATAAGCCACCTCTGAACATGAGCGATTCCATAATCCTCCTTAGCTATGAATAGCCTCTCGGCATTGGATTTTTATTGATTCCTCAAGAGATTTCAAACTTGAGGTTTTTCTATTTCCTCCACTTAAAAGGCGCTCACCTTCGCTTGCGTCCGTAGGAAATTGGAAAAAGTCATATTTGGATGGGTAAAAATCATGGTCAAATTCCTGCAAATAACACTTGACATTTAAAAACTACCCCAATAATCGCGACGGAGAGCTCACAAACTCTATCCTCGACGAAAGGGGTAGTCCCCCTCATGTTACCTGTAATTCGCACGCACGACCAGTACCAATCTTTCGTTCTCGAACAATTACGTACCCATTACTCTGGCGGCATTCTCATGCTTGTCGCCAAAGACTGGACATTCATCGAGAAGTTCTGGCTACTCGACCTCTCCGGCACTTCATCTTTATTGAATAGTCAGTACGCCACTCGGGGCATTCAAGCCACTGACCCCGCCGATCTGCTACGCGCTTACCTGCTCATGGTACAAGTCGGTCAGACCTCCATCACGGCTTGGGTTGACGAATTGCGACGGGTGCCGCTTTACGCCATCATCAGTGGTTTTAAGCCCGGTCATACACCTGGTGTCGGTACCTTTTATAACCTCTTCGCTCGTTTTTGGCCCCTAACTAGCTCTCATATCTCTGGCCAAATCAAACCAAAACGCAATAAGAAGCCAGTCAAAGGCAAGAAGGGTGAAAAAGCACCAACGACTACACCCAAAAAGGTAGAACGATTGGTCAATCGACTCCTTGTGCGCCGCCCTGCACCCAGAGCGTTACCTACCGACATCCTTATGTCGTTATTTCGCGAGCAGTTTGTAGAAGTCTCCGCAAAACTTGGACTCATCGGTGATGTGTCGGCGCTCTCGGTCGCTGGAGATGGAACACCGATTCGGACGGCTGCCTTTCCTCGCAGGAAGCGCATTTGCTCCTGTCGGGTGCAAGGAATCCAGGATTGCACCTGCAATCGCCTCTATTCACAACCCGATTGCACTATCGGCTGGGATAGCCATCGCAACTGCCATTACTTTGGCTACCATCTCTACATGTTCACCGCTTCCGACAGCCACGCAGACCTGCCACTGTACCCGAGACTTGGACCAGCCTCCCGCCATGACTCGGTCTCACTGGTCGTTGGCATCAAGGAGTTTGAACAGTATTAACCAGACTGGCATTGGAAGAGGGTATTACTCGACGCTGCACATGATGCCATGCCCTTTTACCGCTATTTTGAGTCCAAGGGTACCATCCCTTTCATCGACCTAAACAAGCGCCAAACGGGTAACAAGAAATACAAAGACAACATCTCAGTTTCCTCTTCGGGCGTACCCATTTGCCAAAAGGGTCTGGCCATGAAAGACAATGGCTACGACCGCAGTCGTGGGCGACGCAAGTACCGTTGCCCCTTGATGCAAAAGGGCGTCTGTACTTGTGATGCACCTTGTTCCAACTCGTCTTATGGTCGCTGCGTGTACACCTACACCAAGGACAATCCGCGTTTGTTTCCACCTGTGGCACGTGACAGCGACATGTGGAAGGATGTCTACAAACGTAGAACGTCCGTTGAGCGTTCCAACAAGCGGGAAAAGGTAGACTATAGACTTGAAGCCGCCAGGCATCGCAGTACCAAAATGTGGATCACACGAATCTTCGGGATCATGATGTGTCAGCACCTGGATGCTTGGCATCAGGAGATTGACATCGATCTGAAGTCGACTCTTTTGGTAGCCTGAGCCACACAAAAATCCCGGAGCAGCCACGCTGACCTTTTCAAAAAAGATTCGAGCCGTGGCTTATTTGCCATGCCCAATTCCCTATGGAAACCAGCCCGACATCCCCGGGGCACCCCATTTCCAGTAAACAACTTGCATAATTACCGTCATTGCTCATTTAGGAACGTCTCAATGCCGAGAGGCTATATTGGTATAACAGCACACTTCTGGTATAACCCTCCTTCCCTCACGATGCATGAGCACAAGCGCTCTGCACAAGCTATTGGTGGAGGTGTTGCGACCATGTGGGATATGATGCAAAACGTAAAACGTCAAATGACGAAACCACCCAAACGGCAGTCGTCGATGGGCACACTACCAGCCTTACTCCTTGGAGCGGGGGTTGGCATCGCCACTTGGGAACTTGTTCGACGGCGCAATCTAACAACACCAGAATACGATGTTACTCCTATGAGCGCCCATATGGAGTAGCCCTTTGACCATGATAGACCCGTATACGGGTCTATCATTTCATAAATTGTTCAAAACTAACATTCAACTAGAATCCTTTATACGATTACAATAAGGTATAAACGTCATAACAATACGATGTTGTATCTAATTTGCTTTTACGAAAGGTGGGGAAGTTGCTTGGTCATGGCGCGCGCCGGATACCCGCTGTATTTGCAGCTTAAATCCTGGCTTATAGAGCGCATTTCATCTGGAGAATGGCCAGAGGGAACCATGATTCCAACTGAACAAGAATTAATGTTGGAGCATGGTGTTTCCCGTACAACAGTTCGTCAAGCTGTGCTCGATCTCGTTTCATCTGGTGATTTGATTCGTCGTCAAGGAAAAGGAACCTATGTTGCTCGACCCGATCACATTTTCACTTCTTCACCTCTTTATGGATTTAAAGAAGAATTTGATTATTTAGGACGCCATGTAGATATTCTATCTCTACAGATCGATCTCGTCCCTGCAGACATCGCTATTGCCACACACTTACGAGTAAGCATCGGGACGCCAGTCATTCATGTTGGCCGTATTGTCAGTGAAGCAGGCGATCCCATCTTTGCTGATGAAAGCTACTTACCAGAGTCTTTACGCCATGTCTGTTCTGAAGAACAATTACGTCATGGATCGATCTTCTCTGCTTTAGAGGCACACGGTATCGCGATTGCTTCTGGAGAACAAATAATTAGTGCAGAAAATGCAAGTACTGAAACTGCTCAAAAATTGCATTGCGCCGTCGGAGATGCAGTCATTCATATTATGAGAACCACAAAAAATGGTGGTGGGCAACCCATTGAATATTCTATCGCCCGTTATCGTGCAGATGCCTATGAGTACCGCATTCGCCTTGCCCGCACACTAAAAATGTAACGTACGTATTAGAGAGGAGGCCAAAGCTGTGAGACAGCTTTGGGTGAAGCGATGACAGACAATTCAACAGAAGCAACGCCTAGGTTTCCATTAAAGTTTTTTACTTCTAGGCCAAACTATCACTGGTATGTTGTCGCAACCGTATGTATCGGTGCGTTTATGGCAGCTCTTGATGGAAGTATTATCACAGTAGCACTTCCTACCATTGATAGAGAATTTAACGTAAATGTAAGCGAGAGCGCTTGGGTAGCGCTTGCCTATTTACTTACACTAACAGCACTTCTCGCCATGTTTGGTCGAATCGCAGATATTGTTGGAAGACGACCTTTATATACGATTGGATTTAGCATATTTATTATCGGCTCGGCGCTGTGTGGTGCATCACCCACACTCAGCCTACTCATCGGTTTTCGGGTTTTACAAGGAATTGGTGCTACCATGCTACAAGCAAACAGCGTAGCTATTGTTACTGCGGCCGTACCTCAAAAAGTACGAGGGAAAGCCATTGGCATTCAGGGATCCGCTCTTGCTGTAGGTCTTTCTCTTGGCCCTGCCATCGGAGGGCTGCTCATCGGTTTTTTTGGATGGCGCTCTATTTTTTATGTAAACGTGCCTGTAGGTATTATCGGAACCGCACTTGCAGCCATGATTTTGCCAATAGACTTGCATAAAGACGCAAGTGCAAAGTCAAACTTCGATTTTCTAGGCGCTTTTTTACTGGCTGTTAGCCTTATTGCCTTTTTACTTGGATTAAATCAGGGCAATGATGACGGCTGGGGCTCTCCTATTATCATTGGTTACTTTGTAGCGACAGTTCTTTTTGCCGTCCTTTTCTACTTTCAAGAAAAAAGGCATACTTCTCCACTCATTGACTTAGGGTTATTTAAAATTGAGCAACTTACCTGGGGTAACATTACTGGCTCCTTATCTTACGGTGTCATGTATGGAGTTTTATATATTGTTCCCTACTTTTTTGAAGATGTTCTCCACAAACCGTCATCGGCATCCGGCTTACTCACTACACCGTTGCCTATTGGCATGATGCTGCTAGCTCCTGTTGCAGGCAAAATTGCAGATAAATTCGGATCAAAATTGCCTACTGTCACTGGTATGGGGATTGCTACTCTAGGTACTATAGCGCTTATCTTTGTAGATGATAAAACAAACCTATTATTTATCATCATTGCACTATTTTTTGTTGGGGTCGGCATGGGGGTATTTACGCCGCCTAATAACAGCTCTGTGATGGGAAGCACGCCTCCCAATCGTCTTGGCGTTTCATCTGGCATGCTCAACATGTCGAGATCGCTAGGACAGAGTGTAGGAATTGCCTATGCGTTTGCTATTTTCCAGGGAGTTATTTTGATTTATCACTTTACTCCCAAAAATGCACCCGTAGGCCCACTTATTGCGGGATTTAAGTGGACGTTCATCGGTGTTGCTATCTTTGGTGCCGTTGCACTCTTTATCTCTCTCTTTAGAGGAAATGTAGAGAAGGTTGCTTTACCAGAAGAAGCGCATATCATTGAACTATAATGATCATCATAAAAATGGCGGGCGCCGAAAGGTTGCCCGCCATTTTTATCCTTTGAGTCAACTTTCAACAAAAATCATGATATGCTAGGCATGACTTATCCCTTTTAGTTATACCCTGAAAGGAGAGCATAGACATGCCTCGTCACAAAAATAGCACGCAATCACTCAATGTAAATTGGAAACGCACGGTCATCTGGATGATTGCATTGATCATTTTAGGTGTCTTTCTCACCATCTTACTTAGTCCAAACTCAGGGCTTTTAAAAACGGTTCCCACTGGATTCAAAGATATATTTCGTTTGATTATCGTCCTAGTCATCGGGGCTCTCGTCACAACATTCTTTGAACGTCATATTTTTCGCTTGTCTGTAGATCGATTGGGTTCGCAATCAGCAACATCGATTCGTTATGCCGCGCGCTTAATGATTTATATTATTATTGCATTATCCGCGTTAGGTGCAGTCGGTGTCGGCCTAACAAGCGTAGTATTTGGCGGAGCCTTTCTAACAGTCATCATAGGACTTGCAGGTCAAACCATGTTCTCTAATTTAATAGCGGGCATATGGATTATTGTGTTTCACCCCTTTCAAGTGGGCGAATTTATCACATTCATTACATGGCAATATCCTGTACTGATGCCTAGCTTTCCACATGAATCACTAAAACCTATGTATACCGGTTATGTAAAAGATATCAATCTAATGTACACTCTCATAGAAACACAAGAAGGTTATCCACAGGTCATTCCAAATGGCATTCTCGTTCAGGCTGCCATTGAAAATCGTTCAAGCACTGTGATGCATACAGCGCGTATACGCTTTGACGTTTCATACGATGTGGAGGCAGCCGTTCTGATCGATCGCTTACGTGAACGATTGCAACCATCACTTGCACATTCTTGGGTCGTCACTCCACAAGTTATGGTTGCAGATCTATATCCAACAAGCTACTCTGTCTTAATTAAGGTGCAAACTGACGAACGCGATGATGATGTGCGAAGTGCTGTTTTAATGGAAGCTTCAAAGGTCCTCGCATCTCTAAAAGTACACAGCCTCTCTTAGTGAAAGCACAGTACAAGCAATCATGGTAAACTGTAAACGTTTGGTTACGTAATAAGGAGCGATGAGCATGTCTCTCACTACGCACCTTGAAGATGGTTTTTTTATGGCGATTGGCATCATTATTATCTTACAAGTGATCGTAATCGTAAGTTCTGCGATCAGTACCCGCTTTCGCCGTCGCCGCCGAGCGGTCTCACTTGGCCGATTACATCTTCCTGAAATTCTCGTTAAGGAGAATCGCGTTCAAATTTATACCTATGGCATGACTCTGTATGAAGCGATGCTCGAAGATATTCAAGCAGCAAAGCAAAGCATTTGTATTGAGTCATTTATCTGGAAAGGTGATCGCATAGGATCTGCATTTAAGCAGGCTGTTTGCAAAAAAGCGCGCGAAGGCGTCGATGTTTATGTCATATTCGACAGCTTTGCTAACATGGTAGTTCCTGCGGAATTTAAACGATTCCCACATAATGTTCATCTTTTGCAATACAAAGCTTGGAGAAGACTTTGGGATGTGTTTGACCCTCGCAGATTAGCACGTGACCACCGCAAATTACTGGTCATCGATCAGCAAATTGGCTATGTCGGAGGCTATAATATTGGAGATTTATATGGAGCTAAGTGGCGAGATACCCATGTAAGAATAAAGGGAGAAGCAGCTAAAAACCTGTATTCATCATTTGTGGATTTTTGGAATACTCATGCATCTACCGATCAACATATCGAAAAAGAAACAGCATCCCTTTTTCCGTATATTCGTTTGTACGCAAACGATGCAACTAGGCTAATGTTTCCTATTCGCTCTATGTATATTGAAGCGATTGATCTAGCGAAGGACCGAATTCTTTTAACAACACCATACTTTATACCTGATCGTTATGTATTAAACTCCTTGATTCGCGCTGCTACAAGAGGTGTCGATGTGCGACTTATGGTTCCTCTGCAATCAAATCATTTACTTGCAGACTGGCTTGCGCACACTTACTTTACAGAATGCCTCCGTAAAGGCGTTCGCATCTTCCTATACCAAGGCGCTATGATTCACGCTAAAACAGCAACGATTGACGGAACTTGGTCAACCGTTGGAACAGCCAATCTGGATCGCCTTAGTTTACTAGGTAATTTTGAACTCAATATCGAATTTCTTAACCCTGAAGTAGCTGAACAAATGGACATCGTTTTTGTTTCTGACTTACAACACTGCAAGGAACTACATTTAGAAGAATGGGTACAACGCTCGATTCTACACAAATTGGGAGAGCTTGTGCTCTCCCCCTTATGGCCATTTTTATAATTGCAAAGACTTACTGATAGACAGGTGCTGCAAATGCCTCTAACTTTTTCATTGAGTCATTTGCAATATCTGCATGTAGACTATTGCCATGTGCGTCCATTGTTACAATAGCTGGGAATGCCTTCACTTGCAGATGCCACATGGCTTCTGGAATCCCAAATTGATCAAGAAAATCTACTCCATCCACTCCTGTAACTGTGCGCGCATAGTACTGGGCAGCTCCACCAATGGCATTTAAATAGACTGCACCTTGCTTTTGCAAACCTTGTAGCGTTTTAGGTCCCATACCACCTTTGCCAATCACCGCGCGAATCCCGAATTTTTCAATAATGTCCGCCTGATAGGGTTCTTCTCGAGAACTCGTTGTCGGTCCTGCGGCCTTCACATGCCATCCTGATTCATCTTCTAACATTACTGGACCACAATGATAGAGAACTCCACCATTCATATCTACTGGCGATTCATGCTCCATTAGATACTTATGAAGCGCATCTCGTCCAGTATGCATGGTACCATCTATTAATACGACATCCCCAACTTTTAGCTTACGAATCTGCTCTTCGCTAATCGGTGCCTTTAGCACAACTGCATGATCAGTGGAGATACCCCCGCGATTGGCAAAGGTTGCTGAACCTTCTTTGTACAACCACGAAGTGATCTTGCCGGTTGTGGCATTCAAATGGACACCTTGGCGGCGAAATGCCCAACAATTATAGGCAACCGAAACAAAAAAGCTAGCAGGAAGACGGTTCTGCACGCCAATCTTGCAACCAAGTAGTGTGACTCGACCACCAAAACCCATGGTTCCAATACCAAGCTGATTGGCCTTATCCATGACGTACTCTTCTAATTCTTTCAATTCTGGAATGGAGTTCTCGTCTTCAAGAGAGCGAAAAAGCTGTTCTTTTGCATGCTGATATCCACTTGTACGGTCTCCACCAATCGATACACCGACTACTCCAGCGCTACAGCCCTGTCCCTGCGCCTGATATACAGCATGTAGTATACATTTACGTACACCATCTAAATCACGACCTGCTTTACCTAATCCTTCGATTTCCATCGGTAAGCTGTATTGAATATTTTTATTTTCACAGCCGCCACCCTTTAAAATCAACTTCACTTCAACATCATCGCGCTCCCACTGATGAAAATGGATCACTGGAGTCCCAGGGCCAAGATTATCTCCCGTGTTTTTCCCAGTCAGTGAGTCAACCGAATTGGTTCGTAACTTCCCAAGTCGTGTTGCTTCGGCGACTGCTGCTTTAATTTCTCGTTCCATGACGATCTGATTAGCACCAACTGGCGTATGCACTTCAAATGTAGGCATACCTGTATCTTGGCAAATAGGGCCTTGATCAGATTCAGCAGTCCCTACATTGTCTACAATCGTGTCAAGTGCAAGTGCTGCCCGGCTTCCCATTTCTTCACGTAACTGCGCCCGAGCCAGTGCCCTTCTTACATCAGGCGGCAAATTGGTCGATGTATCTACGATCAATTCTAAAATACTCTGTTGGAAATATTCCATTTCTCTACACCTACCTCAATTTGTACCCTGCCATGCTACCTATCTATTATACTCCAAGCAGCATCGCTCATCGAGATCAATAAATTACATGATATTGAAAATAATAAGAGAAGCGATAGAGCATCCAACTTTTCTTGGACCATCTATAGCTTCTCTTATTATGCCTTCACTTTGCCGGTACAAGTACAAATGCTCCAACAATCATCGCTGTTAGGATTACGAGTGGTGCTGAGAATCGAAATACAAAGAGTGCTAATGCAGCAAGTACCGCTACGGCAAACATTCTCCAATCAGGAAAGGAACCCTTAGATGACATCCATGCAGTCTGTAGTAGGAGCACAACGACTACTGGTCGCACACCTGCAATGAGTCCAGCTAAATGAGGATTGCCCTTCAACAATCCTAAAAGATTGACTAGCAAAACAATTCCGATTGAAGTAGGACCCACCATTCCAACTAATGCCACAAATCCTCCTAAAAGACCACCAGTTTGATAGCCAATAAAGGTAGCTAGTTTTGTAGCTATGGGACCAGGCAACGTATTTGCCAGTGCTAACGCATCTGTAAATTGTTGCTGTGTCATAAAGTGATAGCCTTCAACCACCTGCGATTGAATAATAGGAATGGATGCAGGACCACCACCGTATCCAAGTAATCCCGACTTTAACATCGCAAAAAATAGGTTCCAAATTGTTTTCCCCATGTCGCCCCCCCACCCTGCTAACTCTTATCTACTATTTTACTTGGAAACCTCTACAATCGACAAGAGTTTTCCACCATAGAAGGGAGACAAAGAGGGGGCTGCTGCTACTAGCTAGTCCTTGGGATTAAATACAGATGCCTTTTTCTTTACTTTATATAATGGAGGACGAATCAGCAGTCCTTTAACGCCTTTCCAATTAAATGGGAATAAAGGCCATAAATAGGGTATGCCTAACGCTCGTGTCCGCCCTAGCAAAACGATAATGAACACAATGCCTATCAAAAAACCAATACCACCAAATATCCAAGATAACACGATTAACAACAGACGCATAAGTCGATTTGCAGAAGAAAGTTCTCGTGAAGATGTTGCGAACTGAGCAATTGCCGCACCGCCCATAAACACAAGTACTTCTGGTGATACCAGATTCATCATTGTAGCAAATTGGCCAAATACTAAGCCTGCAACAATACCTATTGACGACGCGAGTGTTGCTGGTGTATTGATAACAGCCCGCTCAAATAAATCGACACCAAGTTGAGCTAATAAAAATTGAAATCCTAGTGAAAACGGTAATGGTTTGGGTGTACCTAAAAACGAAATGGCTTTTGGCAAATGATTATGTTCTGCTGCTAAGACAATAAATACACCTGGTGCTAATACAGAGATCAGACTTGCCAATATAATTCCAACCCGCAGATACATCCCTACTGCAGGATAAGAGTGATAATCTTCAGGATGATGCAAATGATGAAACACAGTAGTAGGACCTACAATAACCTCAGGCGTAGTATCGACAATCACCACTACTTGCCCTTCGAGCAGACCTGTAGTAGCTACATCGGGCCGCTCAGTATAGCGGACGATCGGAAAAGGATTCCACCCGATCTTACCAAGCCATTCGGTAACAGGTTGCTCTCCCATCGCGACCATATCATTTGGAATCGTTTTTAATGCATGTCGAAAACGCTCCACTAACTCGTCGTTCGTCACATCCTGTAGATACATCAGACTCACATCTGTTTGCGATCGGGATCCAATCTGTAATAATTCTACTCGCAACCTCGGATCGCGTAACCGCCGACGAATTAACGCAACATTCATCAGCATCGTTTCCACAAAACCATCTCGCGGTCCGCGTACTACGCGTTCTACTGCAGGCTCATCAATCCCACGCATGGGATAAATCCGCGTATCTATGATGAGGACATCGGCGTAGCCTTCTAAAAATATGACAAGCGGCCCAGAAAGTATAAACCGTACTGCATCCGCCATTTTTTTTACGATTTGAACCTGAACAAAACTAATGGTTACATTTAAATGGTTCACAAGTTCATCTAGCGTAAATGATCCTTGTGGATGCTGCGCCACAAATTCTTTAATCGACATCTCTAAGTTCTCCACGATCAAAACCATGTCAATCGTTAAAAAATAACCATTCGCAGTATAGGCTGTCATTTTAATATCTTCAAACACAAATGCTTTTGCAATTAAATCCCAACTTACACCTATCCCTAATAATTCTTTTAAAAACGCATCATTTTCCTCTAAACGAGAAGAAATTGGTACGTCTTGAAGTGATTCCATAGCCGTTGTCATCGCTTTCACTCCTCCACAAGAAGTATGCGAAATTGGCAGGAACACTATACACATTCATATTTTGTAATCCTATCTCTTCAAAAATTAATACGTTTGTAAAACAAATTTAATCAGAATTACAGTTACATCGCTTAACATGGACATTAATGAGTCCATACTGCAAAGATAAGGGAGGTATTGACCATCGACGAGAATGTAATGTGGCAAAAAACAAAGGTAAACCGTGTAGCACGTGAAAATTTGCACGAACACAAAGGTGCTGTCGTTTGGTTTACAGGACTCTCCGGTTCAGGAAAATCAACGATTGCTGCAGAATTGGAATGGCATCTGTATCGACAAGGTATCCACACCTACCTATTAGATGGAGACAATGTCAGACTCGGATTGAATGAAGACTTGGGTTTCTCCATGCGAGATCGCGAAGAGAACATTCGACGTGTCGGTCATCTCGCAAAATTATTTGTCGATGCAGGCATGGTCGTCATTGTAGCTATGATATCCCCCCTGCGCAAAGATCGCGAATGGGTACGCAGTCTCTTTGCACAAGGAGAATTCATCGAGACATTTATCGACTGTCCCCTTGATATCTGCATCGAAAGAGACCCTAAAGGATTGTATAAGAAAGCTCTTGCTGGATCGATCCCTGACTTCACAGGCATTAGCTCACCTTATGAACATCCGATCCACGCGGATTTAACCATCCGTACTAACCAAGTGCGTATCAGTGAAGCGGTGTCTACGATTGAGACCCATCTTGTTGCACAGATCATTCCTGAACGAAGTTCGCAAACATTACAAAAGACACATGTACTTCATCAACGCTAACCAACCATCATGATTCAGGAGTGAACGCAGTGACTGCTTTATCCCCACACGGTGGAGTACTTGTTCATCGACGCATCGGTCCATATACAGACGAATCGTATTCAAACAACCTACAGCGCGTCATCATCGACGATGTTGCCATCAGCGATCTTGAACAAATGGGTATGGGAGCCTTTTCTCCGCTTGTTGGATTCATGGATGAAATGGACTACCATTCCGTTGTCACGCAGATGCGACTGGCCAATGGCATCGTATGGCCATTGCCCATTGCTCTTCCCATCTCTGCCGATCAAGCACAACTAATTACACTTGGTGAAACAGTGCTTTTGATCGATGAGCATGGTACACCACACGCTACCATGGTTGTCACAAGTAAGTATCAGGTAAACTTGAATCATGTAGTGAACCATCTTTATCAAACCAATGATTCTGCACACCCAGGAGTCATGCGAACATTGGAACGAGGAAGCGTTCATCTGGGCGGTCCAGTGTCTGTGTTTACAACAACCACACAGGATCATTATGCCAGCTATCTACGCACGCCACAGGAAACGCGACAGCTGTTTGAAAAAAAGGGTTGGAAAACGATTGTCGGATTTCAAACACGCAATCCTATTCATCGAGCGCATGAATACATTCAAAAATGCGCGTTAGAAACGATGGATGGTTTGTTTATTCATCCTCTGGTTGGGCCTACGAAAGCGGATGATGTTCCAGCACCACTGCGCATGCGTGCATATGAGACAGTCATTGAACACTACTATCCTAAAAACCGCGTTGCACTGGGTATCTTTACTGCTGCGATGCGCTATGCTGGGCCACGCGAAGCCATCTTACATGCATTGGTTCGAAAAAATTTTGGTTGTACACATTTTATTGTAGGTCGCGATCACGCTGGAGTAGGCAACTATTACGGTACGTACGACGCTCAAAAAATATTCTCGCTATTTACTCCTGAGGAGATTGGCATCTCGCCCATGTTCTTTGATCATGCCTTCTATTGTAAGGAGTGTGGAGGTATGGCCACGGAAAAAACGTGTCCTCACGATGAAAAGGCACACGTGTTTCTCTCTGGCACCAAAGTTCGCACCATGCTTAAAGCGGGAATCGTGCCTCCTGAAGAATTTACACGCCGCGAAACTGCACGTGTATTAATGGAGTTTTATGAAGAGGCTGTTTTGCCAATCGCATCTGAAAACTAAATTATAGTGGGGGTTAACACATTTGAGATGCTCACATCTTCTCACTCCTTTACTTGAGGCACAGGAAGTTCACATATACACACATTTGCGTGGCGATCCTGACTCTGCTAGTGCCTTTGCTTTAGCTGAAGCATTGCGTCAACTTGGAAAAGTCGTGAGTGTTGCACATGATTTACCCGAATATCTGGATTGGCTCATCCCTGAATTTCCTTACACTAGCACGCATTCACCACATGCACTAAAAGTCGCTGTAGACACGGGCAATTACGCTAGACTAGCGTTTGCGCAGCCTATCTTAGAACGCATTTCGCAACAAATATTGCGTTATGGATCTGAATCGTCTATTCCTACAGATGACTTATGGTCCATCGAGTCGATCGATGTAGTTATTGATCACCATGAAAGTAATCGTGGGTATGGGAAGATCAATTGGGTTGTACCCGAAGCGAGTTCAACAGCAGAATTACTGACTGAATTAATCCAAGAGTTAGAACAGGTGACAGGACGTACTCTCTTTTCGAAGGAAGTCTGTAGGCAACTCTACACAGGGATCATCTCAGACACACAGTGGTTTAAAAGAGACGTCACGGCGCATACCTACGCGATGGCAAGCATGCTTGAGCAACGGGCACTTATCGATAAAGTTGCTCTATATGAGCAACTTGAGCAGCGTTCCATATCGTATTTCCGCATGGGTGAGATGTTGCGTGCAAACTTTAAACAATACGACGATGTTCTTGTCTCCTTTTTAGACTTACCCACCATCTCACAATTGGGTATTTCAAGTGAAGAGGCTGCGCAGACCATGGAAGAATTAGAACGTCTACCCGGTCGTATTTTTTTACTATTTATCGAACTACCTTCTGGAGATATTCGCGTGCGTCTACGAGGTAAAGGAATTCCAATCCTCCCGCTAGCGAAACAATTTGATGGTGGTGGGCATGAATTTCGCGCGGGTGCAACGATTCACTCTTTTTCTCAGATGGAAGATGTCATTACTGCCGCTAAACATGTGCTTACAGAAGCTATCTCTGTCTAGCAAATCACGTGAATATTCACATATCAAGGAGAGATGATCTACTTTGTTACCCCATTTTTTACTTGTAGGAGCCGCTAAATCTGGGACAAGTTCACTAGATCGCTACTTAGCAGAACATCCTCAAATCTATATACCACCTAAAAAAGAAGCTCATTATTTTAGTACCCCAAGTTTCCCTCCGCAATTTAAAGGGAAAGGCGACGAAGGCATGAATACGGAGACCATCCGGCAACGCGAGCAATATGAGCGGCTATTTGCTGCAGCACATGAAAGCCAAATTGTTGGAGAATCGTCTGCATTTTATCTCTATTTTCCTGACACGGCTGAACGCATCGCTGCTGACAACCCTCATATGAAGATCATCATTACTTTGCGCAATCCAGTCGATCGCGCCTATTCTGCATACATGTACCTCCGCCGCGACGAGCGCGAGGAGCTTCCATTTGAAGCAGCGCTCGAAGCGGAAGAAAAGAGAAAAATGCAGGATTATGAACCCATGTGGCTATATAAAGAATTGAGCCTTTACCACTCTCAAATCAAACGTTATTTTCAAGTATTTCCTAAAGAACAAGTCAAAGTTATTCTTTTTGAAGATTTTACATCTGATACAAGACAAACCATGCGAGACGTGTATAGCTTCTTAGGTGTTGATCCTACATTTACAGCAGATACCTCCATACACTATAACGAATCAGGGCTACCAAAGTCTCGTGCATTATTTAATTTTATTTCTCAACCAAATGGCTTAAAAGAGTTAGTCAAACCCTTGATTCCAAGTGCTCTTCGCGAGAGGCTGGGTAATCGAGCAAAATCTATGTTACTTGAAAAAGTGAGTATGAATCCAGATACGCGTACTGCCTTACGCGATTATTTTCATGATGATGTTATGAAACTACAAGACTTGCTTAAGCGTGATCTTGGCGCATGGCTCTAATTAAGAATTTCTGTGCGCCCATCTGTGCGCAGGAATTCTGCATACATAGCATACGATGGCTTAATCGCAGGTAGTAACTTTAATGCTTTGGGAATTGGACCTTTCGCTACAATTTGCCTTCGTGAAAGTGCAGATAGCAAATTGACTTTTCCCAACCAAAATTGATGTGCAACATCTGCCTTCATCGTCATAAAGATTTCCGGCTTAATCTCTGTAGGTCCGAGAATAACCGAAAAATATCCGCCATCAGGATCTTTTTGCGTTGCATCAATCGTAACAATACCCTCTGGGTCAGAATATTCCCATTGAACGATAATGTGTGAACTTTGAATCTGTTGACCCATCTCTGACTCAAACTTTATTTGATTAAAAAAGCGCCCAAACACATCATAGAGTTCATCTGAATTTTTAAATACACTCATCCTGTGCACACTCCCTCAATGTAGTTACACCTAGACCTTGCTATGCACTAATCGTACAAATACAAAATTTCGTCTTCTAATTCAACGTACACATTTTTTACTTGCGTGTAATCTAATAGTCCTTCTATCCCGAGTTCTCGACCCATACCAGATTGTTTATATCCACCAAACGGCGCTTCTACGCGTAACATGCTATAATTATTGATCCACACAGTACCTAGCTGTAAACGGCGCGCCATGCGAAGCCCTTTTTTTATATCCTGTGTCCACACTCCGCCTGCCAATCCATACTTCGATTGATTGGCTAGAGCAACTGCCTCTGCCTCCCCAGAAAACGGTAAAATAACAATAACTGGGCCGAATATCTCCTCTTGACAAATGTCTGCATCTGCTGGTACATCAATAAATACTGTGGGCTCATAGAAAAAACCCGCGGCAAGCTCTGGATCAGTTGGGCGTTTGCCACCACACAATAGGTGTCCGCCTTGAGCAATTCCACGCGAAACAAAGTACTCTACTTTATCCAGTTGCTGCTGTGAAATAAGCGACCCCATGTTTGTATCCCAAGATAGTGGATGGCCTACTTTTAGTTTTTTCACGCGTGTAAGAAATTGAGATACAAATTGATCCCAAATAGGACGCTCCACATATACTCTCGTTCCTGCAATGCACACTTCTCCTTGATTCATAAAAGCTCCAGTCATCACTCCGCTGACAGCCTGATCTAGATTACAATCTGCAAAGACGATATTAGGTCCTTTACCACCTAATTCTAACGTAACTTTTTTTAGTGTTTTTGCACATAGCTCCATAATTCGCTGTCCTGTGGCTGTTGATCCTGTAAAAGACACTTTATCTACTTCAGTATGTTGGACAAGCGCCTCTCCGGCATCTTTTCCAAATCCTGTAATAACATTCAATACCCCATCCGGAATGCCAATGCGATTACAAATATGAGCCAATTCAAGAACCGTCAGTGGCGTATATTCTGATGGTTTTAAAACGATTGTGTTTCCCGCCGCAAGTGCTGGTGCCACTTTAAAGGAAGCAAGCAATAAAGGAAAATTGAAGGGTACAATCATCCCTATCACGCCAATCGGTTCACGCAGGGTAAAATCCAGCACCTGCTGTGCAAGTGGTACTTGTCTGCCTCCAATGTGTGAAGCTAGATCCGCATAGTAAGAAAAACAATCAGCTGCTAGATGGATGTCAATCATACTAGTTTCCATGATCGGTTTACCAGATGAGAGCGATTCTAACTCCGCCAAACGATCCACTTCTTCGTGTAAGATGGTCGCTATTTTACGTAGATAATCCGCGCGAATGGGTGCATTTAAGTAACTGGACCATTCATCTTTATCAAACGCTTTACGCGCAGCTTGCACAGCTACATCTACATCATCACTATTAGCTTTTGCTACTGTTGCCACTAAGCTCTGATCAGCAGGGCAACGTACCTCCATCGTTTCTTCGCTCACCGAGTGGACCCATTGTCCGTCGATGAACATGTCATATACTAACGCCAATTGCCTCACGCTCCACATCACTCATGTTGTAATAATCACTTCATCATGTGTTCATACATCTTCAAAAGGTCATTCTCTTCGGCCATTCTGGGATTATATAATAAGCTTCCATCTTCACTAGCACGCTCCACAAGAAGGGGTATCTGCTCATAAGAGACACCTGCTGCAGACAATGTAGAGGCAATCCCGCTTTTCGCGCAGACATCTGCTCGCAACTGTGCAATAGCTACAATAGACGCTTTTGCTGTAGCTTGAACATCATTTTGGACATCGACAAATCCTGCACGCACGCCTATTTCTGCGATCCTTTCAGGTACTTCCTCCATATTAAATTGAAGGCCTTCGACAAGCATTAAACTATTGGCTACACCATGGGGCACTCGTGACACTCCTCCAAGCGCATGTGCAAGTGCATGAACAATGCCAACCATACTATGATTAAAAGCAATACCTGCCATCGTGGCCGCCATTTGCAAATGAGTTCGTGCCTCTTCGTAACCATGATCATCAAGTGCACACAACAGCTGTTCGCGAATGATCCTAGCCGCCTCAACAGCGTACAGATCACTAAACGGTGAATGCTCTACATCAATAAACGCTTCTATTGCGTGGGTTAAAGCATCCATTGCAGTCGCTGCCACCAAGCTTTTTGGCAAGCTAAACGTCACTGCTGGATCGAGTACAGCTAGTGTTGGTGCTAGTCGATAATCCACGAAGGTTAGTTTCCTATGATCTGTCGCATCAGCAATAACAGAAACCATCGTCACTTCTGACCCAGTCCCTACTGTTGTCGGTATAACAATAAGAGGAAGTAAAGGTTCGGTAAGTATATGTGCCCCCTGATACTCCAGTAGATCGCCTGCGTGAGTCAGTACAATATTTACCGCTTTTGCAGTATCCATGACACTTCCTCCACCTATAGCAATGAGCAGTTCACATTCCATGGGACGTAAAGCATCGCGCACAGTATGTACAACTTGCACATCACTATCTTGCGGAACACTTTGATAACTGGCTACGACTTGGATGTTTGACTCCTCTAAGCTCGTAAGCATCTGCTGATAAGCGGGTAATGTACATATGACCGCATCAGTAATGACTGCTGCGCGCATCCCAGTAAAAGCTGCTAATTCTGGTGCCATGGTTTGTAGAAAGCCTGGCTCCCCACCAACAATTCGCGTAGGCACTTGGAACTGAAAGAAATCCATCATCAGGATCCGTTCTCCTTTTAACTTTCTTTTTTTTGCAACCCTGACATTGCGCGATACAATGGTCGCAATCTACTGTACATGCGACGATACTGATGCCTATATACTTGATCGTACACTTGTACTTGTTGCTTACGCGGTTCAAATGACTCGCCCTGACCAGTCATCGCTCTTACCGCTATGTGTAAGTCTGCATGCCATCCAACACCAACTGTCGCAAGAATCGCTGCCCCTAACCCTGATGCTTCATGAATTTTTGTTCGAACAACGGGCATACCTAACACATCTGCCGTAATTTGCATCATCTGATCGCTTTGCGAACCGCCACCGCATATAAACATCTTCGTTAATAGAGTGCCGGTTTTACGCTCGATGCGTTCTTTCCCTTCTCGCATACTGTAAGCAAGTCCTTCAAGGAGTGCCTTATATAGATGTGCCTTTGTATGACCTGCATGGAATCCAATGACTGCTCCACGTGCTTCAAGCCCAGGATAGCGAACTCCTGCAGACCAATAGGGTTGGAGCAATAACCCGTCAGCCCCTGCCTTCACGTCAGCAATCTCCCGATCTAACCATGCCTCTACCGGAATTCCACGTTCTTTTGCCATTCTCTGCTCTTCTTTTGCAAATTCATCTTTAAACCAGGACACTAACCAAAAGCCGCGAAAAATTTGAATTTCCATTTGATACTGACCTGCAGCTGCACTCGGATAAGCTGGTTGTAAAAAGACAGGCTCTTTATAACGAGCAACATTCACGTTAATCGTAGCTGTCGTACCATATCCAATGCATCCTTGACTTTCATGGAGGCACCCTGCACCAAGCGTTTCACACGCTTTATCAGATGCGGCTGCAATCACTGGCAATCCAACAACTAATCCAGTGCACGCTGCAGCTTCTACTGTTACATAACCTAAGATGCCACCTGGCTGTACTAATGTGGGTAACCATTCTCTTTTAATAGGGATCGCTCGCCACATCCAGTGTGAGGCACGCGGCCAAGTTTGCGCTTGATAATCAAATGGGATGTACCCCACTTGACATGCTGTCGAATCCTTGAACTCTCCCGTCAATTTATAGGTTACATACCCAGATAAAAAAATGTATTTTTTGATCTTTGCCCACAGATCAGGTTCATGGAGTAGCAACCAGTTGGCTTGTGCGCTTGCTTGCAGCGCACGCACACTTTTTCGTAGTCGGGTAAAAAAAAGCAATGCTTCCATAGTTGCACCGACAGTTGGAACAAGCTCTGCTTTGCGCTGATCCAGCCACAACATCGCTTTGCGAAGCGGAACGCCGTGTTCATCCAAAGGGACAATCGTTGCACGTTGCGTTGTCACAGCAACACCTGCAATTTCATGTGCCAAAACATCTCCTGTTTTCCATAACTGCTGACATGCATCTGCTATATACCGCCAAAAATAATCTGCATCCTGTTCTGCAAACCCTGGTTTAGCACTTTCGTACGGCTGGTCATAATGCAATTGTACGCCCGCTATAAGATTTCCCAGTGCATCAAATGCAAGCGCCCGCACACTTTGCGTCCCCACATCAATAGCGAGCACTTTGTCTGCAATCACTGCTTTCATCACCCTTTTTCATGTGATTGTACAGAGAGTAGGCGTGGACTATAGGCACTTTGCCATAGATTCTGATATCGCGTTACCTCTGCTGTCCACATCTCTTCTCCCCACCCTAACATCGATGCAATCGGTTGTTTAAGTTCAGGAAGGAGCCCTACTCCACCCTCGTGAACGATCAACCCTAGCCTTGTTCGTCGCCACAATAAATCGTCTAAATGAACCACCTGTTCAGAGCGAGCTGCATACATCAGTTCGGCGAGGGAAATCCCAGTGCCTGCAAGACTCTCTTGTGCCTCCAACGATGTATTCCCCCATATTTCCCTTACAACGTCATCCTCATAGCGTTGCATGAGACGATGAACACTTTGTAGTTGCCCATGTCCATCTATTTTTTCTAAGGGTGGTATCTTAATTTCCTGCACATTGCTTTTGCGAGCTACACCATAGCTACCTCTCAACCACAACTTTGCTGCATGCAAAACAGCAACTGCAAGCTGGCGATACGTAGTCAACTTTCCACCTGTCACAGATACAAAGCCAGAATCAGCCCAAATAGCATGCTCCCGCGACTCCTCCGATGGGTTTTCCTTCCCAGTGTCAATCACGGAACGCACTCCTGAATATACGGAGAGTACATCTTCCACGCGAAGCTTTGCATGAGGGAATTGTGCTGTAAGTGCTTCAAATAAATAGGTTCCTTCAACACCCGTCATGTGTGGTTCAGTATCAAGAGACTGCATATGCTCAATGTCTGTTGTACCGAACAAGATGACACCTTCCCATGGATATGCATACACAGGACGCGAATCTCGTGGATGAAAAAAACTGACAGCCCCTTGAAGTGGTAATCGATGCTGTTGAAGAAGCAAATGACTACCGCGTAACTTACGCAATGGCGGACCATTTTGAACAGCAAATGGTGGTTGATCAGTCCATATACCCGTACAATTAATGACAAGCGACGATTTTATCTCTGCGTATTGGCCAGAACATTCATCGCAAACCGTGACACCTAGAATTTGGCCTTGTCGATCTCGCATTAACTCTGTCACTTTTGCATAATTGACACTACTTCCACCATGTTGCTGACCTTCTTCAATCACCCGCAAAACCAGTCGTGCATCATCTGTCTTTGCATCTTCAAATTGATAACCGCCAAAACAAGAAACGCTCTCCATACCAGGAATCTCTCGTAACACTTGTTCTGCTGTGCGAAAATGGTGCGTTCTTCGTCCAGCCATCAAATCATACAAGGACAACCCTGTCTTTAACGTGATACGCGATGACACAGAAGCAGATGCAAGCGGCATTAAAAAAGGCAGTCGTTCAACCATGCCAGGGTACCGCGCAAGCAAATGCTCACGTTCACGCACAGACTGAAGTGTCAGTTTGATCTGCCCCTGTTTTAAATAACGCAGTCCACCATGGACTAATTTGCCCGATCGACTGGACGTCCCCGATGCATAATCTCGTTGCTCAAGTAATAAACAACGCAATCCACGACGCGACGCCTCAGCAAATACACCAGCACCTGTTATCCCTCCCCCAATGACAATAAGATCCCATGACTGTTGCAATTGACTCCATACCTCTTGACGCTGCCTCATAGGCCTCACTCCATCAATTTGCCTGGGTTCATTAATCCTTTTGGATCGACTGTCTTTGCAACTGCACGGAGCATCTGCAACCACAGTTCCCCTTTTTCCACTTCTAGATATGGCCTGTGGTCTAACCCGACTCCATGTTGATGACTAATCGTGCCACCTTGCTCCACAATCGCCTGACTAGCAGCTGACTTCAAGGTTTGCCATCGAGCAAGCGTGGCATCAGCCGTATCGGCTAAACGAAAAACATACGTGGTGTAAATGCTCGAACCCACCGCGTAGACATGTGACACATGTGTAAATACATGTACTTGTTCCTGTTGAAGGCGCGCGGCATTCTTTAGCGCATCTTCAATCGCAGCAATAGTCGTTTTCACTTTTGACCAGATGACAGAAGTCTCCAATGTATCAATGGCATACCCTGCTTCCCATAACGTATTGCGCAGATACGGTGATTGAAAGCGTGCCTTTTTCCACTCTTCACCAAATTTTTGCCCTACAAAAATGCCACCCTGCTGTTTTATGATCCTGCGAGCACTTAGCAATCCTTGTGATACAGCATCTGTCGACCCGGCTACTCCGTAGAGTAAGAGGCATTTTTGATCCTTGACACCCCATAATGACAATCCCAGCTTCACAAAGGACAGCACCTTTTGGTGTGACGCCAATGCAAGGGTAGTTTCCGTTTCAGCTGCTAAACTAAGCCGTATCATCGTCATATGCAGATCGGCTTGTGCCAATTCACGAACAGCTGTAAGTGCCGTTTCCGCATCTTTAAAAAATGCTGCATGTACACGCTCCTGTTTAGGGAGTCTTGATACTTTCACGGTACATTCTGTTATAATCCCAAGTCGTCCCTCTGAACCCAGAACAGTCTGGCGAAGATCAGGTCCTGCCGCTGATGCGGGTATAGGTTTTAACACAAAGGAACCTGCCGGCGTCTCCAATCTCCCTCCAACAAATAAAGAATCCATGCGTCCATATCCTAGTGAATACTGTCCTGCAGAACGTGTGGCTACCCATCCACCCAGTGTTGAATACTCAAAAGATTGGGGATAATGGCCAAGTGTATATCCCCTTGCTTGTAAACAATCCTCAATCTCTGGACCGCTTATCCCAGCTTCAAATGTGGCTAATTGCTCCATTGGATCAAAATGAAGAAGCTGATTCATCCTGCGCATATCCACTGTGACTACTGGTTGTAATGAATCTGGCACAGTGAGATGACCAACTACACTTGTCCCTCCACCGTATGGGATCAATCGAATATCATGTTCACTCGCCAAGTCCAATAATGTCCGTATTTCTTGTGCACTTTTGGGATACGCCACCGCATCTGGAAATCGCTCAATAAGTCCCATACGCAACCCAATCCAATCAGGCAAACTTTGACCTACTGCGTGTAATGCTCTATCTTTTGCATCACATGTCATGTCACAGCAAGCTAATAACTCATGCTGTGTAAGTCGAGAAGAGGGAACGAGTGCTATTAGTTCGTCAAATGTGAGTGAATGGCTTGTTTTGGCTAATCCTACATGCGCTTGCAAGTATTCAAATGCTATCGGATTAACTTTTTGGAAAACGCTTTCTTCTCCCCACCCATTCCACCTTCGCATATCACCACCTCCTTCTTACTTCATCAATCGCAAAAAACGTAAGGCACTTTCCTCCATCACAACACGAACTAGTTGTTCCGCGTCATTAGCCCTTCCCTCACTCACCGTTTGAAGAAGCTGACGATAAAACTGTGAAGAATACTGACGTTGATCGCGTAAAGAAAAATAATAATTGCCATGTGCCTGATAAACAGCAGCCAAACTATTGACTAAAAACAGATAGATAGGGTTTCCCGACCCTTCTGCTAACACTTTTTGAAGTTGAAAATCATATAGAGCATATGTGCCCGCATCATCGTGTAATAACGATGAAGAACGAAGAAAATCTTCCAATTCATCCGTGTTACGTCTCATGAGATTGCTAATCCAGAGAGGTGCTAGTTGACTTCTTATCTCTAAAAAATACTCAATAAAACTAGAAGATAGCTGCTCGCCAAGCTGCACAAGTTGCACCAATGTGGCAAGATTCCCGGTTTTTCTATAGTCTAGTACAAGGGCTGGCTGGCCTTTGCGCGTTTGCACAAACCCATCGCACGCCATTCTTTGTAAAGTTTCACGTACAGTAGAACGCGATACTCCAAGCAATAGAGCTAACTCACGTTCTGGAGGTAACACTGTACCTACTTCCAGTTCTCCATCAGCAATTTGACGAATGAACATCGACTCTAAGCGATCAGATGCTGATCCTTCATGTATGTATTGTAAAATCTAGGGATCCCCCTTTTGCTTCAATCACATTTCCGTTGTTTTGTGGTCTGACCACCACACTATATGAAATTTTCAAAATTGTAAAGATGATTTTTAGAAAGCATAATTACATTGTCGCCCGATACACATGTCCCGTTCATGTGATACCCACATCGCTTGAGCTTCTCTATGTACGTGTTCCCCCCACATACCAAAAGGGTCGTGTATGGTTCACAGGGAGAGAACACACTTCTCACTACCCCCCTTGAACAACACACGACCTAGCACTACCATCACCGATTTTTTGTAATCCGTTCATCAAAAAACTCAAGCAAATGATTTTTTAATGACAATCGAGTTCATAATATTAGCTACTGCATCAACGCGATCGGCGGCATTACTCAAGTGTCTATACACTTCGCGAATCTTGATCATATAAGGAATATCTAACTCGTTAGACAGGTGTGCAATTGCCTTTCGATAGATACCTTCAATTTTGTTTTCAAGAGACTTAGCCTCCATACTTGCTACATTACAACCTCGATTGTCTTGCCCCAATAAACGCGATGCTTCCAGTAACTTACCAACCGATTTGTGCAGATGATCTACCATATCCGTTACATAGATATCCGGTTTAATTTCATAAACAGAGATTTCTTTGATGGTATTCTCGCTATAATCACAAATGTCATCAATGGCGCAGGATAGATGATTGATATCTTCACGATCAAATGGCGTGACGAAAGTCTGAACCAACCGATCCACGAGTGCTTGTCGAATATCATCCGCCTCGTGCTCTAAATCAGATGCTTTTTCTTTGATGCCAGCTTCCTCACCAGATCCATGAATATGAACATAATCGCGAAGTAACGCAGTCATCTCATGGGTTAACTCCAATTGACGGATTAATAAATCTTGAAAAACAGTTGATGATCCAGTAAGTAAATTTTTCCAATTCATGCTGCTCACCTCGATAAAAAGATTCTAAAACCCATGTATTACATGAAAAGTAGAAGATCAGTACTTAGCCATCCTACAATCAATGCAAGCGGCAAAGTCAATGCCCATATCTTTACGATCTTTATGGATGTTGCCCAGTTAACCGCATAGGGGTTACGGGCAGTTCCCATCCCAAATAAACTCCCATTGGTTGTCTGTGTTGTGCTCACTACTAAGCCAAATACAGATGCTGCACTTACAGACAAAGCCACTGCTGTCTGTGCACTAAGCGCGTTAATAGGTCCGAGCTTGACGACTCCCTCACCTAGCGTACGTGCAATTCTAGAACCGCCTACAACTAATCCAATCGACCAAAAAATTAGCGGGAAAAGAATAGCAATAAACGACACATGATATCCAGTCGTATGAAAAACAAGTGCAATAGCTACAGCCATTAATCCAATGGCCTTCTCTTGGTCATTAGCTCCATACGCCAAACCCTGAAAAAAAGCAGTGACATATTGCCCATAACGCAAGCGTCTCATCCACGTCATCGACATACGTGAGAAAAGTATCCACAGTACTTTAGTCAACAAATATGCTACGATAAATCCTACAAAAACGGAGCCGATAAATCCCGTAAATACTTTGACTACGCCGATCCAATGAATGGATGATATACCGTAGTGTGCTAATGCCGAGCCAACTGCCCCACCAACCAATGCAATCGTTGTACTCGTAGGTATTTTTAATCGCCACGTGATCAATAGCGTCAACAAGGAAGCAAATAGAGCTGTACAAAGAAGTTGTAACCCCATACGATGAAAATCCACAATTTCCACGGCTATGGTATGCGATACTGCCGTACCAAACACGAGTGGTCCAAGACCTACGCTGATGATCAAAAGGGGTACAATCAGCCTGGCAGGCAGAACACCAGAAACTAAAAAACTTGCAATAATGCTCCCACCATCATTAAACCCTGACACTAAAGCGAAAAGAGCAATAAGAATAAATACACTCACAGAAAGAAGCATCTGCACCCCCCTCTGTCTCATCTGCCTTTGTTTTCTGTATCTCACTTATGGATATCAACTATCTCGCACGTCAGTGTAATAAACCAACGATCCTTTACAATTCCTTTACATTAACTTTAGAAGAACTTAACATAGATTCGCCATTTTATCAACGTATGTTTGCGGATATTGATCCATTCTTCTACCCTATTACTGTTCAAAATATATTGACAGATCTATTCTTAGCTCATTACAATGTGCATGTGGAAACCTTTCCACATGAAAGCCCTTACTTATATTAAGTTTACCATTTGTACCTATTTACCATTTTGAGGAGGTGTATCTGATTGAATGAAGTAGTAGCAGGTAAGAGCAGAATACGCTGGATGATGATGGGCATGGTTTTTTTGATTGTCGTTGTCAACTATCTGGATCGTGCAAACATTGGTGTAGCAGAACCACTCATTACTTCTGCTTTGCACTTTAGCCCACTACAGATGGGAGTCATTTTTAGTGCTACTGTGTGGGGATTGTTTTTAGGTGAATTACCTGGTGGCATTATGGCATCTGTTTGGGGGCCACGCAAACTCTATACATTTGCTCTCATTGGTTGGTCAATCTTCATGGTTCTTCCTCTTCTAACCACATCTTTCACTGGATGGATGTGGATTCGTGTAGGATTTGGATTTTTTGAAGGTATGACTTGGGGTATAGCCTCCATGGTTGGTGTGCGTTGGTTCCCTACAAAAGAACGAGGGAAAGCAATGGCATTACAAAACATGGGTTTAGCAGTAGGTTCGGCCATTGGGGCTCCACTCATTACATTACTCATGCTCGTTTTATCTTGGCAATGGGCTTTTGTCATTATTGCCGCACTCGGTATCATTATGGCACTTGTCTGGTGGAATCTCGCATCTGACTTTCCCACAGACTCTACAAAAGTTAATCATGCAGAGTTAGAATATATTATTCAAGGACAAGAAAAAGTTGAAGATCAAGGTCAAAAACCTGCAGTTCTAAAAACACTACAATATGTAGTAAAAAAGCCTTCACTCTGGGCACTAGTAGTAGCAAATTGGACACTAGCATACTTTTTATTTACATTAACTTCATGGCTACCAGCTTATCTCCATACTGCGCGGGGACTTAGTTTACCCAAAACAGGTCTTGTAGCAGCTCTACCGTGGATCTTAGCTGCCATTAGCATTCCTTTTAGTGGCTGGCTAACAGACCATCTATTAGCACGCTATGGTAGCTATCGTTGGGCTCGGGCAATCCCCACATCGGGCGGGTTATTTGTTGGCGGTATCTTGCTATTTCCAGCCATTTCGGTCCACTCTGTTGCACTTGGAGTTGCCTTATTATCTATTAGTTTTGCATTTGTATTGATGCAACTTGGACCAGTGTGGACCATTCCGACAGATGTCGGTGGTACATTTGGCGCAGGTATTGCAGCAGGCTTCGCAAATACGCTTATCCAAACAGGTGGCATTATCGCGCCATTACTCATGGGCTATTTAGTGCAGACCACAAACAGTTATAGTTTAGGTTTTGAAATTACTGGTGCTATTGTTTTTGTTTCAGGAATATTGTTTCCTATTCTTTACAGAGGCCCAATTGATTTTCACGAGGGACATCCAGCTCGCATAGCACTCTCGATCGATACTCCCACGAGTATTTCAAGATCCTGAATCCAACCATTACCCATTGATTTAGAGTGTGATTCTATCCATCGTATGTGGAGTTTGTTTGGGGGATGTGGAAACGTTTCCCGAACAAACTCGTCACGATCTATAAAAAATACACTTTTTTCGCTATCATCATCTTATTAAATAAAAGGAGGATCAGCATGAAAATTGCTAAAGAATGCTCACAATGTTTTGAACAACAACTATCCCGTACCCTAGCCAAACGAGCAGCTGATAACGAATGCAAACAACTACACAAAACCATTTTGGCATCCATACAGGCCTATTCTTCATCTGATAGTCCTGCCCTACCATTGACTACTCTATATGATTCGGTGCAAAAAGAATTACAAGATGGTGATCCGTATGAAGAAGAAAAGAAATCTGCCAATCAGTTTGCAGAAACTTACCTACTCACTCTGGATCATACAAAATCCATGACTATTTCAGATTGGCTCTTACTTGCAACCGCCGCTAATATGATCGATGTTGGTCTAGAATCTGATTCTGAAGTCATGATACAAGGCTTTTTAAAAGCAAGTGCCCAGGGATTTATGCGCAATGACCTTTCTATGTTAGAGATTTCTCCACAAAAGCCTATGAAGATCGTCTATCTGCTAGACAACTGTGGGGAGGCCGTATTTGATCGCGAAGCTATTCGTTTACTCGTACAACAGGGTCATCAGGTCACTGCTGTAGTCAAAAGTTTTCCTTTTCTTAATGATGTTACATTAAAAGAAGCGCAATCTATTGGATTATTTGATACAGGGGCTACAGTCATAGAAAATGGACTTTCAGGAGTTGGTATGTTACCTACTGTAGCTCCTCAGCATATCTTAAATCTTTTCGAAGATGCCGACCTAATCATTGCAAAAGGGATTGCACACCTCGAAAGTGTGACTGAGTTTTCTCTAGGGATACCCATCATTTTCCTCTATCGTACAAAATGCATGCCAAGTGCGCGATTCGCTGATGTGCCCTTTGGAGAGAATGTAGCATACTTACTACAACCCTCTCTAGTAGGCAGGACCTGAGATGACCCACACGATTAAAGATGTCGCAAAACTAGCTGGCGTAGGAATTGCAACAGTCTCGAGAGTCATTAATCAAAATGGATATGTTAGTCCAGATACAGCAAAGCGTGTTATGAAAGCTATGGCAGAGCTTGACTTTACTCCAAGTCCACTAGCTCGCGGACTGGTTAGCCGCAAGACAGCTACGATCGGACTTGTTATTCCAGATGTCGCAAACCCTTTTTTTGCTGAGGTAGCACGTGGTACTGAAGATGCAGCGATCGCCAAAGGGTTTACAGTCATTCTTTGCAACTCAGATTGGAAAGCGGAGCGAGAGAAAATGTATAGTAAGTTACTTCGTCAAAAATGGGCTGAAGGTGTAATTGCTGTTGGTAGTCGTAGTTCTGAATCATCCTTAAGAGAGTTAATTGATCCATTGCCCATGGTATTTGTAGATCGTTTCACCATGCTTCCTGGGAGTGACTCTGTATGGAGCGACAATAAAAAGGGTGGTTTACTAGCTACCCAACACTTGATAGATATGGGATGTAGAAAACTAGCCCATATCTCTGGGCCAACACATTCCCCTGCCTCTATTGCTAGACAAAAGGGATTTCTTTTAGGGATCAAAGAGGCTAACGTCAGTTGGGAAATAGTAAAAGGTGATTTTCGCTATCGTTCTGGGTATGATGCGGGAATGGAACTCCTTACTCGAGATGTTCCTCCAGATGGGATCTTTGCAGGTAACGATCTCATGGCAGTAGGGATCTTACAAGCCGCCGCTTCACTGCATATCCGTATTCCAGATGATCTTTTAGTGATTGGTTACGACAATATTGCCATGGCAGAGTATGTTGCACCACCACTAAGTACAGTTGACCAACCTGCTTATGAGATGGGACGTATTGCTTTCGATATGCTTCATAAAAAAATGCAAGATGAGACGAGAGAGTCTCGCAACGTAAGAGAGTTTGAACCACTCCTTATTTTGAGAGAATCTACGAATAGAAAGTAATATAACGAGATAAAGGAAGTAGATGAATGTGAAACGTAGTGGCCTACTGCATGGCGAATTATCAAAAATTGTAGCACGGTTAGGTCATGGTCAATCTATCGCTATAGCTGATTACGGACTACCTATCCCAACTCACATACCTGTCATTGATTTAGCGGTTGCACCAAATATGCCACCACTACTTTCAGTACTTCAAGCGATATCTAGTGAACTCGACGTGGAATCACTCATTGTAGCTGAAGAATTGGCCAATACACTTCCTCAATTCCTTGAAGAGATCGTACATATCTTTCCTACTAATATGGTAAAAGTACCTCATGACATGCTTAAGCAGAAGCTACATGATGTCGTTGCTGTTGTGCGCACAGGTGAATGGACTCCTTATGCAAATGTCATTCTTACAGCGGGTGTGGTATTTTAATCATAGCTAAGGAGGATTTACATGGCTCATATTTTAGTTGTAGGTAGTATCAATATGGATGTCGTTTTGCGTGTCGCGCAACTTCCTTTCGCAGGGGAAACCGTAAGATCAGCGGAGATCGGGTATGTTTGCGGTGGAAAAGGAGCCAATCAGGCCATAGCTTCTGCACGCGCAGGGGCGCGTGTTACCATGGTTGGTGCAGTGGGCCATGATGAGATGGGCCAAACCCTTTTGAGTAAACTTTCTGCAAATGGAATCGATGTTTCCCATATCGAACAAAAGCAAAGTTCCACAGGGCTTGCATTTATTAGTGTCAATGAATCAGGTGAAAATACCATTGTGTTACATGAAGGTGCCAATGCAGAACTATCTGTACGCGATGCGCATCTCCATCAAGCATTTGATAGTAAGCCGGACGTTCTCATCGTTCAAAATGAAATTCCATTAGATGTTACTAAAGCGGTTATGCAACAGGCGCACCAACTTGGCATACCAGTATGCTTCAATCCAGCACCTGCTCAGGACATCCCAAAAGATATTTTTGAGTGGGTGGATATCCTCATTGTAAATCAAGGTGAAGCATCCTTATTAAGCGGGCTAACTCTCGTTCAAGGCAAGGACATCTCATTAGCCGCCAAGCATTTTATCGACCTTGGTGTCCATGAGGTTATGATTACACTTGGAAACAAAGGCGTCTTTTTTGTCAACGATAAGGGGCTATCTCGAAAAATTGATGCTCATAGGATTGATGTAGTCGACTCGACAGGAGCAGGCGATACATTTGTGGGATTTTATGTTGCACTTAGGGCCGCATTATATCCGCCACAGCACGCATTATGCTATGCAAATGCCGCTGCAGCACTGAGTGTTACACGAAGTGGTGCAGAACCTTCGATCCCTTCATTCTCTGAAGTAACCACGTTTTTAAGTGAGCAACAGTGGATGAACTGTAAAAACGTCGAATGATGAGCCACTTGAATACCCACACGCAAAAAAGATAGGATTAACGATAATCACGTCACTGCATGCTACTCCTGTCTCAACTGCCCCCAATCGACGTAGAAGTGTAAGTACTTGCTCCACCGTATCCATGTTCGTACTGGCTTACTATCGAATTCCTGCTTCATTGGCACTTCGCACAACAGTGTACATGTGGAGGTTAAGTCATCCGCTTCGACAAGCAAGTAGAATACATGATCAGGATGCCCTGCTAGAGCAAAATGAACTTTCACGCCTAACTCCTGGCAACGATTTGGCATGGTTTGCAAAAATTCTTGTAACCCGTGCCTCACCTCGTCGTTATACATTCCACAGTTATCCATGTCGTGTCATGCCGTTACATGGAACAGCAAACACCACACCTCCTGTCGTAAGTGAGCTTTACTCTCCATGCTCATACCCCAACAATTTACTTTCCTCAGTCATGAGCGACCGAACTCGTCCTGTACCCATGTCTTTCCTCTTAACGCTGGACATCCCTTTTACTAACCGTCAAATAGCCCACGGAAATTACGATCAACACAGTGAATACTGCCGCAACAATCCCGTCTCCATATCCCAACCCTGTGATACTCTGCGGCTTGCTGAACCAATCTGCGAATGAAGCTCCAAGTGGTCGCGTGATGACGTAGGCAAACCAGAATGCAAAGATCGGATTGAGGCGGAACAGAAAGTAACCGATTCCTGGTAGCAGGAACAACACGATAAACAGAATTCCCGAAAGAAAATAGCCCAGATGGAATGTCGTCGCAGTCATATCACCAGTTGCGGTTCCCATCGCAAAAGTTGCCAACACAGCCGCCCAGTAAAACATTTCCCTACGACGAGTATAAATACTGTGGATGGATAACGTCCCCTCCACCTTGTACCAAACCGTGAAAACTACGGTCAGGATGATGGCAAACGCTGTCGTCGAGGCGTAGTATGGCACTCCCAGAACAATGTGCGTCACATCTGCAACCATCGTGCCAAAAATCGCAACCATAACGACTAAGAGCCAGTAAATCCACGCTATGTATTTCTTAACGGAAAACTGTAGGATGAGCACAATCACAAAGCCAACGAAACCGAGCATCACCGCAACATACGGATTGATGTGATAAACCAGATAATCTGAAGTCGCTTCACCCATGGCAGTTGACAGCAATTTTACAATCCAGAAGTATATCGTGATTTCTGGAACCTTTGTTAAGAGGCGTTTCCCTCGATTTTGGGTTATGGAATAAGACTGATTCATAGATGCATTTGTTCCTCTCATGCGGTGTGCTGTAGCTTTTTAAGACTACCATATAGTCACGATCATGACAGAAAAGGAGCCTTTCCCTTCACCCTTCTGTAACCTTTTCCTTATTCTGATTTTGAAATTTGCAAATTAGCCTTTTTACATTTCTACCTATGTTCCCATCAAATAATCCCTTGCTTTTTCCCCGCTTTCAGTCTGGCAAGACTTTATTCTTGATCAAATAAAGTTCGGGGAAAAGAGAAGGGAAAAGGTCTTGAGGAATGGGAATTTCTCCATTTTGCCTCACGCACTTTTCCCGCTTGAATCAGGTATTTATTATGTCTGGGGCAGATAATTATTCGAGATTGCTGGAGATTGTTATTGGGCTACATCGTGTAGCAACAAGGACGCGATCACTTCCACATGTGCTGTCTGTGGAAACATGTCAACTGGTTGAATGCTTGTCATCACATACCCACCATCAACCAAATGACGCAAATCACGTGCCAGCGTTGCTGGATTGCAAGAGATATAGACAATCCGTTGTGGTGCAAGATCTATTAGAGCCGTTAACACTTGTGCGGCACATCCTGCACGTGGAGGATCAAGCAAAACAACATCTGGACATATGCGATCAGAGACTAATTGTGGCACGATATCTTCGACAAAACCCGAGAGAAACTGCGTATTCGTCAGACCATTATTCTTCGCATTAAACGTTGCATCCTCTGTCGCCGCCCGTATACTTTCCACCCCATAGACCGCTTTCGCCTGCCTAGCAGCTAACAGTGAGAGAGTCCCAACACCCGAAAAGAGGTCAAATACAACATCTGTTTTAGTTAGCTTTGCAGAGGCCAGTGCCTTTTCATAAAGCACAAGTGTCTGAATGGGATTCACTTGCAAAAACGCTGATGCAGAGATACGAAATGTAAGACCCGCAATCTCTTCTTGCATATAGGGAGATCCAAAGAGCACCCGCTCTTTAATGAATTGACCTTCTGTTGAATCAGCTGCAATACTATGTTTTTGTTGGATCACACTCACCAAGCGATATCCTTCAGGCATGCGTTCTGCAAGTACTTTGCAGAACAACTCAGCGCGTGGTAGCTCACGTCCCTGTGTGATCATAACGATCATGACTTCATTGGCGTTATTGGAGCGAATCACTAGTTGCCGCACATCACCACGGCGATTCTTTTCATCATAAGGACGAATCCCAAGTTCGGTAAAGTTTGTAGTAATCGTATGTAACAGCTCATCATACGCTTTAGGCCGTATCATGCATGTCTGTGCTTCTATCGGTTCATGCGTTCCCTCTTCCACAAAACCTGCTACAAAGCGACCCGAACGAGCGGTTGCCATCAAACTTACTTTATTGCGATAGCGCCACGGATCGCTTTGCAACAGCGTGTCCAAAACCAACGTTCTCACCACTTCGGAATCGAATTTCCCGATTCTCTCCAAAGCATCTTTCACAGTTTGCTGTTTAAATTGCAGTTGTGCATCGTAGGATACGTGTTGTAATTGACACCCACCGCACAGGTCAAATACCTCACAAGGAGGTGTCTCACGTTGTGGAGATGTGCGAATAATGGAAAGTATCTTTCCTACTGCAAATGTACGCATGACTTTACTAATCTGCACTTTAACCAATTCACCAGCTAAAGCTCCATCGATAAAAACAGTAAATCCGTTATACCGCGCCACACCTTCTCCACGATAACCTAGCCGTAGCACATCCACGGTTATCTGGTCGAGTACAGCAACCGGTGGTGCCATCAATTGATCTTTACCCACTCCACGTAGCCCCTATCTAGTTCTCTATTTCTTCTCCATGACAATTACAGATAGATGTTGCGGCATGACACTCACGTGTTGTGGTAGTTTTCCACCAAATTCCCCATCGATATTGAGATCTACTTCTTCATTTGATGATAGAGAAATATCGCTACTGTGAAAATACATGACACGTTCATCTTTCGTATGCTCACCCCGTAACGCTGAACTCACGATCCGAATCATATCACCAAGGTTAGTAGGCTTCACAATTAGCACATCCAACAAACCATCATGTACGAGCGCATTGGGCGCAAGATGTTCAAAGCCACCAACGGAACGGGAGTTGGTAATTAGACATAACATCGCTTTGCCATCGTAAACAACATCCCCCGCTTGAACGTGCAAATGAATCGGGCGCAAGCCTGGCAGACGCTCTAGCCCCTTCATGTAGTATGCTAATTGCCCTAGTATAGTCTTTAACTTACTGGGTACATCGTAAGTAATCTCCGCTAATCGACCACATGCTGCAATGTTAACAAAATATCGATTTGCACCAATTAAGCCCAAATCAAGTGGCATCGTATTGCGTCGTGCTACAATCTTTGCAGCCTGTTGAATATGGAAAGGAATACCTAAAGCACGTGCTAAATCATTAGTCGTACCAGAAGGAATAATCCCAAGAATAGGGCGCTGCTTGCATTGCGCTAGTCCGTTAACCACTTCGTGCACCGTACCATCTCCGCCACACGCAACGACATAGGAAAATCCATCACGTGCAGCTTCAATCGCAGCCTTGGTCGCATCTCCCGCTTGTTTAGTTGCGTGACAAGACGCTTCCATCCCGCCGACTTCTTCGAGAATGGAAAGGACGTCTGCAAGAGAGTGCTTAAAAGCTTCTTTCCCGGCCGTTGGGTTATAGATGACTCGAACCCGCTCACGCATGCGCTTCACTCCCTAGCGAGAAATCAAATCAAGAATGATTTGATTAACCAGTTGAGGGTTTGCTTTCCCTTTTGTCTCTTTCATCATTTGCCCAACCAGTGATCCTATTGCCTTTTCCTTACCTGCTTTAAAATCTTCAACAGACTTTGGATTAGCAGCAATGACCCGCGCCGCAATTTCGCGCAGTTCTCCTTCATCAGAAATCTGAACAAGTCCTTGCTCTGCAATTACACTCTTCGCATCTTTACCTGACTCTAACATTGTTTTTAATACATCTTTAGCCATTTTTGATGAAATCGTTCCTTCATCAATCAATCCAATCAGTGCAGCGAGTTGCTCAGGTGAAACTTTTATCTGTTCTATCTCTAAAGAGTTTGCTTTTACATATGCGAGTAAATCACCCATAATCCAATTACTCGCGATTTTTGGATCTCGGACACGACTTGCTGTTCCATCAAAATACTCAGAGAGCACTCGCGTTGCCGTCAGAACTTCGGCATCATAAGCAGGCAATCCATACTCCTCGATAAAACGTTTGCGACGCGCCGCAGGTAATTCGGGAATCTCCGCACGTCGCTCTTCAATGTACTCTGCACTAAGGTAAATTCGCGGCAAGTCTGGTTCCGGAAAGTAGCGATAATCATGTGCATCTTCCTTCGAACGCATCGCAACTGTCACACCTGTTTCTTCTTGAAAGCGCATGGTCTCCTGTACGATATCTTCTCCACGCAAAAGCAACTTTGTCTGACGCTGTTCCTCATATTCCAGCCCACGTTGAACGTTTCTAAAGCTATTCATGTTTTTAATCTCTGTCTTTGTCCCCAATGCCTCTTGGCCGACAGGGCGCAACGAAATATTGGCATCACAACGCAAAGATCCTTCTTCCATCTTGCACTCTGAGATCCCACAAAACTGCATAATTGATTTTAATTCTTCAAGATATAATCGCGCTTCTTCCGCCGTGCGTATATCTGGCTCACTCACAATCTCAATCAGAGGTATACCTACTCTGTTCAAGTCAACAAGTGATGCATTACCAAAGGGCGAATGAGTCAGTTTTCCCGCGTCTTCCTCAAGATGCACTCGTGTAATCCCAATCCGCTTTTTTTCTCCCTGAACCGTGATCTCAATATATCCATGTTCCCCAACGGGTTCATCGTATTGAGAAATTTGATACGCCTTGGGGCTATCCGGATAAAAATAGTTTTTACGATCAAATTTACTTTGTTGCGAAACTGTGCAATGTAACGCAAGTGATGCGCGAATAGCTAACTTTAGCGCATCCTCATTCAGTACAGGAAGAGCACCTGGACTACCGAGACACACAGGGCATACATGTGTATTGGGCGCGGCACCAAATTCCACCGCACAATCACAAAATATCTTCGTCTTTGTCCCTAATTCCACATGAACCTCTAACCCGATCACCGTTTCGAAATGAGACATTATGCGTGCACCCCCAATGCAGGTCTCATCGGAGCAAATCCTGCAGCTTGTTCATAGGCATGTGCTGTTTTGAGTAAAGTTGCTTCATCATACATGCGCCCAATTAACTGCATCCCCACAGGAAGACCGTCAGATAATCCACACGGCACACTAATCGCTGGAAGGCCTGCCAAGTTAACTGGGATCGTACAAATATCATTCATATACATGGTCAAAGGGTCCTTTGTCTTCTCTCCAAAGCGAAAGGCCGTAGTCGGAGTCGTAGGTGACACAATGACATCGACATCATGAAAAGCTGCATCAAAATCCATCGCAATCAAGGTCCGTACCTGCTGTGCTCGCTTATAATACGCATCGTAATATCCTGATGAGAGAGCGTATGTTCCAACCAATATACGGCGCTTTACTTCTGCACCAAATCCAATACTTCGCGTTTTGCGGTACATATCTAAAAGATTCTCTACACCCTCCGCTCTATAACCATAACGCACACCATCATATCGCGCTAAGTTAGACGAAGCTTCCGCCGGTGCAATGAGATAATACGCCGATAATGCATACGCCGTATGTGGCAAACTCACTTCAACAATTGTTGCACCGAGTCTTTGCATTTGCAAAATGGCAGCTTCTACTGCTGTCCGCACACCTTCCTCAATCGCTGGAGAAAAGTACTCCTTGGCCACACCTATACGTAATCCGCGTATATCCCCTGTGAGACCTGCTATGTAATCAGGTACTTCTCGCTCCACAGAAGTGGAGTCGCGACGATCTTTCCCCGCAATTTCCTGCAAAACAATAGCCGCATCTTCTACCGTGTGAGTAATCGGACCAATCTGATCAAGTGAAGAAGCAAATGCCACAAGACCAAACCTCGACACCCGTCCATAACTCGGTTTTAACCCAACTACACCGCAAAATGCCGCTGGTTGGCGAATCGATCCACCCGTATCAGAACCTAGTGCATACGGCACCATACCTGCTGCAACGGCCGCTGCCGATCCACCACTCGATCCACCAGGAACGCAATCATAATCCCATGGATTATGTGTTTTCATCAGTGCAGAATTTTCCGTCGAAGAACCCATAGCAAATTCATCCATATTTAACTTACCAACAAGTATCCCCTCTGCAGCTTCTAGTTTCCTTGCAGCTGTAGCAGAATAAGGCGGTATATATCCTTTCAATATACGACTAGCACAAGTGGTCTCTACCCCTTGCGTGCACATATTGTCTTTTAGCGCAAATGGAATTCCAGCTAGTAACCCTTCTGATCTGCGCACATCTAACTTCGCAGCTTGTGATTTTGCCAACTCATCGGTCACAGTAACAAAAGCTTGCACTTGAGAATCAACCGCTTCTATCTGTTCTAAACTAAAATGAACTAAATCAGAAGATGTCATTTCCCCTGACATTAATCCTTGATGTAACTTACGCAATCCACTATAAAAATCCACGACTATCCCTCCAACACTGCCGGAACGCGAAATTGTTGTTCTTCTACATCAGGGCCATTGGCCAAAGCTTCGTCATCTGAAAGCGATGAACCCACAACATCTGGTCGGGTCACCGTTTGTAACATCCCCACATAACTCATAGGTAGCACACCCGTAAGATCAAGTTGTTGCAATTCTTCAGCATACTCTAAAATACTTGTCAAATCACTTACCAAGGACTCCATCTCTGCTTCATTCACTTCTAACCTTGCCAACGAGGCAACATGAAGCACATCTTGTCTACTTAAACTCACGACTCATTCCTCCACGCTCACAGCATATCGATCCTAGTACCCTATACCATCAAGAAGGTTTATTTCCCACAAGTAAGATAACGATAGACACAAGCGAAAAACATATGCCTAACAAATATAAAAAAGTGACAGTTTGCTTTTGCGACAATCCAGACTTCATGAGGTAATGAAAGGTGTGGCCCTTATCTGCTATATAGATAGGACGATTTTCACGAAATCGTTTAAAAATCACATAAAAAGCATCCATAATTGGAACTCCAAGTGCAAGTACTGGAATTAACATGGAAACCAGCGTAGCTGATTTAAATGCTCCACCAACCGCAATAGCTGCCAATACATAACCTAAGAACGTAGCACCTGCATCACCCATAAAAATACGTGCCGGGTGAAAATTGTGTCGTAAAAATCCAAGCGATGTACCAATGAGTATGATAGATAATAGGGCCATGGCTTCATGACCTTTCAGTAAAGCGATAAAAAAGAGCGTCGTTGCGGAAATCGCAGCAATACCTGCAGCTAATCCATCCACTCCATCTAGAAAATTCATCATATTGGTGATCGCAACAACCCATATCACTGTGGTGAAGACTCTTAGCCACAGCGGAAAAAGGATAAATCCATATTCTAAAAAAGGGATATGAATCCCCTGAATGCTAACACCAAAGATAGGGAGAATGCAGGCAGCTATAATTTGCACCAGAAACTTTGGTAAAGCAGATAGATCTCGCTTACGCGTTTTATAAAAATCATCAACAATTCCAAGAAGAAAAATCATTAGCCCACCTAACGTAATCCCCCAAAATTCAGGCGCACGGTGAGTAAAAATCGCTGCAGTGATGACAAATCCACAATAAATAGCCAATCCACCCAATAATGGAATAGGCGCCTTGTGAATTTTTCGCTGATTAGGCATGTCCACAAACCCTGTTTTCAATGCCAGCTTTTGCACATAAGGTACTGAAAAGTATACCAGTACAAAACTGAATACCAACGCTACGATGTAATACATCGAACCAGGAGCCCCCCTAAGAATTCAAACCCGCTGCTAGTATACCAAATAAGTATGTCGTGCGAAAAGAGAGCCGGAGCTTATGCAAAACAAGCTCCGTTCTTATTCTATACACGCAAAAGAATACATATCCTAGAAAGAGACAGTACGGAGAAAGAGGGATGGTCATGGATTGGTATTTAATTGGGGAAGTTGTCACAGTCCCACTCGCCTTTGCTATTGGGCGTTATTCTAGACGGTATCGATTTATTCGCGTCAAACGGCGCTATCGCCAAGATATCGGCGAATTCATTCGAGGTCGCTAATTCCTTTTTCTGTTGCAAAAAGTAATGCAACAAAATCTCGCTCGTTTAGAATCGTCAACGGCAGTTCAGGATTTGCGCGGATCAACTCTTGGGCCTTACTAAGTTTTGATCCTGCGCTTTCTCCTGCCACGACGTAATCCGTTTTACGACTAACCGTTCCCGTTACCTTTCCACCTCGCTCTTCAACCAACGCCTGTGCTTGCTGGCGAGAAAATTCCAAGAATGTCCCTGTTAATACAATAGTCTTCCCAAAAAAGATATGCCGGTTCACGTCAACCTGGTTTACTTGTAGATCTGTGTCAAACCGTAGTCCATACGACCGTAACCGCTCAAGCCGCTCCATATTCTCCGAGTTTGTGAAGTATAAAACAATACTCTCTGCCATCTTAGGCCCAATATCAGGAATATCTTGCAATTCTTCTTTTGTTACTGTAACCAATCGGTCTAACGTTCTAAAGTGCCTCGCCAATGTTTGTGCAGCCTTTTCCCCAACAAGTCGAATCCCTAATCCAAATAATAAACGTTCAAACGGCTGTTGGCGACTCCTATCGATTGCCTGTAAAAGATTTGTTGCAGATTTTTCACCCATTCGTTCCACACGCAACAACTGTTCTTTTGAAAGACCGTAGAAGTCGGCTACATCTTGGACAAGATCTGCTTTTACAAGTGCCTCTACCATCATGACACCTAATCCATCAATATTCATCGCTCCACGCGATGCAAAGTGGATCAAGGCCTCCATCCGCTTTGCTTTGCAGTTTGGATTGACGCAACGAAGTACAACTTCACCCTGCGCACGTACAAGTGGCATATGACATGCAGGGCAAATCGTAGGCATAAGATAAGGTTCTTCACTACCGGTTCTACTCTCAACCACAACACGCACAATTTCAGGAATAATGTCGCCAGCTTTTTGTACGACAACGACATCGCCAATACGAACGTCTTTCTCGCGAATAAAATCTTCGTTGTGCAGTGTTGCACGACTCACTGTTGTTCCGGCCAATAATACAGGATCGATCACAGCAGTAGGCGTTACCGCCCCTGTTCGCCCAACACTCAGTTCAATATCCTTTACGCGGCTTTCCGCCTGTTGCGCAGTGAACTTATAGGCGATGGCAAAACGCGGGCTCTTTGCCGTAAAACCTAGGCGCTGCTGCATATCAAATGAATCGACTTTTATGACCACACCGTCGATATCGTATGGTAATGTTTCGCGAATTTCTTGCGCATGTTGAATATACTCAAAAACCTCCGCCATGGAGGTGCATCGCTGGTAATGTGGATTGATCGGTAGCCCCCACATCTTCATCTGTTCTAGTGCTTCCAGTTGAGTCGATGCATTTCCAGCAGTTGTTACAAGTGTATACGCAAAAAATGCAAGCCTGCGCGCAGCGGTCACCGTCGTATCAAGTTGTCGCAAAGACCCTGCAGCGGCATTGCGAGGATTTGCAAAAAGTGGTTCAGACGTCAGTGCACGCTCTTTATTTAAGCGAATAAACTCAGCGCGTGGCAAGTAGGACTCTCCACGTACGACGATATTTTTAGGCTCAGTCAACCGCTGTGGTAAAACCTCAATCGTCCGCAAATTGAGCGTGATATCCTCCCCAGTCACGCCATCCCCGCGCGTGGCACCGCGAATAAATACACCTTGTTCATACTCTAACGACGTAGCAAGACCATCAATTTTAAATTCGCATACGTAAGAAACGTTATCACCTACCACTTGCTTGACGCGCGTTTCAAAATCTAAAAGATCTCCCTCTGAAAATGCATTGGATAAAGACATCATCGGAGTCTGATGAACAACCTTCCCAAACCCTTCAATGACTTCTCCCCCGACGCGCTGAGTAGGTGAATCCTCCAAACGGTACTCCGGATACTGTTCTTCTAATTGTGTGAGTTCATGCAATAATCGATCGTACAAAACATCTTCGATCAGTGGTTGATCGAGTACATGATAATGATAATCATACTCTTTTAGTTTTTTACGAAGATCTTCCATATGACGGCGTATATCGGTCATGACTCAGCACTCACCTTCACAATCGGTGCATATTTTACCATCAATTTTTTCGCTCCAATAGGTGCTGGAAATTCAATGGTGAGTTCTAACCCTTCCCCAGAACCTGAATTCTCAAGAATCACACCTTCTCCCCATTTGCGATGCATAACAAAGTCACCCACGTCCCACTGAACAGACAAATCGCCTCCAAAATTTTTAGGCACCTGTTCCATAGCACTCCCTACTCGTGTGGTACGCAGAGCAGATGATTTTGTAGCTCCCCTATCATCCATAACATCGCCAGGGATTTCCTTCAAAAATCTTGATGGCGGATTCGACTTTGTCTGTCCAAACAGCATCCGCATGTTCGCACACGTCATGTATAACTCTTTACGTGCCCGCGTAATGCCGACATAACATAGACGGCGTTCTTCCTCTAATTCTTGTTCATCCATCGCGGAACGAGCGTGAGGAAAAATCCCCTCTTCTAACCCCACAAGAAAAACAATAGGGAACTCTAAACCCTTTGCACTATGCAATGTCATCAAAGTGAGTCCATCACCTGTGCCACCTTCTTGATCTGCATCTGCAATGAGTGCCACGTCTGTCAGAAATCCAATTAGTCCACCTGTGGGATTGCGTTGCTCATACTCTTTGGTCACTGACAGGAATTCTTCCACGTTTTCGAGTCGAGCCTGTCCTTCGATCGTATGATCTGCCTTTAGCATCTCACGGTATCCACTTCGCTCTAACAGTTCTTCTGTCAATTCTGTAACTGTCAAATACTCTTGCTGTGCAGCAAGCTGCCTTACAAGAGATCCGAATCCTTCAACAGCACTCACAAACCGACCAGCAATACCGAGCATATCCATCTGCGAAGTAATTGCAAAAAGAGTACTTTCCTGTTTAGCCGCCAGTTCGACCATGCGTGCAATCGTGGTATCACCAATGCCACGCCTGGGGACATTAACTACTCGCACAAACGCAAGATCATCTGCTGGATTAGCAATCAATCGCAAATAGCCAAGTAAATCTTTAATTTCTTTGCGCTCGTAGAACTTAATCCCACCAAATACGCGATAGGGCACACCAGATTTTAAACACATTTCTTCAATTGCACGCGACTGTGCATTGGTTCTGTACAATACGGCAACATCGCTATAGGTAAGTTGCCCTGCCTGTTTACGTCGATGAACTTCATCGACAATAAACCGCGCCTCATCGCGCTCATCCATCGCCCGATAAACATGCAGTTGTTCACCATCATCATTAGATGTCCATAGTGTCTTCTTTGGCCGCTGTGCATTATGTTCAATCACGCCATTTGCCGCGAGTAATATTCTCTTCGTAGAGCGATAATTTTGTTCTAATTTAATGACTTTTGCATCAGGATAATCCGTTTCAAACGATAAAATATTGCCAATATCTGCTCCCCGCCATTTGTAAATCGATTGATCTGAATCTCCAACAACACACAAATTGCGGTAACGATCGGCCAAAAGTCTTATCAAACGATATTGGCTATGATTAGTATCCTGATACTCATCCACGTGGATATATTGAAACTTTGCCTGATAATAATCTAATACTGCTGGGAACTGTTCAAATAATTGCACCGTGTTCATGATCAAATCATCAAAGTCTAACGAATTTTGGGCACGCAATTTCCTCTGATAGGCCTTGTACACTTCTGCCACAACCTCTTCCATCACAGTACCTGCACGTATCCGAGCAGTATGTGGTTCGATGAGGAGATTTTTTAGCCCACTAATAGCTGCTGCGAGAGAACGGGGTTCGAACTTTTTGGGGTCATAATTTAACTCTTCACAACAACGTTTCACCGCAGATAACTGATCACCAGAATCGAGAATAGTAAATTGCCCTGTATAACCAAGTTTATCGATCTCACGACGCAAAATCCGCACACACATCGAGTGAAATGTAGATACCCACATTTCCTGTGCTTGCGGACCCACTAATTGTGACACGCGTTCGCGCATCTCCTTTGCCGCTTTATTGGTAAATGTTAACGCCAGAATACTCCACGGCGCCACATGTTCTTGCTGTAACAAATAAGCAATGCGTCTCGTAAGTACACTTGTTTTGCCACTACCTGCGCCAGCCACGATCAATAAGGGACCTCTTGTACACGTCACTGCTTCTTGTTGTGGTTCATTTAAACCACTCAGCAAAGTCTCTACATCATTTGCATGGAATTCCATCGCTAAGATCACCTTTTTTATGTCATTCAATGCCTTATTACAACCATCAAAAGAAGACGCATATCACTCCATGGATTGTTGTAGAAGTACGATCGTATCCATACACGAAGAAATCCCATACTCCACCACTTTGCAAGCTATGCCAAGCGGAGTCTCCCACCACTGTTCTGGAATAGCCGGCATCTTAACCATGGGTGATGTAAATAACGTCCGATAAATTACGTCTAAATAATGCGATTGTAACTGCCGATCTGATTCGTCGCCACCATCTCGTGCAACACGAAACACAAACTGCATCGCCTGCCACAAATGATCGCCAGGAATGTGGTGGAATTCTTTAAACAAAGCCAAGCGTTCTGCTGTTTTTTCTTCATCTAACGTAGCCTCAAGCCCCAGTGCTGCAAGTAAATCTCTCACTTTTCGCTCCATACTAACGATCACTCGCATACGCTCTTGTTTCATCACATCATCAGACAGTGCCTCACGCAAGATCTCATATGCTTCTGTTTCAGTCACGACACACATCATCCTCTCGCAAGACGTAGCCTGCATAAATCCGTTGTGCTTTTGCCGTAGCGTCTTGTACATTCTCTCCAACTGCAATGATATGCCCAAGCTTGCGACCCACACGAGCCTCCTGTTTGCCATAGAAAAAAACATTTTGCTCTTCTTTATCGTGTGGATCAACAAATCCAACATGCTGATAGATAGGATGACTAGTTGATTGTTGTAAAAAAAGATCACCCAACAGATTAATCATTGCAGCTGGTTTTGTCGTCACATCTCCAAGTTCTAACCCTGTAATAGCTCGTATTAATTGTTCGAATTGACTTGTCACTGTAGACAACTGTGTGTGGTGACCGGAATTGTGCGGTCTTGGTGCTAATTCATTCACAAGTACTCGTCCGTCTTTCGTATAAAACATCTCAATTGTCAAAAGTCCTATCAAATGCAGTGAATGCGCAATGAAAATGGCAATTTGCTCTGCTCTACTTTGAATTTCTACAGGTAACTGTGACGGAACAGATGACTGATGTAAAATATGATTCTGATGTTCGTTGTCAATAACCGGGAATGCAGCCATCCCATGAGCCTCAGAGCCTGCGACGATAACAGACATTTCGAGAGGGTTATCTAGCCATTCTTCCAGTACGCAAGGAACCCTGCCTAAAAACTCCCACGCTTCTATTGCCTCATCTGGCCTTGTGATTTTCCTTTGCCCTTTTCCATCATATCCTTGCTCGACTGTCTTTAGGACGGCAGGTACCCCTACTTGATCCACAGCAGATGCAATATCCTCATGTGTATGGACGAAGGCAATACGTGGCATTGTAATGCCTTGGTCGCGCAAGAAAAGCCGCTCTCGTTCTCTATGTTGCGCAATCCATAAAATATCTGGATTAGGATATACTTTTGCAAACTGTGCTACATAGGATACGGCATCCATAGGTAGTAACTCCGTATCAAACGTAATAACGGAAACAGACTCTGCAAACTGTTGGAGCTGCTCGTAGTCTGTCAGATCCCCAACCCATGTTCGATCAGCCACAAATGTAGCTGGTTCCTGCGCGTGATTAGCATAAACATGCATGTCAAAGCCAAGTGCTCGTCCTGCTTCACACGTCATTTGAGCGAGTTGGCCTGCACCTAGAATACCAATAGCCATCTTCTCTTTAGTCATGAAACCCCAACTTTCTTAGGTATGAAATATAGTTGGTAATGCATCTTGCAATACACTATTTGTCTGCTCTTGTCGAAAATCCTGTAATTGATCCATCCACGCCTCATTGCCCAGTCCTAAAATAGATAAAGTAAGCAATGCAGCATTTTTTGCTCCTGCCACGCCTATCGCCACAGTCGCTACTGGCACTCCAGCTGGCATCTGCACAATCGATAGCAAAGAATCGAGTCCTTGTAATGCTTTTGATTGTATTGGCACTCCAATCACCGGAATGGTCGTCATCGAAGCCACCATCCCCGGTAAGTGCGCCGCACCACCTGCACCTGCAATGATTACCTGCAATCCTCGTTCACGCGCAGTTTTGGCATAATCATATAGTCGCTCTGGCGTACGATGCGCTGAAACAATCTGCGCTTCATACGGTACTTGAAAGCGATCGAGCAATTCAGTTGCAGCACGCATGGTCTCATAATCCGATTTGCTTCCCATAATGACACCGACTACTATCCGATCTTCATGTTTCATCTTGAACTATTCACCTCGTAGTGATCCTACCCTACACCAAGCCTCACTGAGTATGATCTCTTATTATCATTCACTATACATGACGTTCCTCATGAACGCGAGAGCATGTAACGTTGAACATCGAGCAATACTTTCTACAGTTTCTTGTGTGGCTATCGAGGAAATAAAAAAGGAAAAGGGAGGCAACTATCTTGCCATCCCTTTTCCCATAAACCCATACGATTTCCTTCTACAATGCTTCAATACATCTTCTTGGTAGGAATGACAGGATTCGAACCTGCGGCCTCACGGTCCCGAACCGTGCGCTCTACCAAGCTGAGCTACATTCCTTTAACATCAGACAATATACCATTTTTATCGCACATTCGTCAAACGCATACAGTCGCCTATGGTATAGCGTATGATAGATCTAGTTAGTCTATAGAGGATGTTCACTTGATTTCTTATACCACATTAGGAGAAGATAAAGCATAGAAGAAAGAGGAGGATACTTAGCGATGAAACATTACGATCTCGTGTTATTTGACTTTGACGGTACACTTTATGACTCCGAAGATCACTTCAATACCTATGTTGATATGATCTGCACCCATCTAGACAAATCGCAGGCAGAGCAATTGCGCAATAATTACACACATACACGAGAAGGTCAAGGCACTCTTCACGTGGGAGAATGGTACGATCCCACCACCAAAACTTCAAAACCATTTGATGGCAGTAAACCTACTGATGTTAAGTACTACTTAGGAGACTATTGGTGGATCGTTCATACACTCGGACACACGCTCGGCGCCACAGATCAACAACTGGCTGATAGCTTCCTTCGCACGCGCGAATACATGATGACCCACACCGATGAAATTCGACTTGTATTAGGTCTAAAGGAATGGTTGCAAACTGCACATGAAAAGAAAGATCCAATCACGATCCTCGCTACAAATAGTCCAGAAGTCGATAGTGTATCGATTTTAAAACAATTGGAAGTTCATTCTTACTTTTCAGAAGTTATTTGCAACTCTCGAAAACCGACTCACATGCGTGAAATTTTAGAACATGTCAGCACTACATACGATGTATCTCCAGAACGCATGCTTTGTGTCGGTGATCACTACTACAACGATATTGAACCTGCCGTTTTATTTGGTGCAGACACCTTATTTATCAATCGCCATCATGTATCTCACCCACGCAAATCTACTTATGAAGTCAGTACAAGTGAAGCACTAATTGTGCAATTAAATCAAATTCACTCCTCTTAAGCTACGTGGATTCGGCCAATTAACCAGATATGCTATGCGACTTCAAAGGTGGCAATAGCTGATAAGTAACAGTCACTGAACTAACGATAGCATCTGTACCCACATCATCACTTGGCATGACTTGAACGCCGCCGATTACGTTTGAGGCGGCGTCTAATTCTTGCTGTGAATTGGCAGTAGCATGAACGAATGTGCGCATGTTTACCACCGCACCTACTCTCTCATCTGCCTCCTGTGCTAATTGTTGAGCTTGTTCTCTTGCATCTGCAAAAGCTTCATGAAGCATGTGAGATTGCAGGGATTGAGTTGGGATGGCTACCTGTTGTACATGATCCTCAAAAGTAAGTGTGGGAGAAAGAGGAGTGGTCCATTGATCTGCGACAGTTAGTGCTTGTAAACATTCTTGCATCGTGGCTGTAGTGATCGATATTTGAAGTGAGGCGTTATACAGATGATTTTGTTGCGACCATATCGTTAAGCTATGCAGTCGAATGGCACTTTGGGCGATGTGGTGCTGCACCCAAGCCGAATCAATTACCTTAGCAACCTTTTCAAGTTGTTGCGCTAGCTGTGCAATAGAAGATCGTTGTTCATTGATACTAATCGTCAAGCGTTCATTTGAAACAGGGAGATACTCTCGTGCTAGCCCAGTGACCGTCACTGTGCGATCCGTTCCCTGCATCGCTTTTTTCTCCGTTGCAACTTTAGCATGTGCGGCGCTCATGCCAACCATCCCTACGACTAGAGTCGTAAGCACGATGGTTGCAAATAACGTCCATGGCCACACTTTATTTCTTGTTAACACAGAAAAACGCCCCCCTATTCCATAAGGTCACTGTCATGTGCCAGAGGCAATCACAATCATCTCTGTTGGAATAGACGACGTTGTAGTAAAAAAGTTTCAGCGTTTTAACCGATCAAGTACAAGATTATAGCCATCTGATCCATAATTCAAACATCTTTTCACACGACTAATCGTTGCAGTGCTTGCTCCAGTCTCTCCCTCAATATGGCTATAGGTCATCCTTTGTCTCAACATCCGCGCAACTTCCATACGTTGAGCGAGAGATTGAACTTCACCTACAGTGCAGAGATCATCAAAAAAGTGATAACACTCCTCTACCGTCTCCAACTGTAAAATCGCTTCAAATAATTGATCGACGAGATGATCACGCAATTTGTCTAATTGCACTCGACTGACCCCCTTTACTATGATCGCTACGTGATTTTATGATTGCATTTCATGTTGGCACTGCGCACAATAACCCAATACCTCAAAGCGATGTTGTAACACGTGAAATCCATCAGGAACCGTTAGCTCTGGCATCGGACAATGTTCAATAACCATGGTCCTTCCACAGTGAATACAAATATAATGATGATGATGCCCTGTTTGACATACGATGCGATACTTCGTCTCGTTATCTTCAAATCGCGACTCTTCAATCATACCTTCGTCCCGCAGGGTTTTTAAATTGCGATAGACTGTTTCATAGCTCATCGTTGGATATTTTTCTTTCATATATTCAATGAGTTCACGCGCGCTAATATACCGATTATGAAGCAATAGAAAATCAAGGATTTCCTTGCGTTTCCCTGTCAATCGGTACCCCCGATCTTTCAGTTCATGCATGTATTCCTCTGTTCTCATGGATACCACCTCAACTCCATTGTAGTCTGCCATGATCATAAGTTGCAAATCAATCTATTTGGAACCTTATGGTGTTTGTTCACAGGGAAAAGGATCATGATCCGTTCTCCTATTTCCCTGCTTATTGAAATAATAAGTTATTCTCCAAGTTTATTGTATCATGTCAATACAGTGTCAATAATTCAGGAGACTCAATCCATTTCTTGACTTCATTCATAAAGCGCACACCTTTTGCACCATCAATTACACGATGATCGAAGGACATGGACATCGTCATCATGTCCCGAATCACAATGTGTCCATCGCGAACAACAGCTCGCTGCTCCATTTTATGCATCCCCAAAATAGCCACCTCAGGATAATTCAAAATAGGAGTCGCATACGTTCCACCGATTGCTCCCACATTGGTAATGGTAAATGTACTACCCTTTAGCTCATTGGCTGAAGATTTTCGAGTGCGGGCGCGGTCAATGAGCCCGTTTAGATCACTTTGCATGCGAGAAAGTGTCAATCCCTCAGGCTTTTTGAGAACCGGGACGAGTAGCCCATCATCTGTATCGACTGCCACTCCAATATGCGGCTCTTTATAAATCACTAATTCCTGTTTTTCCTCATCCATATGTGCGTTACATTCAGGGAAAGCCTTAAGTGCAGCAATGACTGCCTTAATGAAAAATGGTAAGTATGTCAATCTCGCCTGAGGATCTACCTTTCGCATTTGGACAAGCAATCGCTTGCGCAATGCGACTAGCTCAGTCACATCGCAATCGTCAAATGCACTGACGTGAGGAGCCGTGAATGCGGCCTTTACCATGTGATCTGCAATGGCTCTACGCAATCCACGCAATGGTACACGTAAAACATCGGGAGTACTCTCTGGCGATTCATGTGTTTGTTGCTCGGTTAGTATGTTTTGCTCTAGCACACGATCCGCTGCATGGACATCAGCTACATGAGGGGTAGTTTGCGCGTGTTGTACATCTTGTCTTGTAATTCTACCCTTTGGCCCAGTTCCAACGATCAGCGTCAAATCCACCCCATGTTGACGCGCATATTTGCGCGTAGCTGGGGCAGCTAATACTCGACTAGCATTTCCATTGGACGATTCAAGTGCGGCCGTTCCATGTTTGTCATTGGCTATCGCTTCATCATAATCTGCCTGTCCACTTGGCAATGCCTGCGATTTGACTTCAACCACCTGGGTCTTACTTGTCCCTGCCTCATAGCGTACCAACATATCGCCTACGTGCACGATCATGCCCACGTCACCACAACGCTCCACAATCTTCCCTTGATGAGGAGATGATAGTTCCACAATTGCTTTATCCGTCTGTACCTCAAGTAAAGGTTGAAAAGCTTCCACTTGATCTCCAACGTCTACCAGCCATCTTACAATCTCTGCCTCATGTATGCCTTCGCCAACATCTGACAAGCAAAAGGTATCACTCATCCTGGATGTCCCCCGCTCTATAGCCTTGCGCCGATTTCATACTGTATCGCCTGCATAATGCCTTCCATCACGCGCAATGCATCCGGCATATACGCATCTTCTAAAGCAAATAAAGGGTAAGGTGTATCATATCCAGTCACCCTCACAACAGGTGCCATCAAAGCATCCAGTGCAAGATCGTTTATAGTAGCCACAATTTCCGCTCCAAAACCCGCATTTCTAGGTGCTTCATGGAGAACCACAGCCCTCCCTGTCTTGATGACACTCGCTGCAATTGCCTCTCGATCAAGTGGTGATAATGTCCGCAAATCAATCACTTCTATGGAGAGTCCGTGTTGTTTACTCACCAGCTCCGCTCCTTGCATCGCAACTGGAACCATAGCCCCCCATGCAAATAACGAACAGTCTGTCCCACTTTGCACAATCCTTGCTTTGCCAATCGGCACCGTGTAATACTCTTCCGGAACCTCCTCGCGAAAAGAGCGATAGATCCGCATCGGCTCAAAAAATAACACGGGATCTGGATCTGCAATAGCTGCTAAAAGTAACCCTTTTGCATCGTACGGTGTAGAAGGTACAACCACTTTAAGACCAGGAACGTGAGCAAAGATAACTTCTGGACTGTCACAATGCAGTTCTGGTGCTCTGATTCCTCCACCATATGGTGCGCGAACAACAAGTGGTGCAGTAAAGCGACCTTGTGAACGCATGCGTATTCGCGAGACATGAGAAACCAATTGTTCATAAGCAGGATAAATAAACGCTAAAAACTGAATCTCCGCAATGGGAATCATCCCATTGACAGCAAGTCCAACGGAAGCACCGATAATCGCTGATTCAGCAAGAGGTGTATCCATGACTCGCGCTTCGCCAAACTCATCCTGCAGTCCTTCCGTAGCACGAAAAACGCCACCATTCGTACCCACGTCTTCGCCAAGAATCATCACGCGTTCATCTTGTTGCAGGGCAATTCGCAAAGCATCTGTGATCGCTCCAACGATGGTCGTATTAGCCACGTCCATCCACTCCCTTTGTCTGTCGCAAAACAGCAGCTTTCTTTTGCATCGCTAATTCTTGTGGCATGTCTTGATAGACATGGTCAAATAACTGATCTAACGTTGCCGGGGGCTCACTTTGCATCTCAGCCATGGCGTCTGCAACAACTTGTTCTGCTCGTTTTTGAATGTCATGTGCCACAGCATCAGTAAGGAGTTTATGTTCATTCAACAGCTTTTCCAAGCGCGCAATCGGATCGCGCCCCTTCCACATTTCTACTTCACTTGCCTCACGATAACGACTAGCATCATCTGCTGTCGTATGAGAACCTATGCGATAAGTAACTGCCTCAACAAGAGTCGGTCCGTCACCACGTGCCGCTTTTTCCACAGCAGCACGCATCGCCAGATAGACTTCTACAACATCATTACCGTCAACCGTTACACCTTCCATCCCATATGCTGCTGCCTTTTGTGCAATTTGTTGTACCTTCATTTGCTTGCGAAGCGGGACACTGATCGCATATCCGTTGTTTTGACAAAAAAACACCATAGGTAACTCTGCTACAGAAGCAAAATTCATCGCTTCATGAAAATCCCCTTCAGACGTAGCTCCATCCCCAAAATAAGACACAGCAATCTGGTCCACTTTACGCAACTTAGCAGCAAGTGCCGCTCCTGTTGCGTGGGGAATTTGCGTTGCAATAGGCACTGAAACGGGAAACAAATTGACACCATCCGGTGGGATACATCCATCGTAACGCCCATTCCAATATAATAAAATGCGCTTTAATGGCATCCCATGAATATATGCCACACCGTGTTCTCGATACGATGGGAAGATGAAATCCTGTGGTCGAAGTGCAAGTGCGCTACCAACTTGAGCTGCCTCTTGTCCCTCAAGAGGTGCATAAGTACCAAGACGCCCCTGCCGTTGCAAAGCAACTGCGCGTCGATCCATGTGCCGTATCGTCCACATAAGTTCATACATGTGCAAAAGCACATCCACTGGCACTTGCAATTCTTTTTGTGATGGCGCAACGGAATCGATGCTCATCTCATACACCTCCGGCACTCTACTAACACCCTTTGTATTGTGGGGAGCGTTTATCTAAAAACGCTTGAACCCCTTCTTTAAAGTCTTCCGATTCAGAAGCAAGTTGTTGATACAGTGCTTCTCGCTCTAGCGCATCTGTTAGTGCACCTGTAGCACCTTCATACATCGCACGCTTTGTAAGACCTAGCGCAACTGTCGGACCTGCTGCAAGACGTAGGGCAAATGCCTCCGTCTCTTCATCAAGTGCATCCACTGGTACAACCTTACTCACAAGTCCAAGTGCAAGTGCCTGATCTGCATTCACAGATCCACCTAACATAGAAAATTCTAACGCCCGTGCAACTCCGATAATCCTCGGCAGATAGTAGCTTGCACCACTATCTGGCGCAAGACCAATGCCGCTAAACCCATACACAAAACGAGCATTAGCCGCCGCTATACGCAAATCTGCAGCCAATGCTAAGCTCATACCAGCACCTGCTGCCACGCCACCCACGCTTGCAATAATGGGCTTTGGTAAATCTCGCATCGCTTGAATGAGTGGATTGTACATTTCCCGCACGATATCCCGAATCCTACCTGCTCTTTCATCTAGTGCAACAGACAAGTCTTGTCCAGAGCAAAATCCCCTACCTCTACCGCGAATCACTACAACGCGAATCTGTATGTCAGTCATCGCGCGTCGTATGCCTTCTGTCAGACCATTTGCCAAATCGCGATTAAATGCATTTAATACCTCAGGGCGATTGAGCCATAAGGTCAGAACACCATCTTTATACTCCTGAATAACGACCGAATCCAACATACATCCTCCTCTATGCCTCTATTACCTCTGCAAAATGAAAGGTCGCAAGACCTGATGCAAAAGATTGTAATTGTGCACCTGCAGCTTTTGACTCAGGGGATTTCAATGCGAAAAGAAGTGCATCGCGATCTGCAAAATACACTTCAGCCATCACGTAATATTCTGTTTGACCACCACGAAGATCAAAAAAACGAGAAATTTCACTGCGCACAATCCCTGGTGTCATTGCATTTAACTCCAAATGTTCGCCAAAATACTTTTCATCAAATAATTCGCTGTTCTCCGGTTGTTTATAAAGTACCACCATCTTAACCATCGAGATGCCTCCCTTTATCTGGACAAATATAGCACACAAATGAAAGCGGTTACGCCATCGCATAAACCGCTACTTTCATCTTTGCAATTTGTATATTACACTAGAATTGTGGAAATACAATGGAATTGTATATAGTTCATGCAGACACCAGAGCAAAAAGGGGTCGCCATCAAGTTATTGATCAGTCGGCCATAGTTCATTCACTGTCGTCTCTAACGCACGCGCAACGCGTGACAGTTTTTCGATATGGGAGCCACGGATACCCGACTCTATAGCATAGATATAACTAGCGGAGACCTGTGCTTTTATTGCAAGCTCTTGCACAGATAGTCCTAACTTTAACCGACGTTCGCGCACACGTACTCCCAAAGCCTCTTTCATGTATGCACCCTCCCTATTTCCTCTATTGTATAACATATTTATTCTATAGAGAAATACAAGGATGTGAGATTCTTGGAAAACTCATCAATTCAGTTACGCTGCTACGCATCTGATGACTGTTCATATCTGGTTGATCGATGTTGCATATACCATGCCCATGAACAAACAGATACCTGGCGACGCAGAGAATGGCCTTTTGCCTCTATGATTGCCGCTCATGAACAATGGATGGCTCTTTCTCTTCAATCTATAGATGATCAAACACCTTGTGCATATAGCATCATTGATACATCAACACACGGGGATACAGTGGTTGGTATGATTGCTGTGACACACTATGACGAACATCTACACTGCGGGTTACTAGGAACCTACATTACGCCCGATCGGCGGGGAGAAGGCATTCAAAAATTGGCAAAAGAATGCCTTTTTCAACTCCTCCCTTCTTCCGTCCACATGCTTTATGCGATCATCGCAGTTCATAATCAAGCTTCCTTACATGCGATGGCTAAGCTCACATCAAAACGTCTGCTTTCTGCTGACGAAATCCGCTCATTACCATTATGGATCACCTTAGAATTATGGAAAGCGGGCGAAACAGCTCATGTGTTTCACATTGACCTCGCCCAATACCGTGGCACACAGTAACTGTATGTTAACCTCTTATCACCTGTACATTGGCGATGTATCAGATAGAGCAGAATTGAGCAGAAGACGATCTATTCATGTATAATTCAGTTCAAGATAGCGATACGCTAGATAAGCATTTAATCAGGAGGAACATATGGCAAAAGAAAAAGATTTCGTGAAAGATATCACTTCTCAAAGTGAGGATTTCTCCCGTTGGTATATTGATACAATCACAAAAGCTGATTTAATGGACTACTCCCCCGTTCGTGGATGTATCGTTTTTAAACCAGATGGTTATGAGTTGTGGGAAGCCGTTGTTCGTGAATTAGATCGCAGATTTAAGGAAACTGGCCACCGCAACGCTTATTTCCCACTCTTTATTCCAGAAAGTTTCTTTGAGAAGGAAAAAGAGCATGTCAAAGGATTTAATCCAGAGTTGCCGTGGGTTACAGAAGTTGGCGATGAGAAACTCGAAGAGCGATTAGCCGTGCGCCCTACATCTGAAACAATGATCGGTTATATGTATAGCCAGTGGATTCAATCCTATCGTGACTTACCATTACTCATCAATCAGTGGGCTAATGTCGTGCGCTGGGAAAAACGCACTCTCCCTTTTATCCGCACCAGTGAGTTTTTATGGCAAGAAGGACACACTGCGCATGCAACTCCAGAAGAAGCAGAGCAGGAGACGCGTCAGATGTTAGATGTCTATACGGACTTTGTCGAAAATGAGCTGAGCATTCCTATCTTGCGCGGCAAAAAAACACCTTCTGAAAAGTTCCCTGGTGCCGTTGCTACATACTCTATCGAAGCCATGATGAAAGATGGAAAAGCCCTTCAAGCAGGCACATCCCATTATCTTGGCGATAAGTTTGCCCGCGCTTTCGATATCAAGTTTCTAGATCGCGATAATGAACGAAAGTTTGTGTATACAACCTCTTGGGGCATGACCACACGCATCATTGGCGCTTTGATTATGGTGCATGGCGATGATCGCGGTCTACAAATCCCACCGCGCATCGCACCAACGCAAGTCATCATGATTCCCATCGGACCTGCGAAAACACGTGAGCGCGTACTAGCTGCGTCAGATGATGTTTTTGCACAGCTAAAGCAAGCTGGTATACGGGTGCGCGTCGATGATCGCGAGGATTTGAGTCCAGGTTGGAAGTTCAATGAATACGAGATGCGTGGTATTCCTGTGCGCCTAGAACTAGGCCCACGTGATCTAGATGCAGAGCAAGCTGTCCTTGTTCGCCGTGATACCGGTGAAAAAGAAACAGTTGCATTGTCAGCGCTCACCGAACGCATACAAACACTGCTCACGGAGATTCAGCAATCGATGTTTGATCGGGCATTGGCATTTCGCACAGAACATTCCCATCCGGTTACAAGCCTTGACCAACTACATGACGTAGTGCGCAATCAACATGGTTTTGCCCTAGCTGGGTGGTGTGGTGAAGATGCCTGTGAAGCCAAAGTGAAAGAAGAGACAGGTGCCACAAGCCGAAATATTCCATTTGACCCACCACAGCAAATGACACATTGTGTGGCCTGCGGGAAAGAGTCTGCACATACTGTTTGGTTTGCCAGAGCCTATTAATCTTCACGCCGTTCACACTGAGTAACCTATCATTGTCATGAACCCTTCGCCTATAGATGCGAAGGGTTCTTTTTAATCTATCCATCCGTCATTGCATTCACATATGGATATGCTCTTTACACATTTGTATAATACGGAGTACAATGAGAAAAATATCTCATCGGATGGAGTGCCGCTATGATCCGGGTTACACGATTTAATGGAGCCAAGATTCGCGAATTACGCAGGATACGTGGATGGTCACTAGAGGAACTATCACAACGATCTGGTCTTTCCATTAGCCATTTGTCTGCTCTCGAAACGGGAAACCGCAAGAGCCCTTCAGTGGATTTAGTCTATGACTTAGCAGAAGCGCTGCATGTGTCGATGTACTATTTTATCAACCAAGATACCACAACACAGATGAATATTGACATGTTTACATATCCTACAGAGACAAAGGCAACACCTAGTGACGAGTTCACTAGAAACTCGTCACTACCTACTGCTGATGAACACATGCTTCACTGGACTCGTACTCTGCGTCCAGAAACGCTGTCTTTTATGCTCCATGAAGAAGCAGAATCCTATCTTACCTTTGCACACGACTTATATGAACACAGGCATTCAAGTGCACAACTGGTGCAACTCATGAATGAATTTATCCAAAAAGCAAATCAATCCCAGATACAAGAAAAGGAAGATAGTGATTCTACGAACTCATCTACTTCACCTTTGTAAGCAATTCCTCAAGTTCATCCACAAGCTGTCCAAAGATGGTTAGTGCTTGTGTGACAACCTGTGGATCCGTCATATCAAGACCGGCTTCATTGAGAACAGCTAGTGGGTAATCTTTCGATCCACTACGCAAGAAACCCAAGTATTTTTGTGCAGCAGATTCTCCTTGTTTGCGAATACGATCTGCAAACACCAGTGCCGCACTCATCCCCGTCGCATACTGATATACATAGAATGCGCGATAAAAATGTGGAATACGCGACCATTCTGCAGTAGAACGCTCATCCTCCGCATACGCTGATCCATGATAAAATGTATTGAGCGTAGAGTACATTTCTGACAAGGAGTCATGCGTTAACGCTTGCCCTTCTTCTACTACGCGATGTGCATTTTGCTCAAACTCCGCAAACATAGTTTGTCGATAGATCGTTGCACCTAAATTATCTAACTGCTGATTGATCAACGTCGCGCGGGCAAGCGGATCCTTTGTCATATCTAACAGATGATTGACAAGCAAAGTCTCATTGACTGTGCTTGCGATTTCGGCAAGAAAAATCGAGTAATGCGAGTACTGTGGAAGCTGTGTTTTGCCTGCCAGATACGTATGCGCACTATGTCCTAATTCATGCGCCAACGTCGACACACTATTATAGTTTCCCTGATAATTGAGTAAGACATATGGACGCGTTGCGTAAAACCCTGTTGAATACGCTCCACTGCGTTTTCCCGGAGTCTCAAATACATCAATCCAACGATCATCTACTGCTTTCTTTAAAATTTCCTGGTATTCATCACCAAGTGCCCGCAATCCCTCTTGCACAAGTGAAAATCCCTGTTCAAATGAATACTCATCGAAACTCGACTCTGCCAGTGGCACATATTTATCGTAGAGTCGCACGTGATCAAGTGAGAGTACCTTCCTACGCAACTCTATGTATCGATGCTGATGCCCAATATTATCGCGAACCCCTTTGATCAAGGCGTCATACACTGTGGTAGGAATGTGATTTGAAAAAAGCGCCATTTCCCTTGCAGTTGAAAATTTCCTCACGCGAGCCATGCGAACATCAGCCTTAACACTGTTCGCATACAATGATCCAATGGCATTTTTATGGTGCAAATAGGTGTCGTACACGTGCTCATAGGCAAGTTTGCGCACAGTCCGATGAGTATCTCGCAACAACAATCCAAGGCGTCCTTCTGTTACTATGTATTCTTTCCCATCAACTGTAAATGCTCCATGCTGAAAATCCGCATTTGTGAGCTGGCTAAATACTTGACCCGATGAACCTAGCACATCGTGTAGAGATGCGAGCGCTTCTTCTGTCTCATCAGACAACACATGTGGTTTATTGCGAATCAAATTATCTAATACATGCTGATAATCCCGAAGTTTCTCATCATGTACATATCCATCTAGTTGATCCACAGGTAGACTTAGTAGTTCTGGTTCAAAAAAGCTATCTTTTTGTGCAAATTCTGCCCCAAGCATCTGAATACGGCTTTGCATCGCTTGATAAAAAGAGGTGCGCGTGTCTTGATCCGCCAAGATATGAGCATAAATTTGTAGCTTCCCTAACCTCTCACCAAGCGACTCTGCAGTCTGGAAATACTGCAATAATCTTTCAGGCCCTTCATGCAAATGCCCACGATACGATGCAAATGGATCTTCCTCCACGCTTTTTCGAATCGCCTTATATTCCTCTTCCCATGCGTCATTCGTTTCAAATAACGCCTCCGTAGCCCACTTATATTGCGTCTCGATCTGATCTCTTTCGCGTAAATCATCCATCGTGATACCTCCTCAACATCTCCTGGTGATCACTTCCTATTTTACACGATCCAACTGACAATATTGCATCTGATTCCATAAAAAATCCGACCCGCTTTTCTACAAGAAGATCACAAGAGGTATACTATACTGGCGATTGAATCATAGACCAAGCATTCATTGATGACACAAATTACACGTAAGGAGTCCCAACCATGTCTGCATCACGTATTGTTTGCTTAGCCGCGGAAATCCCTGAAATTTTATTCCATCTTGGCGCACTAGATCAAGTAGTAGGTATCTCCGCATACACGACACGGCCACAAGAAGTACTTGATCGCCCAAAAGTTAGCGGTTTTCAGCACGGTAGTGTTGACCGCATCTTGGCCACGCGACCAGATGTCGTCATTCTCACCTCCGATGTACAAAAGCCACTTGCCGCGGCGTTACAGGAGCGTGGTGTTGATATTGTGCACTTCTTCCCGCATCGTTTAGATGATGTGTTCAAAGAAATTTTAACGCTTGGAGATCTTCTCGAAAAACCTTCACAAGCTGAACAACTCAATGAACGATTACAGAATCAAATCAATGACATCGCGGCATCAGCATCCAGCTTTGCCCATCGTCCGACTGTGTATTTTGAAGAGTGGATGGATCCCCTCCTATGTGGAACAGGATGGGTTAGTGATCTCATTGACATTGCCGGTGGAAAAGATGTATTTCGCGAACGCTCTATTCATGGTAAAAAATCAGCACAACGCGTAGTTTTACCAGAAGAGGTAATCGCCCATGCACCCGAGGTCATCCTTGCCTCATGGTGTGGTAAACCATTTAAGTATGATGAATTTTCTTCGCGACTTGGATTTAGCGATCTACCTGCCGTTCGCAACCATCAAGTATTTGAAATGGATAGCTCCATTTTACAATGTGGCCCTATGCTCATCGATAGCCTACGTCAATTACATCAGTTACTGCGAGATGCTGCAGTAACCTCGTAACTTCCTTCATACTTTTTATCGGGCTATTGTTTACCAAAAAGAGGTTGTTTAAAAAGAAGATGACTGCATGCAGGTTATGTGAATACCATCATGCAGTCATCGTTTAGCTGAAGTGTGCTATTCTTAGCACACTTCGACTCATTCTATACCCAATTGCCATTTCTAAAGACTGCTATCCATTCTCCACTCGCTGTCTGCCCATCAATATCGAGATCCTTCGAACCAATCATAAAATCAACATGTTCGACACTTTGATTGACACCATGACGTGCCAGTTCTGCCTCATCCATCTCTGTCCCGTTTTTTATACAGACAGGATAAGCAGAACCAATAGCTACATGGCAAGCTGCATTTTCATCAAACAACGTATTGAAAAAGAGCGTGTTCAAATTCGAGATGGGCGAATCATGTGGCACCAACGCCACTTCACCAAGATAATGTGATCCCTCATCCGTATCTACCAATCCCTTAATCGCTTCATAACCCTGCTTTGCAGAAAAATCGATAATCCGACCTTTTTCAAATGTAACAGATAGTTCCTCGACCAAAACCCCATTGTAATGAAGCGGCATCGTACTTCGAACAGTCCCATTGACACCATCGCGTTTTGGCATCGTGAATACCTCTTCTGTGGGCATATTGGGAACAAACATAACCCCTTGATCATTGGTCGATTCAGCGCTAATCCAGATATGTCCTTCTGGAAATTCAATCGTCAGATCCGTACCAGGTGCTTGATAATGCAATTTGCGAAAGTTGTGTTCATTTAAAAAAGCTGCGCGTTTTTGCAATGCTTGAATGTGTTGTTTCCATGCGGCAACAGGATCTTCGAGGTCAACGCGCGTCGTCTTAAAAATATACTCCCACAGCTTATCAATCTGTTGTTCCGGAGTCATCTGTGGGAAAACTTTTGCCGCCCATGCTTTTGTTGGAATCGATACGATAAGCCAACTAATGCGCATATTTTGAATATACTCACGCATTTTTGCAAGTGCAGTCAACCGAGTTTTTTGATTCGTTGCTACACGTTTTGGATCAGCCTCTTGCAATAAATCCGGATCACTTGCATAAACGGATAAAAAGGCCGCTCCTTCCTCAACTAGTTGATCTGCTTGTTGAACCCTCCACTTAGGGAACTCGGTAAATGCTTCCTCTGGTGCATGCAGATACTTTAGTAATTCAAGTTGCTCATCGTGCCATTCTACATAAACATGCTTTGCACCTACTTCATACGCCTGTTTTGTCACGGAGCGTACATAGTCGACTGCCTCTAGTGGTGCATTGACAAATAACGTCTGACCTTTTTGTATATTCAATCCAATTTGCACCGTAATTTCTGCATACTTCATTAATTGTTCATCAAACTGTTCCAAACCCGCTCCCCCTATATGTAGCGACTACGTGTCGATAGAAAGCTGATCCAATCCACACGCAGTCAGCTGAGAAATGTTTATTGATCGGTATCTAACGCTTATCCCCCATAAAAGAGACCTGTCTCTTTTAATGTCAATGGCTCTCCAGTTTTATGTACACCTGCATCAACCACTTCACCAACAAAGATGATATGATCTCCTCGTTCCACTACGTCGACTACCTTGCATTCAAACCAAGAAAGGGAGGCTGTGAGAATAGGACTTCCTGTTGTAGATGTATAAAACTCTACATCGCCAAACTTATTGCCAACACGCGAGACAGGCTTAAAAAAGGAAAATGCCAGATCCTTTTGCCCAGCCTCAAGTACATTCACTGAAAACACGCCGCTCTCGCGAATCCCGCCACAAGAAACGGTGTCATTTTTCACCCCAATGACAACAAGCGGTGGAGTAAATGACGCCTGCGTTACCCAATTTCCTGTAAACGCATTCACTTCATCTCCTACTTTAGTACCGATCACATACAGACCATATGTGATCCCGCGTAGTGCAGTTTTCTTCGCTTGATCATCCACGTCGCGATGTACCCCCTTCTCCTGATATCAACCAATAAGGATGCCTGCAAAATAGCGGACACCCTTATCATAGCCAATCCCCCCAAAAATTTCACCTAGTTTCCGTAATCTTGTCCTGCAATCGCTTTGATCACTTTCCATACGCTACTTGAAGGATCCTGCAGTGGTAGATTGCCCACTGTCACAGTTGTCCATCTGCCCATGATTTGCGTGTCCTTGACTACGATTTTTTTACCATGCGAAGTGTAAAAGTCCATTGTCGCTACTTGATCATCAGTAACCATCACTCCCGCAGTAGCCAAACCGCCACCACTCGTGATGCCTAAGGGTACAATCTCTTGCAACGCATTGACTGCATGAACGAGTCGAGCAATGACCGCTTGATTGGTGATCAAATGCTGCCATATGACATCGTTCGTTGGCCTCTCATGATCAATCGTCATCTTTACTTGAGTGATATCTGTAGGAAGATAAGAAGACTGCGGCCGTGCTGGCAAGACTACATCGGTAACATGATATTCAACAAGTGTTTTACCACCTGCAAGAGACATGAAATCCATATTCACCTGAAGCTGTTGATTGTACACGGCATGCGTGGGCTGAAAGGACATCGTATCGATGTGGAGTCCTGTTTTAAGATTGTCCATTTGCCCATTCCCTGAATCTGAATATCCAGCATGCTTCAATGCGCTAAGATAACCTTGTTCAATGTCTGCCAAATTGCCATTCACAATATAGGTCGCATGTCCCGTCTGCACAAAATCCTCCATTGGGATGGAACCTCCGCCCATAGGAAACCGGCGTGTGGTTGCCACTGCATGACTTGGCAAAGGAAGAACTACTGTTACAGGAGCAGCAGGGGCAATCGGTGCAACGGGGATACCTAGTTCATTAGCTGTGTCATTTTGTAAATGTATAGCCACTGAATGATCAAAATGCCCAATTGCCTGTATGTCTTTAGCAGCATTAGGCAACTGTCCGTTGATCCTCCAAACACGCCCATTCCACCGTGACTGAAGATGTAAAACACGAAATGCCTGCATCACATAATAAATGGGAATGCGGACTTGAAAACTCTCCTCTTGTGCTTGACTTTGTACCTGCACAGGACCATATTCGACTGTCTCCGCATTGATCACCACGCTAAATTGCCCTTTGTGTAGAGGATGAACTGGAACGTCCACAGTTGGTGACATATAGCCCAGTGGCATCATCAAAATCAGTTGTCCCGCCACCCATTCAGACCGAATACCCATGTTTAAAAGTACAGATTGTATAGCGTTTACAGTAACCCAACTGGTCATCTTGCCTGTGTAGGGATCTTTGGCAATAAGATGAGGAAATGAAGAAACTTTTTTACCATTTATCAATAGATCTGTTGCTATTTCTTCATGTGCAGACAACACCTGCTGTGCATTCCCATCTGTTGCAGCAAATGCTGGCGCACCCATGCCTAACATCAATAAACTGCTCACCACAAGTGTAGATAGGCTGTTGGTTACCTTCATATATATCTCTCTCCCTTCTCTATCTGCATCATCTTGCAATCGTTCTCAGTTCAAGTTAACGATCTATACATACTTTGACGTCCATTATTTCATAAGGTTACATGATCACGGATGATTAGTTTGCAAATATTCTATAGTACAATATGAGTGCACAAATCAAGAAACACTATGATGATTGGAGAAAAGCGATGAACCGCATTCTTCTCATTGCCACAGGCGGCACTATCGCCTCTGTGCAAAGTCAGTATGGCCTGACTCCTGGACTTTCGCCAGAGCAACTTGCCACTTATATTGAAACAGATCCACAGGCTACTTTTACTGTTGACTATCTACAATTATTTAACCTTGATAGTACCAACATGCAACCCGAACATTGGGTCGATATCGCACAGTGTGTTGCCAATCACTATGAGCAATTTGATGGATTTGTCATCACACACGGAACCGATACGATGGCTTATACAGCAGCAGCCTTGTCTTATCTGTTGCAGCATGTATCGAAACCAATTGTTGTTCCGGATCCCAGGTACCCATCCAAGAGCACAAAACGGATGCGCAAAAAAATGTAATGGATGCGCTTCACTTTGCCTCAGAAGGAGTCGGTGGCGTATATGTGGTGTTCAATGGCCGTGTCATCGTTGGAACACGTGCCGTCAAGATGCGCACAAAAAGTTTCGATGCCTTTGAAAGTATTAACTTTCCAGATCTCGCAAGTCGACAGGACTCGTCATGGATCTATCACTGGCTACCCTTACCAGATAAAAGACGACCACTTCAACTAACGACCGCGTTAGATCCTGATATATTTTTAATGAAATTATATCCTGGGACAAAACCGGAGATCTTCGACCACTTATCACCTTTATATCGAGGCGTAATTATTGAAAGTTTTGGAAACGGAGGAGTTCCTTCTTTGCGGCGCAATCTCTTGCCTACAATCGAAGCATTAGCAGACGCAGGAATGGCTATTGTCATTACAACACAGTGCCTGCAAGAAGGCGAAGATCTCACTCTGTATGAAGTTGGACGAAGAGTTGCCCAAAACAATCAATTGATCCTATCCTACGATATGAATACAGAGGCGATTGTTCCAAAATTAATGTGGGCGTTAGGACAGTCTCGTGATCTCCAAACCGTAAAACAGCTTATGGAAACTCCAATTGCCTTTGACCTTGTACGTTAGTATGGTTGAATATTCTATATATCGTGGAAAAGTGGGGATTACATTCAAATGAGCAAACAACTATTTTCTAAAGATGACGCCCTACAATATGATCGACAAGATCCACTTGCAAGATTTCGGGAAGAGTTTTATCTCCAACCTGGGAAGATCTATCTGGATGGCAATTCTCTTGGACTGCTCTCAAAACGAGCAGAAAAATCCCTTCTTCAAGCATTAGCTAGCTGGCGTGAGAATGGCATTGATGGCTGGACAGAAGGATTACACCCATGGTTTTATGCGGCAGAAAAGGTGGGTGCAATGACTGCCCCATTACTTGGAGCCACTCCTTCCGAGGTCATTGCAACCGGCTCTACAACGTCAAACTTACATCAATTAATGGCAACCTTCTACAAGCCTGTAGTTGGTAAATCAAAAGTATTGGCAGATGCACTCAATTTCCCATCGGACATCTATGCATTGCAAAGTCAGATCGCTCTACATGACCTTGATCCACATGAACACTTGATCCGCGTAGAAAGCCGAGATGGATTGACTTTATCAGAAGAAGAACTGATAGGTGCGATGTCAGATGACGTAGCGATCGCCGTGCTTCCATCTGTCCTCTACCGCAGTGGCCAATTGCTCGACATGGAGCGCCTTACCGCCGCAGCACACGAGAAACACATCATCATCGGATTTGATGTAAGCCATTCAATCGGCGCGATACCTCATGAACTGGCTAGATGGAACGTGGACTTTGCCTTCTGGTGCAATTATAAGTATTTAAATGGAGGGCCTGGTGCAGTAGGTGGGTTATTTGTCCACCACAAGCATTTACCACAGGTTCCCGGTCTAGCTGGTTGGTTTAGTTCTAATAAAGAGAGTCAATTTGACATGTCCCACCATCTCACTGCAGCTATTGATGCCGGCGCATTTCAAATGGGAACCCCACACATGCTTAGCATGGCACCTCTTATCGGATCACTTGAACTCTTTCAGGAAGCTACTATGCCCGCATTGCGCCTGAAGTCTCTACAATTGACGCGTTTTATGATGGACTTGATTGAAAGCGAACTAGCAGGGATGGATGTTACGATCGCAAACCCAACGCTCGATCAAAAGCGTGGTGGTCACGTCAGTATCCTACACGAGGAGGCCGTCCGCATTGGTAAGGCTTTAAAGAATCGCGATGTGATCCCAGACTTTCGTCCACCAAACATCATCCGATTAGCACCGATGGCTCTCTATACGTCATTTCTCGATGTTTTTGAAGCTGTGCATCGATTAAAAGAAATCATGGTCAACAAAGAGTACACACACTTCGAAAAAAAACGCAGCGTCGTATCTTAATTGATTCAACCTATTTTTCCATTGTGATGGATGTGCAGCTCTTTATGTACGCCCTGCCCATCCATCCGATCGAGAACGTTTGTTTAACTTACATGCTTGACACAAACGCATAGATTCCATTGCAGAAATCTGTGTTATAATAGATTGACTTTTTAATAATGGATATATAAGGAGTATTTAGATGATCATTAGGGAAATGGATGGCGTTACTACACTACGCATCTTTCAACAGATGACTGATTTAGTGTTTGTCATGTCTGTTCACGAAGATCGTGAATTTCGTTACTCGTTCTTAAATGATTCCGCCATGAAAGTTTCCGGATTACATCAAGATGCTTATGGCGCAAGTTTTTTTGACGTAGTGAAGCCAAATGAAGCCACATTTCTCCATAACCAATACGCTCGAGCTATGGCAACAAAGAGTCCCCTCAGGTTTATGATGAACCATGAGGGACAGGTCGGCGAATCCTTAGTTACACCTATTATGAATCCTATTGGGCAATGTACACATGTCATAGGAACTGTCAGAGATATAACAGAACGCTATCAAAAAGAACAGTATCTAGAATCGATTGCGTTTCATGATCAACTTACAGGTATTTTGAACCGTCGTGCCTTTTATACACAATTAGAACACACAGTTGCATCCGCAACCGAGAGTGGACAACTGCTTGGAGTCCTTCTCTTAGATTGCGATAACCTCAAACCGATCAATGATCGATATGGTCACATCGTGGGCGATTTAATGCTTAAAAAAATAGCGCAGCGCATGGAACATGCTGTACCTTCGTCTCTTTTAGCTCGTATTGGCGGAGATGAATTTTTAATGGTTGTTCCTTTACAAGCAGAGATCGAGCTTGTCATGGTTGCAGAACGGATTTTACATGATCTTAGGAAACCTTGGACATACGATGAATTCACATTTTACATTTCGATGAGCATTGGAACAGCCACTTACCCAATTGCTGCAAGTGATATCCATGAAGTCATTCGTGCCGCAGATCAAGCCATGTATAAAGCAAAAAAACGCGGTGGCAATAAGTATTGGTTTGAAAGAAACTTATCCATGTAGATAACCATACAAACGATTCCTTCTCGCCGTTCAATTTATGCGCCAAATTCTTTCCTCTCACCAGTAGAAAGGGAAGTTTTTGAAGTTCTATTGACGAGATAAATACTTGTAGCAATGAAGACAAGTCCAAATAACAAGGATATGGTGACTTCTTCGTGTAAAAACAGGAAACCAAGTACAACCGCCAATAAAGGGACTAAAAATGTAAAGGAAGCAACTTTGCTAACATCCCCAGCACGAACGAGTGTATAAAATACAGCCCATGATATAGGTATCCCAAAAATGGAGCCGTACATCAACCCAGTCAAATACTGTTGATTCCAAATAATGCTAGACCAATGCTCTGTTCCAAGGCCTATGGCAGTCATTGCAAGTCCTCCAATGATGCACTGAATCGCCACTAACCAAAAAGCATCTACCTGATTACCCACCTTTTTCACGTACACGGTACCTATTGCCCAACTAATCGCCGACCCTAGCGCTAACACAATACCAATGGCTGATATGTGACCAGAAAGACCCGTGATACTAATCACGGTTACACCCGCAAATCCGAGTAGTAGTCCAATCATTTTTTGGACCGTCAATCGTTCCCCAAGCCACAGCCACGCCAGAACACCAATAAGTACAGGTTGCAAATAGACAATCACTGTAAATAATCCTTCTGGCACATACCATAGCCCTACCGTTTGCAGACCATAAAATAAAAACGTATTGAATAATGCAGAAATTAGATAAATCCGCCACATTTGTTTCAAACGAATCTCTCGATACCTTGGAAATATAACTGCAGCCATCAACACCCCACCGATGAATGTACGCATGCCCCCAAATAAAATAGGTGGGGTATAACTCAGCGCTATTTTATAAATGGGCCAACTCATACCCCACATCGTGATCAATGCAATAAGTAACAGTGTCGATCGTCTGGGCGATAGTTCCTTCATGCCGTACTCTCCCCTTTTGTAGCCCTGCAGTAGTGCTCGAAGAGCACATTATGCATCGAGTCGACGGCATTCCTCCGAGCAGTAACCGCTATGTTCAATTTCACACTCTTCACATACGATATGTTGATCGTGGCATGACAAATAACTACAATTGATATACCTATCTTCCGGCTTGCCACAGTGATGACAATGTCCAACGATGACATCGTCAATCTGGTTTACTGGCACTGAAATACGTTCATCAAACACATAGCATTTCCCATCGAATAAGTCTCCACGTACGTCAGGATCCTTTCCATAGGTTACGATCCCTCCGTGCAACTGAGAAACGTCACGAAAGCCTTCCTGTATGAGAAAGCCTGACAACTTTTCACAACGAATTCCGCCGGTACAATAAGCTAGGATCTTTTTATCTTTGTATTCACTGAGATTTTCACGTATCCATTCAGGAAATTCTCGAAACGCCTTCACATCAGGGCGAATTGCGTTACGAAAGTGTCCAATTTCATATTCGTAATCGTTCCGTCCATCAATCACAATCACATCATCCTTAGGTAACTGCTCATGAAACTCCTTTGGGGACAGACGTTTTCCAGTCACCTCAGTAGGGTTTATATCTTTTTCCAGCTTGAGTCTAACAATTTCAGGTTTAATACGGACCACCATTTTTTTAAACGCATGCTGCCGATAATCATCCTGTTTAAACTCCATATCGGCAAAACGTGCATCCATTCTCATAGCATGAATATAGGCATCCGTTTGCTCATATGTGCCAGACACTGTCCCGTTGATACCTTCTTCTGCTACAATAATGCGGCCTTTTAAGCCAATATCGTTGCACAGTTGCCGATGATCTACAGCAAATTGTTCGATATTGATGATTTGAACATACTTGTAGTACAACAAAATTCTATATTGTCCATCCGCATTTATGTTTGTCTCGATCTTCATTCGCCTCACCTACATGTATTGTTGTATACGAATTCACTATCCATAGTACCAAAATTCCGGATGTCTTGATACATTACCCAACTTTTCTCGAAACGATATGAATAACTGCATAGTCCGAACCCTTAATCTTCTATGGTCGTGACATAAAAACGGATCGACTCAGTCAAAAAGTCCCGAGTCAATCCGTTTCATTTTCTTGTGGAGCGGGTGATGGGAATCGAACCCACGCTATCAGCTTGGAAGGCTGGAGTTCTACCATTGAACTACACCCGCATGTATGAGTAACCTTTTACCTACATGATATCATAAATAGAAATGGTGTGCCCGGAGAGATTCGAACTCCCGACCTTTTGATTCGTAGTCAAACACTCTATCCAGCTGAGCTACGGGCACATCTTACTCATATGGTGGGCCCACCAGGACTCGAACCTGGGACCAACCGGTTATGAGCCGGCCGCTCTAACCAACTGAGCTATAGGCCCTTATGATATGGAGCGGAAGACGGGATTCGAACCCGCGACCCTCGCCTTGGCAAGGCGATGCTCTACCCCTGAGCCACTTCCGCAAGACACTTTGTATTATATATGGTGGTTAGCTAAAATGCAAGCCGGTTAACTCAAAAATCCAAAGTCCCCATATTCAGAAAAATATTTGGCTTATAGATTTTATCTACATGCTAGAGAAGGAAGTACATACGTTGTACACAAACGACTCTCTAGCATGTATTGTACATTCACTTCAAGAAAACAATTTCTATTCGATCGTGCGCATGAGCGGGAAGAGTAGAACATCGCGAATCGATGGTTGGTTTGTCAGTAGCATGACTAACCGATCGACACCAATACCTAGTCCACCTGTTGGTGGCATCCCATATTCAAGCGCTTGTACAAAGTCCTCATCCATCTCATGCGCCTCATCATTGCCCTGTTCTCGTTCACGCAACTGTGCTTTGAACCTCTCACGCTGATCAATAGGATCATTTAACTCACTAAATGCATTGGCATATTCGCGTCCGCCAATAAATAACTCGAAGCGATCTGTAAACCGTGGATCTTCTGTATTTTTTTTAGCTAATGGTGAAATCTCGACCGGATGACCATATACAAATGTGGGATCTACGATGGTATCTTCCACCTTTTGTTCAAAAAATTCATTAATAATATGACCAAACTCCATGGTATCTGTAATAGCCACACCATGCGTATGTGCGACTTTACGAGCTTGTTCAGTTGTCTGCAAGTCAAAGAAATTCACGCCAGTGAGTTCAGCAATCATATCGACCATATGCACTCTTCGCCATGGAGTGCGCAAATGAATCAATCGCTCTCCGTACTCGATGTCCGTCGTACCTCGTACATCAATAGCAATTTGTTCAATCAATTCTTCCGTTAATTTCATCATGTCCTCAAAATCCATATATGCAGCGTACAGTTCCATCATCGTAAACTCAGGATTATGGCGAGTAGATACGCCCTCATTGCGATAAACGCGCCCAATCTCATATACGCGTTCAAGTCCACCAACAATCAAGCGTTTCAAATGCAACTCTAGTGCTATACGCATAACTAAGGGCATATCTAACGCGTTGTGATGTGTATGAAATGGACGAGCAGCAGCACCACCTGCAATGGAGTGCAGTGTCGGTGTCTCTACTTCTAAAAATCCTTGTGCTTCCAGATGCCTACGCATCGATTGAATGATCCGACTGCGCAAAATAAATGTTTCACGTACATCTGTATTCATAATCAAATCAACGTAGCGCCTGCGATAACGCGTCTCTACATCACGCAACCCATGCCATTTCTCAGGGAGAGGTAGCAACGATTTCGATAGCAGTGTTAATTTCTCTACATGAATCGTTACTTCACCGTGATTAGATTTAAATACATGACCTTCTACGCCGATAATATCACCTATATCTAGCGCTTTAAATTCCTGATAATGATCTTCTCCAAGCACATCAATCCGCGCATAGATTTGAATCATACCTTCGACATCTAAAATATGACCAAATGCAGCTTTCCCATGCCCACGACGAGACATTAGACGACCTGCGATACTCACATGTATCTTATGCTCGTCCAACTCTTCACGAGTCAAAGATTCTACTTTGCGGATAATGTCCGAAGAACGATGCGTAATGTCAAACTTCCCACCAAAAGGATCAATTCCCCGTTGGCGCCAAAAATCAAGTTTGGCGCGTCGAACAGCAAAGAGATCTTCTGTATTTTCATCCATGTCCTGTACTTCCGGGTGATCTATCCGTTCCATCAGATGAACTCCTTAATTGCAACAATCGCCGACATTGTCGGCGAGTTCCAGGCTATTTTCTAATCGTCAGTACCTCATACCGAATCGTCCCTGCTGGAACGCTCACATCCACTGTTGATCCAATTGATTTTCCAAGAAGAGCCCGGCCAACCGGTGATTCATTAGAAATTTTATTGTCTGAAGGATCTGATTCAGCAGATCCAACAATCAAAAATTCCAATTCATCTTTAAACTCTACATCGCGCACACGCACTGTCGATCCAATGCTAACTACGCCAGTATCGACTTCTTCTTCATTAATAATACGTGCATTACGCAACATTTTTTCTAAAGTGATAATTCGTCCTTCAACAAATGCTTGCTCGTTCTTTGCATCTTCATACTCCGAATTCTCACTAATATCTCCATAACCAATAGCCACTTTAATCCGTTCAGCAACTTCTCGTCGCTTTACAGACTTTAAACTTTCCAATTCCTCCTCCAACTTCTTTAGACCTGCTGGGGTGAGGAGAACTTCCTTTTCTGACATGCGATTCGCTCCTTTAAACTCTGTCCGCAAACTACAAAAATATCGTGACTAGGTCAAATAACTGTCAGGGCTTAGCCCGACAGTGGCTTAAAAGTCATAGACTCAGAATCTGCGGTTATTATAGGTCATCCCTTGAAGACTGTCAACGTATTCCTACTATTATGAAGAAAATTCACTTCATCACTAAGCAACCAGTCCCGTTATAAAAAGTACATGGTTCCTTTCATAGCCACTGTAGTTTGCTCTTTCCCATGTATAATATGCACATTATTCCATGATAGAACGAAGTAGATTCTCCATAGCTTGCGCATCTTCTTGAGTGTTAATCAAATCTCGTAGCTGAGCAGAATTTGGAATGCCTTTCACGTACCATCCGGCATGTTTACGCATTTCTCGCACACCTGTATACTCGCCCTTATCTGCTACAAGCAAATATAAATGTTCAATCGCTATTTCGATTCGTTCGCGTACTGAGATTGCAGGTAGCCTTTCACCCGTGTCCAAATAATGTGCAACTTCCTTAAAAATCCATGGATTACCAAGCGCTCCGCGACCTATCATCACGCCATCACATCCAGTTTGGATGATCATCTGCACCGCATCTTCTGGTGTTAAAACATCGCCATTTCCAATTACAGGTATAGATACAGCTTCTTTCACTTCTCGAATGATCGACCAATCCGCCTTGCCTGAATACATTTGCCTAGCGGTTCGTCCGTGAACAGTAACTGCCTGCGCACCTGCCGCCTCCACTGCTTTGGCGACCTCTACAGCGTTGATATTGCCGTCATCCCAGCCTTTGCGAAATTTCACCGTTACCGGTTTATCGACTCGTTTAACGACAGCTGCCACAATCTCCGCAGCATATTGTGGATCACGTGCCAAAGCGGCACCAGAACCATTTTTATAGATTTTGAGCACAGGGCAACCCATATTGATATCAATTATATCTGCATTTGTCCCATGCGCCACCATCTCTGCAGCTTGCACCATCGTCTCTTTATCGTATCCGACAATTTGCAAGCTCACTGGGTGTTCATCTGGGACAATTTGCAACATCCGCTTTGTACGCTCGTTGTGATGCACGAGCGCCTTATCGCTTACCATTTCAGCACATACCATCCCTGCCCCAAGACGTTTGGCAAGTGTCCGAAATGGCGGATTACAAACTCCTGCCATAGGTGCGAGCACTACAGGATTATCGATCTTTACCCCACCAATCGTCAATGGAGCCATATCAACCTTTACTTGTTCCACACAGATCACCTCCTATACACATCGCTTTACTCTAAACCCAGATCAGCACTTGTGACCTGAAGAATCGTTTCAATCTTCCTGATCAGTCCCGGATCGGGAGTTCGAGTCCCTCGCTCCAGTCCTCCTACTATCGCCACTGATACACCGAGTGCTTGCGCAAATTCGTATTGTGTCATTTGCTTTAGCTTTCTGTATGCGCGCAATCGTTTTGCAAATAACTCGGACAAAGCTTGACACCCTCTTTTCCTTCTACCCGTCCATGTAGCTCTGAAACCGTTAGTTGCATGACAGGGTGCAACCAATTTGACGCAATGTCCATCATGGGAACAAGAACAAATGCACGTTCATGTAAACGAGGATGAGGTATTTGAAGCTCAGTGGTTTGTATCACTGAATCATCATAAAATAGCATGTCCAGATCAATCACTCGTGGCCCATAACGCAATGAACGTACACGTCCCATATGTTGCTCAATGTTTAGAAATTCGAATAATAATTGCTCTGGTGTAAGTGCTGTCGTTATTTTTAATATACCATTTAAAAAGGATGGCTGATCCACATAATCTACAGGATCCGTTTCGTATATTCGCGACCATTCATCTATCTGTGTATGTGAAAGTGCTGCAATTTCACAAAAAGCAACTTGCAAGTTAGATTCACGGTGGCCGATATTTGAACCAAGAGAAACAAAACTCGTGTGTTTCTCCATCCTAACGCACCAATGAATCGGTCATCATCGCCACGCGTTTTAATTCTTTAACATCATGTACGCGTACGATATCTGCACCGCGACTAATCGCGATGGCAACGGTAGCTGCTGTACCTTCAACACGCTCTTGTACGGGTAGATCGAGCACTGTTCCAATCATTGATTTGCGTGAAGTACCTATAAGTAGGGGTCTTTTAAGCGGTAGGAACCGGTCTAACTGATTAATGAGCGTCAAGTTTTGTTGAAGTGTTTTACCAAAACCAATCCCAGGATCCAGAAAGATCTGTTCCAACTCCACACCAGCCTCCTGTGCCTTATCTAGCTGTTCAGTAAACCATCGGTATACAAAGTCTACAATATCACCCTCAATAAGCGGTAACCCCATTTGATTATGCATTAAAATATACGGAACGCCCGTTTGTGCTACAACAGAAAACATTTCCGGGTCATAGGCTCCACCCCAGACATCATTGATCACCGTAGCACCTGCTTGTACAGCCCGAAAAGCTACCTCTGCTTTATAGGTGTCAATGGATAAAGGAACGTTTACAGTCTCCCTTAACGCGGGGATGATCTCTTTTACCCGATCCCACTCTTCCATTGCAGAGACTGGAGTATGCATGGGTCTCGTCGACTCTGCGCCAAGGTCAATGAGATCCGCTCCGGCTTCTACCATCTCTTTTGCATGATCCATCGCACGATCTAATTGATTATATTTACCACCATCAGAAAATGAGTCCGGTGTTACATTTAAAATGCCCATGATGATCGTTCGTTTCCCTAGATCACAAAATGGATTCATGTGCAACATAGCCATCTTATTTGATTGTATCATCTGTGTCATTCTTATAGCCTCACTCATTTAACCTTCTTGGAATAATGGTGTACTTAAATACCGTTCTCCGTTAGATGCAGATATCGTCAAGACTTTATGACCTTTCCCTAGCTCTTTTGCAATGTGAAGTGCTGCGCTGACAGCTGCTCCCGAACTAATACCCACTAGCAGACCCTCTTCACGAGCTAATCTACGTGCAGTAATAAATGATTCTTCATCAGTAACAAGCATAATGCGGTCCATCAATTCACGTTGTAAGATAGATGGTACAAACCCTGCGCCAATTCCTTGAATCTTATGTGGACCAGCCTGACCTCCAGATAACACAGGTGATGTCGCTGGTTCCACCGCAATCAACTTACACCCTGGAATTCGTTCGCGCAATACCGTTCCTATGCCAGTAAGTGTCCCGCCGGTTCCAACTGCAGACACAAATGCATCTAACGTTCCATCCATTTGTTCTACGATTTCAGGACCAGTGGTCAATCGGTGTGCAGCTACATTTGCTGGATTGTCAAACTGTTGTGGCATATAATAACGCAAAGGATCTTGTTCCACAATCTCTCCAGCCTTTTCAATGGCACCACGCATGCCCAGTGCCCCTGGAGTTAGCATCAAATCCGCACCATAGGCGCGCAATAGACTACGCCTTTCCACGCTCATTGTCTCTGGCATGACAAGTAGTACTTTATATCCTTTTGCAGCCCCAACCAGTGCCAAACCAATCCCTGTATTGCCACTTGTAGGTTCAACGATGATCTTTCCTGCCGTCAGCAGACCGGCTTTTTCCGCTGCCTCCACCATACTTAGCGCTACACGGTCTTTGATACTTCCCCCTGGATTAAACCACTCTAATTTTACAAATACATCTGCACTATCATCATCCACAAGATGTTGCAACTGCACAATAGGCGTTTTTCCAATAAGTTGTAAAATATTTTTCGTGCCAATCACACTAGCCCCTCCTCACCATAATTCTTTCACAACCTTCTACTTTGCCTGATCACGAAACCCTTCTAATTCCTTATAATCAAATAGATACTTTTCCCCACAAAAGTGACACACTAACTCCGCTTGTCCTTGTTCTTCTAGCATCTCCGTTAACTCCTGTTTACCTAAGGAAACTAAAATCTTACCCAATCTTTCTTTGCCACATGTGCATTCAAAAACTACCGGGTATTCTGAAAGAATCTTAACGTCGTCACCCAAGATGCGCACAAGAAGATCCTCCGGTTTTTCACCAGCATGTAAAAGTGATGTCACTTGAGGTAACTCCGTAATTTTTTTCTCCACTTCTGCAATATCTTCTGGTGTAGCATCGGGTAACATCTGCACAATGATTCCACCTGCTGCTAGTACAGATAAGTCCGGAGCAACGAGTACACCTACTGCAACAGCAGATGGGATTTGTTCAGACACAGCAAAATAATATGCGAAATCTTCGCCGATCTCCCCTGACACAAGCGGCACACTTCCACGATAAGGTTCTCTTAATCCTAGATCCTTGATCACATACAGTGCCCCTTCTTGGCCCACTGCACCACTCACATCTAGTTTACCAAACGGATTAGTCGGTAGGTCAACAAACGGATTATCCACATAACCTCGTACTGTACCCGTACCCGTCGCCACTACGACTATTTTTCCTGCAGGACCATCCCCATGAATTTGAAGTGTCACTTGATGGTCATCATTCTTCAATGTGGCAGTTAGCAATGCACCGATTGTGGCAACACGACCAAGTGCCGCAGTAACCACTGGCCATGTTTGATGTCTTCGTTGTAATTCTCCAACGATCGCTCGTGTATACGCTGCATAGGCAAGCACTCTGCCATCATGACCAGTAGCGACAAGAACATAATCACCAATATCAGACAATCCCATCACTCCTCATACGCCATTACCTGCCCTACAATATGGATAATAGGTATACAAGACGCATCAGACAGCCGCCCTGTATACCTATTTTATCGAAACATAGTCACTTCACATCATTAGGAAAGGCTAGGAGTGGGATCATCGCCAAATCCACGTCCTCCAATTTTAATCTTTGGACCGCCATCTTCCCCTTCATCAACCAAACGTCCGTACTCCATCAACTGACGAATTTGTTCGCCATCTAATGTTTCTTTTTCAAGTAAGGTGTGCGCTAAGAGGTCTAACTGTGCCCTGTGTTCAGTGAGTAACGTACGCGTACGTTCGTAAGATTCATCAACCAATCGGCGCATCTCTTGATCGATCTCATAAGCGATCGCGTCGCTATAGTTCTGCTCACTAGAGAAATCACGTCCTAAAAATACCTGTCCTTGTCGGTGACCAAACTGCATGGGTCCAAGTTTTGTACTCATCCCAAATTCAGTAATCATACGACGAACAACAGACGTCACGCGCTCTAAATCATTGGATGCACCAGTGCTGATTTCGCCAAGAACAATCTCCTCAGCCACTCGCCCGCCCAGTAGTTCTACTACCTGATCAAGTATATCTTCTCTCGTCATAAAACTGCGGTCTTCCTTAGGTAGAGATACGGTATATCCACCAGCCATCCCACGAGGAATGATCGTCACTTTATGAACCATATTGCCGGATTTCAGGAAGTACCCCGCTACGGCGTGTCCACCTTCATGAAAAGCAACCAATCTCTTTTCTTTGTCGCTGATCACTTTGCTCCGTTTTTCAGGTCCTGCAATCACCCTGTCAATAGCCTCGTCTACTTCTACCATTTCGACCACTGTTTTATCTTTTCGAGCAGTAAGTAGTGCTGCTTCATTGAGGACATTTTCAAGATCTGCCCCTGTAAATCCAGGTGTACGCTTAGCTACAATATCTAATGCCACGTCTTTACTTAGGGGTTTGTTCCGAGAATGAACTCGCAAAATTTGCTCTCGCCCACGAACATCTGGCCGATCAACCGTGATTTGCCGATCAAACCGTCCTGGACGCAATAAAGCAGGATCGAGAATATCTGGTCGGTTGGTTGCGGCAATCATAATAATACCTTCATTGCCTGCAAACCCATCCATTTCAACAAGTAACTGATTTAATGTTTGCTCGCGTTCATCGTGTCCACCACCAAGACCGGCGCCACGCTGGCGTCCAACTGCATCGATTTCATCGATAAAGATAATACACGGCGCATTCTTTTTTGCTGTTTCGAATAAATCTCGAACACGCGAAGCCCCTACGCCTACGAACATCTCTACAAAGTCTGATCCACTAATACTAAAGAAGGGAACCCCAGCTTCACCTGCTACAGCCCGTGCCAGCAACGTCTTTCCTGTTCCTGGTGGACCAACAAGCAAAACACCTTTTGGTATTCGTGCACCAACCGCTGTAAACTTGCGTGGATCTCGTAAAAAGTCAACTACTTCTACAAGTTCTGCTTTCTCTTCATCTGCTCCTGCCACATCATTAAACGTTACGCGCTTCTTCTCTTCTGAGTATAACCTCGCTTTGCTCTTCCCAAAATTCATGACGCGATTGCCGCCGCCTTGACCTTGGTTGAACAAAAAGAAAATTAACACAAACACTAACAAGAACGGAACAATCGTACTCAAGAAACTTAGCCAAGATGATTCCTTTGGTGGCGCACTAATCGTCACATTAGGTAACTGGCTAATTTGCGATACGATTTGATCGCTATATAACGCCCGAGAGGTAAACTGGGTGTTGTCTGTTAGCGTGCCATCCAATTGCAATGTGGCGCCATCCGCCGTCACATACAGGCTACGAATCTCATGATTATGCACATCTGAAACAAACTGACTCCATGTCAGTTGTGTCTTCTGCTGCGTCCCCGACATGATATATTGCAAAACGCCAATAATGACTAACAGGATGAGCACATAGAAGATTGCGCTTTGATAAAAGCGTCTCATTCCTAACCTCCTCTCGGTTAAGGCGGGAATATTGTAACATACTCACTGCCAAAAAAGCACCTATACGCGACATGAGTCAAAGCTCTGACACGTTTTTATCGTTCACTTTAATTCTTTTCATATACTGCAGGCTTTAGAACTCCCACATAAGGTAGGTTGCGATAGCGTTCTGCATAATCAAGGCCGTATCCTACAATAAAGCGATTAGGCACTACAAATCCACTGTAATCAGGCGTAATATCCACCGTACGACCGTCCGGCTTGTCAAAGGCAGTTGCAATCTTCACCGACAGTGCATTTCTACGCAAAAGTGAATCGCGGAGGTAACTTAACGTCAACCCACTATCGACAATGTCCTCAACAATCAACACATGGCGATCTTCCACTGAGCGATCTAAATCCTTCAAGATGCGAACGACACCAGACGACTTAGTAGATGCACCATAACTAGATGTTGCGATAAAATCAATCTCCAGCGGAATGTCCATATATCGAATCAAATCTGCCATAAATAATACTGCACCTTTTAGAACGCATACTGCAATAGGATTTTCCCCTTGATAATCCTTTGCAATTTGTTCTCCCATCTGTTTTACACGCGCTTGAATTTGTTCTTCGGAAAACAAAAGTTCTTGAAGATCCTCCCTCAATATCCTTCCTCCCTAGCGTCTTACAATACACTGTTTTCTATTTAGCGAAAAATCCTACTTGCTAAGAACAACATGTAAAACAAGTGACGACTTCTGATTCACCAACAGGCTTCGACTACGACTGAGTCCAGGTACCCATAACACTTCATTAGCAGCCGTTGTCAACAAGGGGTACATCGATCGAACTTCTCTCATTACTTTCCCCTCGACAAATAGATCTGAGACAAGTTTACTCCCTTTCATCCCTAGCGGCTCTATGCGATCACCTTGCACAAAAGGGCGGAAAATAAATCGATCCTCCTCATCAAATGCAAAGAATGCCTCCCAATGCGTAGCGGGAAACGCACCCGGTCGTTCCATCACTCTCGCTTCAACTTGCCAATAAAAATGGCGAAAGGAAAAAACAGCGGGATAATCCACGATAAATGGATTCCACGAAAATTCCTTTGACTCGCTTTGGGACATCAATCGTCCAATATGTAGAATATCAAACGCGGAAGAAGCAATCCAGCCATGCGCAAGCACGGTACGACTCTTGCGTTGCGAGTGAACCAAAGCCAGAATAGCCTCAATATCCGCAAAGTGCCATGCAACATGTTCATCTATACCCTCTAATACTAATTTAATGACACGTCGTTGTAAAGCGAATGGTATCCGTTGCAATCCACTAAGAGAAATTGATACGCCTTCCATTTCACGATAAGCGAGAGCTAATGCATGATCCCGTGCGACATTTGTTAGATATTGATCCTCCTCAGCAACAATATTGCCCAACTGCACAAGCGTTCGATCAATCTGCGGATTGAACGATGCACGAAGATAAGGAAGTAATTCTTGCCGAATTCGATTGCGTTTAAAGCGAACATCTCGATTAGTGGAATCTTCGACATACTCAATACGTCTCATATTCGCATAGTTCATTAAGTCGTCCTTATATATTGTAAGCAACGGACGTACTAAGATATGCCTACCTAATTTACGTGTTTCTCGCATACCACGTAGTCCAGAAGGGCCTGTACCACGCAATAACCGATCCAACAGTGTTTCTGCTTGATCATTGGCATGATGTGCAGTGACAATCATGCATCGGCCATATGCATTTGCAACCTGTTGAAATGCATCGTAGCGCAATCGTCGCGCTGCCATTTCAACAGATTCTCCCGCTTGTCTTGACGAAGGTACCTCAACATATTCTATCGTAACCGGAAGGTCTCTTTTTTCTGCAAATTCCTTAACCATCTGTGCATCTCGATCTGCTTCTTCTCCTCGCAACCCATGATGTACATGACAGATAACAAGGGGGAAGGGCTTTGTACTTCGCAAACAATCCAATACATCGCACAGAACCATGGAGTCCACCCCACCACTTATTCCTGCGATCACAGCGTCAAACGGCCCACAAGAACTGTCGAGCAACAACCGTAGTACTTTCCCTACCTGCTCTTCAATGGACATGGTTACGTGGCCTCCAAACAGAGCGAGCAAGCACTCCCACCATGACAAGCCCTGAAGCAAGCGCACCTGCAATAAGTGCGGTCTCCGTTCCCATGGCGATTCCTGAAATATAGTGATGTGTCACAAAGTCCTTCATAGTTTGATAGGCATTCATACCGGGTACTAGCACGATAATCCCTGGGACTGCAAAAATAGTAACAGGCATTCGCAATGTTCGTGCAAACCCCTCACTTAGAAGTGATATCGTCAAACTAGCAGCAAAACTTGCAGCAACTTCTCCGACATGTTCCTTTTGAGCACCTATCATAAATAGTTCTGCAACCATACCTAGTATGCCAACTGGGATGATTGCCTTGCGTGGAATTTGATATAAAATCGAGAATGCTATCGTCGCCACGATACTCAATAATACATCCATTCTACACCGCCCTCCACGTCCATCTTCTTCTCGTCATCTTTTAAGTGATGCGAGGGCTAATTCCAATTGCTATCGCCACAGCAATAGCAATTGCCACAGAGGTAAAAAGCGCCTCTGCACCGCGCGCGACACCAGACAAAAGATCTCCTGCAAGTAGATCGCGAATCGAATTGGTCACAGCTAGGCCCGGAAGCAATGGCAAAATAGCTCCAATAATGATGGCCCCTTCATCGTGTGCAAAGCCCATAGCACTACTAAAAACAGCAATTAATGCTCCTAACAAAGACGCCAGTAAGACAGAAAAAAATCGCGGAGCATACCGCGTTAACCATCGAGTGGTTTCCTGTGCCAAAAAACCACCCAGTGCCCCCCACAGAAAATCTGTTCCTGTACCGCCTAAGATAACAGTAAAACTGCCACTAGACAATGCAGCTGCAATCATTTGTACCCAGTGGCGGTATACAGAAGGTGCCTGTTCGATGCGCACAAGTTCTGCAAATGCCTGATCGACTGTACAGGCACCACGCTGAAATCGACGGGACAAATCATTTAAGAGTGTCACTTTGTCGAGATTCATACTAGCAGGTCCTATCACGCGGGTTAAGTGTGTAAACGTCCCTTTATCAGTTGTAATCGATATAAATATTCCCGTGGGAGTAACAAAACTTTGTACACTGTCTGGCGGAGCACCTGCACCTCTAGCCATATGTGCCATCGTTTCCTCGACACGGGATGTCTCTCCACCATAACGAAGCAAGAGATGCCCTGTCTGCATACATAATCGGAGTACACGTTCTTCATCCACAGCTGGTCCTCCCATCCGGGATTAATTTCTAGTACACCGACATTATAAATGATATAAGTTATAAAGTGCCAATCCACCATAAGGTACACATGGCCAGTGTAAAGGCCAATACCGACACCAATAGCCCCCAATCCGTTGCATCAAATCGCCTTCGTCTATTCAATCTTCCATCATGAATTGCAACTCTTTCTGTTTTTGTGGGATGTGCAGTGCGCTGTAATAAGGGGGCAAGTGCAATGCGCAAGGAAGCTAAACGTGCAGTTCCACTTAGTGCAGGTTGCAGAGCTATACGCAAGTCATCTTGCTTCCAAGTGGTGTGTAGACGTTGATCTAGAAATGCACTGCGCTCATTAGGACTTTTCTTTTGCAATCGTTCCAACTCTCCCTTCGAAATGGGACAAGCTAACTGCATACCAAGCATGGCGCAAGCAAATGTATCATAAGCTACGTCCGCCTTGCGCGATCCTCGCCCCCACCAAGCGCGATCGTACATCTCTGTGAATTCTCGAACAGCTTGTCCGATAGGTGTAACCCCACCAAAATCAACAAGGCGAGGTTCTGCAGACTGAAGGTCAAAGAGGAGATTACCAGGTTTTATATCACAAAAAACGAAACCCTGTTGATGAAGGGTATCAATGAGGCGAATGATTTTCCATAAGCAGACGGCAACCCATAGATCTCCGCGTTGTAATACAAACTGTTCAACATCTACGCCATCAATCCACTCCATGACGAGTACTGGATAGGTGACTCCATGTACAACAACATCTTCTAATTCAAATAATTCAGGAACGACTCCTGCGTTATTTATTTTTTCAGCAATCTCTCGTAAATGCTCATATTCAAGTGCAATAGCGGTTGCATCAACACCTATTTTAAGCGCAACTCTACTTTGTCTACGCCAAACTAGATAGACCTTTCCATTGGCTCCGGTGCCCAAGTGTTGAATGATGCGATAGGTTTCGCCACTCCACCGTCCATTCAATACGCTGTTTTTTTGTATATCGGGCGGATCCGTTTCCGCCCGCATATTAAACGACATAATGTCTCATGCGTCCTTCCTCATCCTCTGCAGAATTTCGCTTTATACGCGATTGATTTTGTAGAGGAAGATCTTGCATGGCTCGCACTGCGAGTAACAAGGCAGGACCTGTAGGGGTGTTTCCTCCTGCACGCATCGCACCTACAGCGTCAGCTACACTAGATCCTTCAAAACGCAACACTTGAGCGTCTTCACCTGACAAGCCAGGATAGGTTACTACCACTACATGATGTTTGCCGCCTCTAGCTAATAACCCAAATTCCAGATCCCTGATCGCTTCTCGTACAGATGGCATTTTATTTGTCATACTGGCCGAAACATCGACCACAAGAGCAATATGAAGATCCACCTCTTCTGTTCCTGTCTCCACCATCCGAGCGACCTTTGTTCGAACATCTGGAGGTAACGCATCTTGATCATGCCCCATAATCTGCCGCAGTTCCTTATTGACCACCTGCTGTAAAGTAAGTTGCATCGTACGCTGCGTGACCATTTGCATCGTGTGTGATAGATCAGAGGTACGAACAATGCGGCACATTCCGCCCCCTGCTTGTGCGATGTTTTCCGCTTCTCGTCGACCTTGTTCTCCCAGTGCACCATCATCCAAAATGCCAATCACACTGACCGTGATCCCTTGTTCATGTGCCGTCTGCGCCACATAGACTGGATCTGTTCCTATATTTGAACAACCATCTGTAATTAACAATATTTGCCTAAGCATAACATCTGTCCACACTAGCGATCACTCCTCGCAAAACGGGTTAACTGCTAGTGTTCCCCTTTTATGAGGAGTGTATTCCCTATACTTGAACTAATTGCCTTGGCGGCTCAGGTGTTTTTGCTCGCGCACGCCCCTTGCGATTTCGAATGGTGGGTAAATCGGGCAAGTGTATGGTTGCCCACTCTGGTTTGAATGTTTCAATTTTAGCGCAAAGAATCGTCATATCATCCTTAATTAGCCCTCCAGCCGCTCGTACAGATGACTCTAACAGTAAATCTGCAATGATTTGCGGATCATCTGAATCAAACCGTTCTAGTTGTCGAGCAATCCAGTGATCAGGATCCTGTAAATGCGATACAGCCTCTAAAATGCCATCTGACATAAAGACCACCATATCTCCTTCTGAAAGAGGAATCCGCTCTGTCTGAACCTCAATTTGCGACAAAATTCCTATAGGTAAACTATGCCCATGTAATGCACTCACAAACTTCCCTTGCTTAATATAACTTGGTACAGATCCTACTTTAAGAAATTCCGTTTGAGCCGTATAGAGATCGATCACGGCTAAGTCAAGAGTTGCATACATTTCTTGATCAGACCGCAAGAGCAAAGCTGAATTGACCGTTTTGATCGCTAGACTCTCGTCGAACCCAGCCTTTAAAAGCTGCTGCACAATCGTGACAGCGGCACTCGATTCACTATGCGCTCGCTCACCATTGCCCATCCCATCACTAAGTGCTAGTGCATACCGTCCGTTCCCAACATCGACGACATTAAAGAAATCCCCACTTTGCAAAGTTCCATCTTTAGCAGCACTAGCAAATCCTGAGCTCACTTGAAACCGCTTCGCGGATGCTAGTGTAACGACCTGATAAGAACCATCTGGAGATGGCTCTGCCTTCTTCACAGTAATCGTTTCTCCTAGCACTTCAGACAACAACGGTGCAACTAATTTTCCACACTCATTATGGCCTGAAGGATGCATTTCGAGTATTTCAATCTCCACCTTCCCCTCTTCCAATGAAACGATGTCTATGCCCTGTACCTCGAGCCCAAGTTTGGCAAGGGCGGCCATAATCTGAGACTCTTGTTTACGGCTCGCCCCTTCTTCACGTTCGATCTCACTCGCTAAATCACGCATGATGACACCTACACCAGCCAATTGAGATGCGACTAACTTGCGACTTTCTCGCACTTGGCGCAGCAGCGTGTGCTCTCTGGTTGAAGATATCTCTGCGCGTTGTAGCGCAGGTAAAAGTCGTTCTAATTTGATACATCGACTATATAACTCTTTTGGAACATTTTGTAATGTCAATTCCTCATCTACTGTAAGTTGATGCAACGCTGCCTTAAAATCTGCCGCTGTATGCTCCTCCTCTCTTTTCCAGCATCGCTCAAACCGTCGGCAAGATGCACATATTTCACTTTTAGTAAATTCAATTGCATGATCTGTCACATCTTGTGTACGATAAGGGGTTTCCACTGCACTAGAAAAAGAAGCTCCAAGTTCTGAAAATACAGTAGCTACCTCTTCAATTCGTTTGGTCATCATCGACTTAATGCGGCGGACGTGCTCTTGTTGACGCAATGTGTGATTCGTCGTGCCTGGAGTGACCCGCGCTAACGCTTCAAACATGCGTTTAGGTGTGATATAAAAGAGGGCCACGGCAATAGCTGATAAGATCAAACTTTGCTGTGCGCTGGCAGGATGAGAAGAATAGAGAGCTAATATAGCAGAACCAACAAGAAATCCAATTCCAATTAAAAACCGCTTTCCCTCACGCAGCATTCCTGCTAAAACACCTGCGAATCCAAGAATGCCAATTAAAGGGCTCATGGTTAATGCACCAAGAGAGAGGATAACTCCCGTGACAATACCCACTGTCCCCGCTATCCCAGCTCCACCTACAGCTGCAAAAACGACTACTAGGTAGCGCGCAAATACACCTTCAAGGGATATCCCATGAATAGACACGCCTTTTAACCCAGTCATCAATGAGGCGAGTAATATGACCATGCCAATCACTTCATCCGTTTGCCACTGTTTTTGAACCCGAGCAGAACTAAGCAACGGGGGGAGTTGTAAAAACATTAGTGTGAGAAGAAAGGAAAGAATGCCATCTACCACAGCCATTCCGACTGTATACAGTGTCAAATGTGGTGTTGGCAGTACAAACCCGATGCGAAATCCAGCATCCACTGCAAACACCAAAAATGGTATAGCATGAACATCGATGCGATCCACACGTGTGAAAAAGTAAATTAAAAGTCGATAACTCACCAGCATAGCCAGTAATAATAAGGGATTTGCACCTGCCGACATGGCTGAGATGGATCCTAGTAGCAACCCAGTTCCAACCCAAACAGATGTACCCTTGCGAAGATTGAGTGATACAGCATACCCAGCAAGAGCAAACGGTGTTAGCGAATCAAGAATCACCGCTCGTCCCATTAAATAACCGACGACAAGCGCGATGAGCATAAAGCGAATACGCACCAAATGTTGATTCAATCGTTTGGGCTCTGCTTGCGAAAAATCTGTCTGCGGGGGAAGTGTATGAGCCCGAGACTCAGATGTGGCAGATACCAAATGAATAGGCGGACGCATACCATATATGCCCTTGCCCTTTTGTTTGCTTTTCGAATGCATAAAATCGCACCACCCGATCATAGGATAATAGAATAGCTTTATTGTAGATGGACGAGCAAGCGAACTTTGTCAAAGCCTGTATATAAACACAACAAATTTACCGACAAAATCATCGGCAATTCGCGTCAAATAATCAGATTGCCCGACAAATTCACTTATCCATTGCACCTGCTGTCGTTTGAGGTGATACTAAGAATCGACATGTTGTCAATTTACAGAGTAAAGGATCGATTGTATGCGAAAACCATGGGATGCATATTTTATAGAAATGGCTTCACTAGTAGCGACTCGGAGCACGTGTAATCGCAAACAAGTAGGGGCTGTGATTGTACGTGAAAAGCGAACCATCGCCTCTGGGTATAATGGCAGTGTTGCAGGGGATGTTCATTGTATCGATGTAGGTTGTAAAGTCGTGGATGGCCACTGTATTCGCACAGTCCATGCTGAGAGCAACGCTATCTTACAGTGTGCAAAGTTTGGGGTTAGTACGCGCGATGCAGATCTTTACGTCACTCATTTTCCTTGTCTACAGTGCACAAAACAGATTATTCAAGCTGGCATTGCAAAAGTGATTTATGCGGAGGAATATCATATCGATCCATATGCACTTGAACTATTCGCGCAAGCAAACGTTACCCTTGTCTATTTGGGGCAATTGCGCAGCACTAGCGTATAGTAGGGTATCCATGGTTAACGAGGGGATGCTCATCATGCCGAATTGGCTTAAAAACCAACTCCTGCGGGCGTTTCGAGATGGGGATAAACGTTCTGTGCTCATGTTAAACCGCGTGTATTATAAATATCGGCGAACGACGCAGGTAGATGGGTTGGATCAGATCAATTAACTATAAGAGGTTGTTCAAAAAGGCACTATAAAGGAACGCGCCGACCAATGTGTGAGTCGGCGCGTTCCTTTATATCTCGATCATGTAAAATGAAATAAAGTGCTACAGCTCTTTTGCAAGTCCATAAAGTTGGGCCTGTTAGCATGCCGAGGCTACCTTTAAACTAACTTCTTCGACCGCCTCTGCCGCCTCTTTTTGATTCGCTACGTTTGAGCGCTTGCAATCGATCTTCACTATCTTTCATAAATCTCAACATCTTATCTTCAAAAGTTTGCCTTCCAACCGGACGTTCATTATTCCTTGGTCTTTGAGGCCTTTGCGGTCTTTGCGGTACAGGATTATCCGCAGCTTGACGAATGGACAATCCAATCTTGCCATTGTCAACATTGATGACCTTTACAGTAACTGGATCATTAACCTTCAAATGTTCATTAATGTCCCGTACGTATGAATCGGCAATTTCTGAGATGTGAACGAGACCTGTTTCTCCACTTGGCAATAAAATAAATGCACCAAAATGTGTAATGCCCGTCACTTTACCTTCCAATTTGCTGCCCAGTTCAATCGACATAAAAGCGAAAGAGCCCCCTCTTAACATCACATCTATATTACAGATTATAGCGGAGGATTGAAAAATGTGTCAAGGAGAACTCAATTCGCCTCTGGCGGAGTTGTCGTGAACAATATATCCCCATGTTGAATTAAATTGTACTTGCGCTCAGCTAACTGCGCAATGTACTGGTTGGAGTGTAGTGCAGTTACTTCTTGTGCAAGCTGCTGTGACTCTTGTGTGGCAGCACTCACCTGATCAGCAACCTTTGCCTTTGTCATCGCTTCTTGCTCCAATAATGGGCGTTGTACAAACAGATATGTATAGGCGCCCCAAACTACAAATGCAAGTACAATTACATGACGCAGTTTAATGGGGAATTTCCGTTTAGATGGCTTCTCCATGCGTACAACTTTCGTTGCGAGTTCTCGTTCCATGTTACCTGCCCCTATGTCTCGTCTTCGTCATCCCGATCTTCATCGTTTGGTCGACTAGGCTGTAACCAACCTACGATGATTGTCTTATATTGATTCGCCATGCGCATGCCGTTATCCTTCCCTTTTTTCCACCAAGGTAGAACAATTTTTTGAATACCTCGATTTGTGAGCAGTAGCCCATCGCCCGTCTTGATCACAGGCCACACAATGATAGGTTCTACCATCAACAAAACGCCGTCCAACACATGCAAGACATAGACAAACACCTTAAACACGTAGACTAAAGGCATAACAAACACGATAACAAACATCCGATATATAAACCGTATTACCTGATACAATACGCGAACAACAAGGCGGGTACTAGCTACTACGAGTGCATGTGCAGTGTAGTAATACACGAGCCAACCTAGCGAGAGCAAAACAAACACAACAATCCGCACATCTCCATCATTTGCACCTAGCAATAATGTAAATACAAATAGTACCGCAAATCCCCAAAATGATAAGTCAAGCAGCGACGAATATATTCGTAAAAAACGCCATTCTTTTATGCAGGTTCGATACATGTCATACACTGCTCCGAGCGTCGCCCCAGCGACGCTCATCAATATGGCCGTGGCATATTGCGCTTGAAGTTCCATACTCATCCCCGGTTACTTAAATATTTTTCCAAGCAAGCCTTTTGCCTTTTGAGCCGTGCTTGACCCCTCGTCAAAATAGGCAAAGTCAAACATTGTCCCTTCAATGGACACCAACCCATTCTCCAGGCTAAGTGCTTTAATGTGTAAATTTTCCCCGCGAATAGCAAGCATGCCACTCGTCGTTTGTAGTACAAATTCTCTCACATCAAACGATTCAATATTGATGACTCCCGTCACCTCTGCATACTTACGGTTCACGACGAGAACCTGATGTTTTTCTACTTCTCTACGCTGCCGTTCATCTGGCACCTTGTTGCCACCTCCTGTGGTACGTCAGAGCCTGTACGACTTAGATACATCACCATATGGTTTTTCTCGCCAAAATAGAACAAAGACGATCTAGTCATCTAGATCGTCTTCGTCATCGTCATATGCTCCATTGCCCGAGCCTGGTCGTTTTTCATCTTTTACCACAGTATACAGTTCAAGCACATTTTCTTTACGGATCTGCTCTACTATTTTATCGATCGAAACGGTTAGAATGCGTTGGCCAAAGCGTATCATGAGTTGATCTCCCACGTTCACCTCAGTACCCGCCTTAGCCGTTCTCCCATTGACTTCAACTCGACCACTATCACATATTTCTTTAGCTAAGGTACGGCGTTTAATAAGCCGTGATACCTTAAGGAACTTATCTACTCGCATTTACTTAGTCACGTCTTTGAGTTTATTCCCGGGTTTAAATGCAGGCACTAGTGATTCTGGAATGGAGATTACTTCTCCTGTTTGTGGATTGCGCCCACTACGCGCTGCGCGCTTACGCGTTTCAAAAGTACCAAAACCAATTAATTGCACTTTATCTCCCTCTGCTAAAGCTTCTGAGATCGATTCAAGCATGGCATTGATCGCTACTTCAATGTCCTTTTTCTTTAATTGTGTTTTATCTGTTACCTTGTTAATCAAGTCCACTTTATTCATAAAACCGTATGCCCCTTTCAAAGGCGGTATTTTCATTGGTCACTATTCGTGAAGTAATAAGAGAACTCCTGCTACAATGTCTCCCTTTCTTTCGCATTTTGCCAAAATTCCTCGAGAATATCAAGGGTAGAATCGGAAAACGACCAATTTTTCTCCGCTAACTGATGTTCGACCTCCTGAAATCTCGTCCTAAATTTCTTGTTTGCCGCCTGTAATGCCACTTCTGGATCGATGGAAAGATGCCTTGCGACATTAATGACCGAGAATAACAGATCACCAATCTCTTCTTTCTGTTGTACTACAGATGCGGCTTCAATCACCTCATCTAATTCCTCGCGTAATTTACATAAAGCTCCCTGTATATCAGGCCAATCAAACCCAACTTCAGCTGCTTTTTGTTGTAATTTGACACTCTCGCGAAGCGGCGGTTGTGCATATTTAACTTGATCCAAAATCGATACCAATTGTTTAGATTGATCATCGCTTTTTTCTAAACTCTTCATGTATTCCCAGTTCTCAATAGCCGTTCCAACATCTTTTGCCTCATCTTGCCCGAATACATGTGGATGTCGAAAAATGAGTTTTGTAGACACAGCCCGTATGATATCGCGCATTGTAAAATACCCTTCTTCAGTGCCGATCTGACCGTGCAAAGCAACTTGCAGCAGTAGATCTCCTAACTCTTTCATCACACCATCCATATCGCCTTTTTGAATCGAATCAACCACTTCATACGCTTCTTCTAACACATACGGGATCAATGATTCATGAGTTTGCTCCATATCCCATGGACAACCTTCAGGGGAGCGCAGATGTGCGACTATCTCAAGCAGAGCAGAAAACTCGCCTAGCTCCTCCAGATGTTCGACTACAGGTGGGACATATACGGTGGTCAAATGATCTATACTTGCAACACGATCGAGTTGATAGAGTGGCAACTGCACGACTTCTTCATCTTCTAGCCCCACCGCACGAACGACCGTAACTACATATTCATCCCCATATACTTCTGATAATGCAATCTTTACATCTGCTGCCTTTTCGCGATTATACATTTGCACAATCATCGTATGCATACGCGGATTGAGATGCGCAGAATCCGTATCACTTGCATCAATGAAGACAAGCCCCTCGATTGGATCTATGCCAAGTCTCAGCAACACATCATCTAGAAAACTATGCCCTTGTCCAAATACAACTTGATGTCCATGCTCGCTCGCCTGTTGTACTAACAGACTCACTGTCCGCTCCGCAATGGCCGGATGACCTGGAACTGCATACATCAATTGACCTACACTATCCACTTGATGTAACAGATGCTCCACAATCGACTCATATACTTTTGCAAATGTCTCTGCTTGTTCATAAAAATAATCTAACGCCTCATAGGGAATTCCTTGCTCATCAAGAAACGACACCACTGGGTGCCGCGCTGTTCGTAAATATACAGGCATACCTGACTTCAACCGCTGTAACGTCCCATAAGGTAGTCCTTCTACCGATCCAGGACCAAGCCCCACAATAGTGATAACACCCACACGAATCCCCCATATCACGCAATCATGCCCATGCGACGAAAGAACCGCACTAAAGGTACTCCAACCTTTGGCATTGCACTTAGCTCTGTTGCCGTTACTGAACCTGCAACAACTAACATGAATACATAGACGACAATGCCCACACTCACTCCGACAGCAGTCACCAAAAATGCGTCTATGCGAGGGTCAACTGACAAGCCAAGATGATCCCATTGACGATAGACAGCAAAAGTAAATGCGCCCATAACAAAAGTCGCAAATGCTGGTTTCCATAACATCTTAGTCATCGAAATCGAAGGACCCACAAGCCTCCTAAGACTCATGAAATTCATCGCTGCAGCTACAGTATAACTGACCGTAGTCGCGATTGCCGCCCCATCAATACCGAAATGCGGAACTAATAGAAAGTTTAACGCAACTTTTAGTATCGTGCCAACTAGTAAACTACGTAACGGAATATAAACAGCACCCAATCCTTGCAAACTAGCAGCAAGTGCTATTTGTACACTACTAAAAAATGTAGCCGCACCAAGAATCTCAATACTATGATAACCTGCAGAATTTTGAAATAATGCAATATCAATTGGTTTGCCGAGGATGAATAGTCCAACTGCAGCGGGGAGTGAGAATAGTATGGCTACACGCATGCCAAGAAGAATGCGCGTTGACGTGTCTTGCTCTTGCCGTAAAGCGTTCGCCTGCGAGACAGATGGCATAAGCGCAGTACCAATAGAGCCGGCTAATGCAGCAGGTAACATCATCAGTTTAAAAGCCCGTCCCGCAAGCAACCCAAAATCACGCGTCGCAGCAAGTTGGGATAACCCCTCTTGCTTCAAGAGATTCGTAACGGTCAACGCATCCACATTACTTGTAAGAGGAATGACAAGTGCACCTAAGCTTACCGGTATCGCATAGTACAGTAAACGCTTTAATATCTGCACAGTACTTAGTGGCACATGAACTTTTGTGACTTGTTTTGTTTGAAATCGCTTAGAGCCGCCGTCCTCCGCTTTTTTGCGATAACGCCAGAAATAATAGGCCATCACGAGAAATCCAGCAATTCCACCACTTACAGCACCAAAAGCAGCTGCAGCCGCCGCAAATGCATCGCCAAACCCAAAGTGTAAAACTACATACGCACCGATGAGGATTGTAGCTACACGTACAAACTGCTCGACCACCTGCGATACGGCAGTTGGATTCATCATCTGCCATCCTTGAAAGTAGCCGCGCATCGTGCTCATAGCAGGAACCACAAATAATGCTGGGGCAATCGCCTGAATCGCGTAAATGGCCTTAGGATCACCTGAAATCCGTGCAAAGAAGCCTGCAGATAGGTACAAGCTCACTGCGCAAAGAAATCCTACTACGGACAATAAAGCAAAGGAAACGTGGTAAATTTTTTTCGCTGATGCTACATCGCCAAGCGCAGTATACTCACTCACGTATTTTGATACTGCAACGGGAAACCCTGCAGTTGATATGACAAGCAATGTAGCATAGATGGGATAAGCCATCTGGTATAACCCCATGCCACTATCGCCAATCACGTTTTGCAACAACACGGTATATACCGATCCCAGCATTTTCGATATCATGGCAGCAATTGCTAATACCAACGCACCGCGCAGGAATGTTTTACTTGAGGTAGAAGACACGTCAAAATCCGCTCCTGTCCAAGAACTGATATATGACGAGTATACTGGGACAGGGTCTGAGTTATACGAGTTTTAGATAAACAAAGAAGGAGCATTACATTCATGCTCCTAAGTAATAAGTCCTAATGCCACTTACCGACGATCCAATTTATTGATCCATTTGCTTAGAAAGGAACCCAGCTGCTGTTTCCGCCAATTTTTGCTCGATTTCACCCATTTTAGTTACTTCATCGCGAGCTACTAATGCAACACTTCCGATAGGATCTCCATTAAAAATAATGGGGACAATCACATGCGACCCTACATGTTCCCATTTATCCCTTACAATTTGTACGTCTCCCGACGTGATCGACATGATCATCTTGCGATCTTCCATCACTTTTTCTAAATCAGGACCAACAGGCTTCTCTAAGTATTCTTTCTTAGAAGGTCCGGCTGTCGCTATAATCGTATCGCGATCTGAGATAATCGCAATATGTCCTAATGTTTCATTGAGCGACTCCGCATACTCCTTAGCAAATTCACCAAGTTCTCCAATTGGTGAATACTTTTTCAAAATGACCTCCCCGTCACGATCCACAAAAATCTCAAGTGGATCCCCTTCACGGATGCGCAATGTTCGACGAATCTCTTTAGGAATGACAACCCGCCCTAAGTCATCAATCCTTCTTACGATACCAGTAGCTTTCAAATGGACACGCCTCACTTTCTGTTAAGACGGTTGCTTCTTACGCCTGACCTTATCTTGTCCGATTCCGCGGAAATTTACCAAATTACACGCCGTTATATAATGGAAAAAAGGACCCCTGAAGATTCATCCCCAGAAGTCCCATTCTCCATACAATATACCAACTTTACAAGGTAACTTTGATATTCGCCTTGTTTTGCATATCTGACAAAAGGGGAGGTAACACCTTTTGTTCTTGTTGCGTAGTCAATTGTTGTGCAATAGCCGATTGCACTTGGCTAAAGGGCTCTGTTTTACGAGAAATAACCTCCATGACATGGTATCCATAACGAGATTTAAACGGACTCCCAATCTCGCCAATCGGCTGGGTCATAGCGTGATGTGCAAACGAAGGAACCCAATTGGCGGGACTTTGATTCTGATACAATCCACCGTCATTTTTTGATCCTGTATCGATCGAATACTCTTTAGCGAGTTTGTCCCAATTGCCGCCATTACGCAACTCTTGGTAAATTTTTTGAGCAAGCGGTAATGTCTTCACAAGAATGTGACGCAAGGTCACAGTCGTAAACTGTTCAATATTTTGTTTGTAATATTGCTGCTGATCGGTAAGAGGAACTGTTTTAACAAGCGTGCCTGCATACTTGTCCAATAATAGCCCCGCCTTAATAAATTCAGCCAAATCGGCATCAGTTAAGTTGAGTTGCTGCATCTTAGCATCAAAGGATGTAGAAGAACCACTATATTGTGACTGAATCCAATACTGTTTAGCTGCCAATACTTGTTGTGATACTTCATTTTGAGGGACCGTAATACCCGCCTGCTGCTCCTTTTGAGCAAGCAACTTAAAATACAATACATACTGCTGAATAATTTGCGTCTTGACGGTCTTTGTAATGGTCAGTTTAGGATTCGTTAATTCCTCAATCTTGATCTGCTTGTCCATCTGGGAAGCTGTTACAGTCCCCCCATTGTATGTTGCTACAACTGTGGAGCCACTTGGATTACTCGTTGAGTTGGTCGCTGATTGCGTTCCGCACCCAGCGAGCGTAGCAACAAAAGCCACAGATGTAAGTGCAAGCATTGCTCGTTTAATACCTGATTTATTATTACTGGACATTTTGCAATTCCTCCTGTTTATCCATCAATTTGCCTAAGTGCTCTAAAATTCGCAGAACCATCTGCAATACATCCTGTTCACCTATGCCGCGACCTTCGACCATTAAGAGATATAATCCGTTATTTGACTTCATTCCCATTCGCTTAGGGAATAACTTAATCAACTCAAGGACAGATTCCCCTGTAATCCCTTTTTTAGAGTCAGGACGTATGGAGATATGAATGTCTGTGCCCTTTTTTACTACGGATGCTAAATCATATTGAATGGCATATGCACGAATTTTTGCTACAGAAAGTAAATTTTCCACTTGCTCTGGCATAGTACCAAAACGATCTTCTATTTCATCGCGAAGATCTGCTACTTCGTCAAGCGTACGACAAGCAATCATTTTCTTATACAACTCTACTTTCTGCGAAGGTTCAGCAACATACGTCTCTGGCAAAAAGGCATCTACCGTGATCTCAACGATCGGATCAGCCTTCTCCTCCACTACTTCACCGCGCAACTCGCGCACTGCCTCTGCGAGCATCTCTGTGTACATATCGAAACCCACTGCCCCAATATGGCCGTGTTGCTCTGCTCCAAGAATATTACCTGCACCACGGATAGCCAAATCTCGCATAGCAATTTTAAATCCACTTCCTAGTTCAGTGAACTCTTTGATTGCTTGCAACCGTTTTTCTGCCACCTCAGATAGTACCTTATCTGGTTGGTAAGTGAAGTACGCATATGCAATTCGATTAGATCGTCCCACGCGTCCGCGCAACTGATACAATTGAGATAATCCCATACGATTTGCATGAAAAACGATCAACGTGTTGACATTTGGAATATCCAAGCCAGTTTCAATAATGGTCGTCGACACAAGAACGTCTGTTTCACCCTGTAAAAAGTCCAACATGGCGCGTTCTAGCTCATCCTCAGCCATTTGCCCATGACCAATCCCAACTCGTGCTTCTGGCACAAGTCGTGCAACTCGATCTGCGATCGACTGAATATTATTTACCTGATTGTACAATACGTACACTTGACCGCCCCGACCAATTTCTCGCTCGATCGCTTCACGAAGTAAAGCATCGTTATATTCTACCACATAGGTCTGAACAGGAAAACGATTCTCTGGTGGCGTTTCAATGACAGATAAATCTCTAACGCCAACCATTGACATATGCAGCGTCCTTGGAATCGGTGTTGCAGTCAACGTCAAACAATCGACATTAGCTCGCAATTGCTTTAATTTTTCTTTGTGCGTTACACCAAAACGTTGCTCCTCATCAACGATAAGAAGTCCTAGATCTTTAAATTTTATATTTTTTTGCAATAAGCGATGAGTGCCAATGACGATATCGACAATACCTTTTTCGATCCCTTCAAGTACCTTTGTCGTTTCACCCTTTGTGCGAAACCGACTGAGAACTTCAATCGTGACAGGAAACCCCGCAAAACGTTCCCGGAATGTCTCATAATGCTGTTGTGCCAAGATGGTTGTAGGAACGAGCACAGCCACCTGTTTTCCATCAAATACAGCCTTTGACGCCGCGCGAATAGCTACTTCTGTTTTGCCGTATCCGACATCACCACAAAGCAATCGATCCATTGGCCTTGATTTTTCCATATCTTTTTTGATGTCCTCGATAGCTCGTAACTGATCAGGAGTCTCCTCGTAAGCAAACATCGACTCAAAATCTCTTTGCCACTCTGTGTCTGATTTGAATGCATAGCCTGGCGCTGATTCCCTCTTTGCGTACAACTTGATTAAATCTTGAGCAATATCTCGAACCGTTTTTTGTACCTTGCTTTTTGTGCGCGTCCAGTCTGAGCCACCTAAGTGATGAACACGCGGCTCTTTTTCTTCACTTCCTAAATATTTTTGAATGAGGTGAATTTGATCAATAGGCACGTACAATTTGTCATTTCCAGCGTAACGCAAATTGAGATAATCCCGATGTACTCCGCCAATTTCCAGTGTTTCAATCCCCATGTACTCAGCTATTCCGTGACTGGAGTGAACAACGAAGTCTCCGATATTTAGGTCTTGATAACTTTTAATGCGCGTTGCTTCAGAAGCATCTGAACGCACCTTACGAGCTCGTCTGCGGTTTACAAAAATCTCATTTTCTGTAATGATTACAAGACGTGCTGCAGGCAATTCAAAACCGCTGGATATTCCCCCGATCATAAGCGTCGGACATTCTGCCCTCGAATCAAAGTGAGTTCTTCGCTCAACATCGATTGAAAAATCCTCTAAAACGTGTAATAGCCGTTCTGCACGCTCCTCATTGCCCGCTAAAAAGACTACATGTTGATGTGTTTTTTGGAAACGCCCTAGCTCTGTTTTTAATAGGGGCAACTGCCCATGAAATAAAGGCATCGAGCGCACCGTAAAGTTGACCATAGAAGCACCAGATGCACCAGGAATCTGCCTAGGGAGCAAGGTGACAAACACCTGTCGCTGTGAACTTCCATGAAACAGCGAATCAACGTAAATCTCATCAATCAATCCAGGTAACATCTCGCCATGTTCCAGCGCTGCAGTAGTCCACTCCATTTCTTCTCGCGAAATGCGCTCCATCGTCTCTCGCAAACGTGATGGTTCATCGTAAATCATGACTGCGTCCTGTGAAATATAGTCCTGAAATGCATAATGTTCGTGATAAAACCGATTCGCATAACGTATAAGTCCTGGAAAGTGAATTCCTTCTCGCATGCGTGCGATGTCATGCCCTACATGCTTTTGTACATTTTCCGCAACATCAGCCGCATCGAGTTTCGACACATAGGTATTCATTTCCGCTTCCATGCGATCTGCAACGGCAGTCATCTGTGACAAACTGGCAATCAATTCACGAACAGGCCAAATTGTCACTTCTTTAATTTGATCACTTGAGCGTTGCGTTTCTGCGTCAAAGTATCGAATAGAATCAATTTCATCATCAAACCACTCAAGTCGCGTCGCTTGGCCAAACAGCGGATACACATCGACAATGCCGCCACGAACGCTAAATTGGCCACGTGTCTCCACCATATCCGCTCTTTCATATCCAAGGGATACTAATGTGTGTAAAATATGTTGTAGTGCTACCTGTTGCCCGAGAACAACATGCAACAAATGCTCATGGAGTGCAGACTTTGGGAGTGTTGCTTGCCGCAGTGCCCGAATCGTAGTCACAACTACTTTTGCAGTCCCCATATGGAGTGCAGCCAATGTTTCCATACGTAAAGCTGCAAGTTCTGGACTATATGCGACAAAATCGCTATGAGACAATTCACGTTCAGGAAATAAGTAAATCGGCCAATCTCCTAGCCATTCTCCCACTTCCGCCACAATGGTTTCAGCCACTTGCATCGAATGTGTCACAATGACAATTTGACCTTCCGTTAGTGCAAGCGATGCGTACAATAAATGTCTAGCAGAAGAGTCAAGACCTACAACCACTTGTTGTGCACCTTTTTTAACAAGTCCTTTACGCAGCATCATCACATCGTCAATTTCAGAAAAATAGTGGACAATTTCTTGCAAATGATATCACCCCGGTTACACAAACTACAAAAATGAGACGCACAAAGAGGCCTTTGCATCAAGCAAAAGGCCTGTATAAATAGCACTGTCATATTTGCCGTTATTTATGATCTTAGCAACTGTTACGTCGATTGGATTCATCAATTGTTTACCATCCGCATCGAGCGAACCACCTTTACTGCAATGGAGTATGGGAAAGGATTAACTCTGGATTATATCGTAGCGCAGCTTCACAATGTTCACATACCGTCTTTACATACGTAGTTTGCAATGCTTCATCTACGGTCATCATATCCGCTTTTTCGTCATCCGTTAAAATCGAAAAACCTAATTGCTCAACCATTGCATGGTGTGCATCAATTTGACCCAACACAGAATGACAATACTTACAAAGATACACCATTTTCAATACGGACACCCCACAATCAATGTTTTCTCTCCGTATTATGGGGTGTTACCGCATTAATTAAACGCATTCATGACAAGAGGAAATGGCGTTTTACAAAATTCTATAGCTGCTTCTGCACTGCGTACTACTGCATCACCGACTAATGGTAACTCTGCTTTTGCAAAACGCGACAAGACATAATCAACAATTGGAACATCTCCAGAAGGATGCCCAACACCAATTCGAATTCTCGGAAATTCTTGTGTTCCTAGGTGTGAAATAATCGACTTTATGCCATTATGCCCCCCCGAACTTCCTTTTTCGCGCAGGCGAATTTTCCCCACGGGAAGATCCATATCGTCATAGATCACAAGTAATTGTTCGTTGGGTCGATCTAATTTCAAAAAATCCATCGCGGCTCTGACTGCTTCGCCACTTACATTCATATATGTTAATGGACGAACCAAATAGACGCGTTCTCCATGTACCATACTCTCCGAGACTAGAGATCGCCACTTTTCTTTTGGTGTAGCTACATGAAGTTCCTCTGAAATCTGTTCAATTGACCAAAAACCAACGTTATGTCTGGTTTTTTGATATTCTTTACCTGGATTCCCTAGGCCAACAATCAATTTGGCCAACTTCCCCACCTCAATCAAATAATTCGCTAATAGAGCGCATCTCATTCACACGCAAAATGGCTTCAGCCATAATCTTTGCCACCGAGAGAACCACAAGTTTATCAATTTTTTGTTCATCTTTAAGAGCAATCGTATTAGTTACAACGACCTCTTTAATAGGAGATTGCGCAAGCCTTTCAATCGCAGGAGAAGATAACACAGGATGAGTACAGCACGCATATACTTCCTTTGCTCCACGTTCCAATAATGCTTCTGCTCCAAGTGTAATTGTACCAGCTGTATCAATCATATCATCAATTAAGATGGCTGTGCGCCCTTCAATATCGCCAATAATATTCATCACTTCTGCCACATTTGGTTCAGGGCGGCGTTTGTCGATAATAGCGATCGTAGCACCTAGTCGCTCGGCAAATTGGCGCGCACGTGTAACGCCTCCTAAATCTGGTGAAACCACGACGACATCATGAAGATTTTTCTTGATGAAGTAAGAGGCTAAAATCGGCATTCCAAACAAGTGATCTAGTGGAACATTAAAGAATCCTTGGATTTGACCTGCGTGAAGATCCATACATATCACGCGCGAAACACCTGCAGTCTGGATTAAATCTGCGATGAGCTTCGCTGTAATCGGATCTCGTGGCCGCGCCTTACGATCTTGACGCGCATACCCGTAGTATGGAATTACGACATTGATACTCTGTGCAGAAGCTCTTTTTAACGCATCTACGATAATCAATAATTCCATTAAATGCTCATTTACCGGTGCAGATGTAGGCTGAATGACATATACTTGGCACCCGCGTACACTTTCCCCTAGTTTCACCTGTACTTCTCCATCGCGAAACCGGGTAACTTGGCATAATCCAAGATCAATTCCAATCTCAGTTGCAATTTCCTGTGCTAATTGCGGATTGGCATTACCGCTAATTACTTTTAATTTTGGATCTGGATACTCCACGTTTGTCACCGTCCGTCCCTCATTGCTTCTTCATCATGTAGCCGTTTTAATTTGACACGCAACCCTTTTGCATATCCAGGTTTAGTCGTCTGTCTTGCACGAGCAATAGCAAAGTCATCATCTGCCACATCATCAGTAATGGTTGAGCCTGTCGCTATATAGGCGCCTTTCCCTATATTCACAGGCGCAATGATATTGACGTTAGAACCGATAAAGCTATCATCCCCAACCATCGTCTTATGTTTTCTAAATCCATCATAATTAACCGTCACTACACCACAGCCGACGTTAACCCGTTGCCCAATCTCACTATCTCCGACATAAGCTAAATGGCTAACCTTCGAACCGGTACCTACTATGGAATTTTTAATTTCAACAAAGTCCCCCACTTTTACATGAGACCCAATGTGACTACCCGGGCGAATATACGCAAATGGACCAACACTCACGTGATCGCCAAGCTCACTTTCTAGTACAACAGAAGAAGCAATATGTGTGGCATCTCCTATAACGGTATCTACCAAACGGACATGTGGACCGACCACGCAATCTTCTCCGATCACTGTTCTCCCTTCCAGCGTACATCCTGGTTGCAAAATGCTATCGCGTCCAATCAACACATCCGATTCTACATAGGTGTTTGCTGGATCAATAATAGTTACACCATTTTTCATGTGTCGGGTCAGTATCCTGCGTCGCATTCGCGCTTCAACACTTGCTAGTTGAATGCGATCGTTAACATTTGCGATATCATCCGGATCAGCCACAACGACAGAGCGCACGATTCCTTGATCTGCGCGAATGTGTTGTACACAATCGGTGAGTAAATACTCCCCCTGTGCATTATCTGCAGTCAACTTTTGAAGAGCTCTTTGTAACTCCCCTGTCTGAAACGCATAAATACCACTGTTCACTTCAGAGATGGACTGTTCATCACATGTTGCATCTTTTTCCTCAACAATGCGCAATACATTAGCCTCTGCGTCTTGAATGATACGTCCATAGCCATATGGATCATCCACCACAGCCGTTAAGACAGTCGTAGCATGTGCTGAAACAGCTTCATCAATCAGTCTTTCAACTTCTTCATGCCGCAATAATGGGCAATCCCCATATAGAACGACCGTGATACTATCTGCATTTAGTTGTGGTGCAACTTGTTGTACTGCATGCCCCGTTCCTAATTGTTCGCTTTGCTTTACATACGTAACGGAATCCCCTAGTACTTCGCGAACTTGATCTTCTAGCCTACCAACTACAACAAAGAGACGATCAAATCCAACAACCTGCATTTGTTCAACAATATGTACAATCATGGGTTTTCCACATACATGATGAACCACTTTATGACGTTTTGAATTCATACGTTTTCCTAAACCCGCCGCCAAGATAATACCGACTTTTTCCATGACGTAAACCTCCCGTCACCCTTTTTCCTAGGGATGCGTAAAGCGTGCGTAATCACTATACATGAAACAGACAGACGCTTTCAATCATCGCGTATAAAATAGCTGCTCATAATAAAGCCGCCACCCCTTGTAATCAGAAGTGACGGCCCACAATATATACCATGATATCCAATTAGTCAGCTGCCGCTGCAATAACAGGTGGCTCCTCTAATCGGTTATACTGATCTAATACAGCTTCTTGAATTCGTTGTCTCACAACCGATGAAATGGGGTGAGCTATATCGCGGAATTCACCATCTGGAGTTCTTTTACTAGGCATAGCTACAAACATGCCGGCGTTTCCATCGATGATCCGGATGTCATGAATGACAAACTCATCATCAAATGTAATCGAGGCAATGGCTTTCATTCTTCCTTCCGCCGACACTTTGCGTACCCTAACATCTGTAATCTGCACCCTTATCACCCCGCAGAATTCTCGTGAGTTTACTGATCGAACAGCGCACGTATCGCTATTCGCTCATATTCTCACATATAGAGGTTGTTCAAAAAGGGGTCAGAACTCCCCGGCGCATGGCAGCGTCAGCGCCAAGAACGCTCGCTCACGTACCTAAAACGTACGCTCAGTCCACATTCTTAGCTTGCTTCCTTGCACTGCGCGGGTCTTACCTGCCCCTTTTTTGAACAGGCTCATATAGTATCTGACAGAGTTATTCCACATATTTTGTCTAATTCCTGCTTAATCAAGCGAAAATTTTAGAATTTAGCAAAGACATTCACATTTTCAGTCTTCTAAACTAGCGATCACTTCAATCTCTACTTTAGCATCTCGTGGCAATCGCGCCACCTGAACGGTAGAACGCGCTGGGCGATGCAAACCAAATGCTTCCGCATATACTTCATTAATCGTGCCAAAATCATTTAGATCACTTACAAAAACAGTCGTTTTTACCACACGGCTCAATGATGTTCCTGCAGCCGCAAGAACAGCCCGAAGATTTTCAAAAACTTGCCGAGTTTGCGTTGCAGCATCGTTTTCCACAAGCTCTCCCTCAGCAGTTAATGGAATCTGTCCCGATGTATATACTGTATTTCCTACTTTAATGGCCTGAGCATATGGTCCTATCGCAGCTGGTGCCCTATCGGTTTGAATGACTTGTAATTCTTTCACGATTCATCTTTCCCTTCTGTCTAGTTTGCAACAAGATGCACGATCCTGCTTAAGTGGTCTCCCGCAAATAATTACCTGGTGCAATCGTAATACATTGCCTTGCCTCATCGACCTCAGCCAATGTCAGAAGCGATACATAGTTTGACACGAGTTTTTTTCCCTCAGGTTCCGTCGTCTCCATAAAGACCCCAGTCCCCACAACGTCTGCATCAAACTCATTTAACAACGCAGTCATTGCTTTCACCGTTCCGCCGGCTTTCATGAAATCATCGATAATTAATACGCGAGCACCCTGCTTAATAGAGCGCTTAGACAAAGACATTGTTTGAATACGACGATCAGATCCAGAAACATAATTGACGCTAACAGAAGATCCTTCTGTTACACGGTGATCTCTGCGAGCAATCACAAAGGGCCGATGTAAGTACTGAGCTGTCATCACGGTTAACGGAATACCCTTAGTTTCTACGGTCAACACAATGTCTGGAGCAACTGACGCAAAGATCTTCGCGAACATTTTCCCGACCATTCGCAAGACGTCTGGTTCTGCTAAAACATCACTCATATATAAATACCCACCAGGTAAAATACGATCGCCCTGACGTAGACGCACAATCGCACGCTCCAAAAACTCTTGTGCTTTCGTCCATGCAACATCCACTTCAAATAGAACTCCACCTGATGCACCCATCTGAGTACGCAGAGTTCCCTCACCATCTTCGTCCATGACATCGCGTATAATGGCTAAATCCTCACTTAACGAGGACTTAGCTGCATCAAGCTGATCCGCCATATCAGTTAAAGAGAGCGGTTCTCCGGGGTGATTCATGAGCGTACGGGTCAGTCGAACAATCCGTTCACTTCTGCGCATATCCGCTCTCCCCTATCTATCATCATCATGTCATACACCTTTATCGACTATATCACTCATGTGAAAGTACCCGCAACCATTCTACGGAATTCATCTCAACTAACAGGTTTGACATAAGTATACTTCTTTCAATGTTGTCCGCATTGTATTGTACACTCGGCGGGCACGTTGCTCTCGTTCAAATAATCCAAAGACAGTGGGCCCACTCCCAGACATCAGTGTTACCTGTGATCCCAGTCGAACTAACTGTTCCTTTACTCTGATGGTTTCCGGATATAGCGCGAAACAAACAGGTTCTAACACGTTCCCCGCTGCATCTGCAACAGCTTGCACATCCCCACTTTGCAACGCCAAGATCATATTGTTTGCACGTGGATGTAGATCGACACTACTCACATCTAGAGCACCATATATTTCAGCCGTAGAAACAGCCAATGGCGGTTTAGCGAGCACTACCCAAAAAGCAGGGCGTATCGGTACGGGTTCGACAATCTCACCACGACCTCGCACGACTGCCGTCCCTCCATATATACAAAAAGGAACATCGGATCCAACTTCTTCACCAATTTGGCTGAGTTCTTTTAAAGACAAATGCAACTGCCAGAGATGGTTAAGTCCCCGCAAAACAGCAGCAGCATCCGTAGATCCACCCGCTAGTCCTGCAGCCACTGGAATTCGCTTATCAATATCAATCTCGACACCCCGAAAAATCCCCATGTGCATTCTGAGTACGTGAGCGGCCTTATAAGCAAGGTTGCGTTCATCCGTTGGAATATACGGCACATTTGCTCGAATGACAATTTGATTGTCAAGACGCGGCGTAAGAGAAATATAGTCACAAAAATCTACAGATTGCATAACCATCTCTACATCGTGATATCCATCTGGACGTTTAGCTAGCACATCAAGTGTTAAGTTAATTTTCGCACGGGCCTTCTCAAATACCATCGCACAATCGCCCCCACAATACTATAACACGAAATGCCCCGCGTTTTCCGCAGGGCATGAAGTATTGCGTTCCCATTTTACCAAAAACTCTACATAGCAGAAAAGGCAGCTACTGGCTTTACCTCAGGTAAAGCGTAAACTTCCTTCCCACCAAGTCCAACTAAAAACTCTCGAATATGATCTAAGTTCTCATGAAACATGAGAATAAATGGCTCATCTCCATGTGCTATCAATGCCTTGCGCAATGCCTCAAGCTCATCTAGCTCCACCAATATACAGGCTTCAGGTGCAACTTTGCGTATTTCCTGTGCAAGAAGAGCTGCTACTTCCCCTGGTTTTCTACCCCTTTTATCTTCATCTTCTTTAATAAACAATGGTTCAAAGTATTGCACAGCTACATGTGCTGATTGGCAAATGACAGAATCGTCTCTATCCCCAGGAAATCCCACGATAGCGGGAATTCGTTTTCCAGTGATTCGCTGTGCCATCTCACCTACCACCCGAATACCATCTGGATTGTGACCATAGTCGCAAATGACATGCGTTCCAGAAGGTAAGCGAAAAATATTAATACGTCCAGAATTGTGTAAATCTGAACGAAATTGTGTGAGCGCCATAGCACAACGTTTGCGAGATATACCTAAATGCCGCGCTGCTGCGATAGCGCACAGTGCATTGGCCACATGAAACATTGCGGTCGCCTGCAGAGTAATTGGCAATTCATCTGCTCTTACGATTTTCCATTCAAGCGCGCCTGCCGCTTCTATTAACCAACCGTCTCGAAAATAGAAGGCATGCATTCCTCGAGCAAGATGGCGCGTAACAATTGGGTTATTTTCCTCTATGCTCACATATACGACGTTTTGCTTCAGTTTTTGAGCAAGTGCAACAAGTGTGGGATCATCTGCAGAAAGAATCACTGCACCATCGATCCTCTTGACACATTCAGCAACCAATGCCTTTACATTCACAAGATCATCAAGTGAAGTAATCCCATCCTGGCCAATATGATCTAGTGCTATATTGGTTATAATACCCACATCAGCCACGTCGTACGCTAATCCCCCGCGCATGATGCCCCCACGTGCCGTTTCTAACACAGCAACATCCACTGTAGGATCCGTTAACACAACTTGTGCACTTTGTGGCCCTGTGGTATCGCCCGATAGCACTTTGTGATCTCCAATATAGACACCCTCCGTTGAGGTCATGCCAACATTGTAACCAGAGAACTGTAAAATGTGCCGAATCATTCTCGTAGTTGTCGTTTTCCCATTCGTTCCAGTGATACTCACGATCGGAATCCTAGAAGCTGCACCTAAAGGATATAAAGATTCAAGGATGGCCGCTCCTACATCGTGAGATTTCCCTAGACTCGGGTAATGGTGCATGCGAATCCCAGGTGCCGCGTTGACTTCAATGACAACAGCTTGATCGAGATTCTTTGCATCGCAAATATTTGGTGCAATGATATCCACTCCACACACATCGAGCCCTATTGTTCTTGCCGCACGAACAGCCAATTGAGCAAATGCTGGATCGATTTGCTCCGTACAATCAACAGCAATACCACCTGTACTCAAATTTGCACTGTCGCGCAAAAGAACCATTTGTCCATGCTCTGGTATATCTTCGACATTCCAATTTTGTAATGTCAAATAACGCTGTACCATCTCATCTACGACGATTTTTGTCAATGGTTTTTCATGATCATCGCCACGCTCAGGTTGCTCATTGATGAGCATAATAAGTTCGTTAATTGTATGCATCCCATCCCCTATCACGTGTGCAGGAATGCGTTCAGCCGCCGCCACTAGCCGTTCTGAAACGACAAGCAATCGGTACTGCTTCCCTTTTGCATACTCTTCTATAATAACTGAAGGAGAAAATTTGACTGCAAATGAATAAGCATCAGCCAACATTTCCTCATTTGAAATATTAGTCGATACACCGCGCCCCTGACATCCATCAAAAGGCTTAATCACTACATTACTACCAAGTTGATAAAAAACACGCACTGCTTCTTCTAGCGTTTGAACAACAGCCCCATGCGGGACGCGAATTCCTGATTGTTCTAGCAAATGTTTGGTCAGTGCCTTATCACTTGCTATATCGACTGCAATTCCAGATGTATGGTGCGTCATCGTAGCTTGTACATACTTGCGATAGCGTCCTGTCCCAAGACGCACAAGACTGCGCCCCATACGCTGCACAGGAATATGACGTCGCAAAGCAGCATCTACAATAGCTTGCGTACTTGGACCTAAATCGTACACTTTGCGTAACTGTCGCGCTTCTTCTATCACTTCCTGCAAGGGAAAATCGATACCCTTTGCACAGGCATCTACAAACATTACAGCCTGCATCAATAAATAACGTGCTGGCTCTTCCGTTTCAAATTCAATCACTACGTCATACAAACCAGGTTGACCTGCGCTTCTTGTCTTCCCAAAGTTAGTCTTATAGCCGATTTGCGTCAATAGTTCGAGTGTCACATGTTCGATCACATGGCCTAGATATGTGCCTCCATACAGGCGCTCTACAAATCCTCCTCTACGCCCCATGCCACAATAGTGCTCATAAAGTCCTGGACACATCTGAAGCAGACGCGATGTCAATTCGGGGAATTCATAGCTTTCCCGATCCGTATACTCCTCCAAATCAAGCCTCATGATTAAAACTGGCTTATAAATGTATACGTTCGGGCCATGGATCGCCCTTAGATGGACGACTTTCACTCATTTCCACTCCTCGTAAGACGTTCTAGATTCGGTTTGCGTTCACGCAAAGAAAATTGATACCCAGCCGGTAAAATATGCAGTTTCACTCCACATAGAGCTAACGCATCATTGTTTTGTAAATCTCCCAAATTTGAAAATGTCAATGATCCTGCGTCTACTACAGATACTGCGCCACGTCCAATGACTTCAAATTCTGTATTACGCACGATAACTGCTGTGTCTTCATCAATGCCAAGACCAAGATGATGTGGGTATTGTGCTACTGCAGACAATAACCGCCCTAAGCGTCCTCTTTGTGCAAAATGCTGATCAATCACGATTCCATCGATAAATTCCATCCCAGGTGCCATATGGACGATTCCAACGCGTGGATTAGTGTCCCCTACTCCTTCAACAATCATCGTGCTACTCATCATGGATGCCCCCGCGCTAGTACCCGCTAAGACAACCCCTCGTTCATGCGCTGTATGCAAAGCAGAATCCACTTGTGTGCCACCTAATAATGTTGTAATACGCAATTGCTCCCCACCAGTAAAAAATACTCCAGTAGCTTTTTCGATTGCCCTACACGCACTATCTCGATCTGCTGCTTCTCTTGCTGAAACATCAAATGTACGAACATCTTCGACACCTATTTTTTCAAATACATCAATATAATCTGCACCCACTTCTAACGGCAACTCTGTAGCTACTGTCATTACGACGATGCGAGCATGAGTTCCACCTGCTAAGCGAACAAACTCACGCAAAATCGTCATATTGCCACGTTTGTCTTCGGCACCCCCGATTATGACTAAGGCACCTCGCTGCTCGCTCATTCTTCGCCTCCATTCTTTTTCAAATTATCCCCATATTTATAATCATCTATGCTGAGAGACGGCTGACTTGACAGCCGCCTCGGTCGCTCATCTCCAGGTTCAACTACCGGTCTTCGCGATCCGCGAGCGACTGTTCTGCAATTTCAATAGCCCGCTTGACCATGTTTCCAGCATCCCGAGTGGTAATGCCACCCCATCCTTCTCGTTGAAGAGTGGGGTAAAAGCCTAGATCCTTTGCGAGTTCATACTTAAATTGCTCGGACATTACGCCACGCCTGCGCCCCATGTAGTTTTACCCCCTTTGAGTTCTGCGTCCAAAACTAGTTTTCCCACCATCTAGTTAGCTATGCCATATACATAAAAATAAAAGCCGTTAAACGAAGAAATCTCGTTCAACGGCTCTGTTGATTACTGTATAAAAATATAAGTTACTCATCAAATTCTGCAATCGCAATAGGTGCATCTCCATGATACACGGTTAACTCTACTGTTTCGGTCAAAATGTCAGCGTAGCTATAAGATACGCGCTTGAAAGAATTCTCTGCTTGATCCAATTTTACAATAAACACAGATGGATATGTTTCTTCTAAGATGCCCGTACGTTCAACTGTTTTGCGCCGACCACCATTTGCGCGCAAAAGAATCTTCTCTCCTACAAGCCCTTCTAAGTTTCGTTTAATGTCGCTCAAAACGTTGTTTGCAGCCACACACTCCACCTCTTTCTACAACAAGAGTATAACACAACCTCTTCTGTTGTGTCAAATGTGGCCGAATATTATATCAGGATGCCTTTTTCTTTGTCAATGATCTAAATCATTGAAACAGTTAATTTACCCTCCATACCATCTTTTTATGATTCAATATCTGGAACGAGGCAATCCTATTCTGTATTTACCTCGCGACTCAATGCCCCCTAATCCTTCCGTTCCAGTAATAGTAGACTTGACCACCTGGAAAATATCGATGGTTTCACTTATCGGAGTAAAGGCAATTTGTTCGGCAAGGAAAACCGGATCAAGTGCATGAATCAGAATTCGCTCAGGTGAACTCGCAAAATTAGCTCCAGATTCCAATAAAGCCTCATAATGAGACTGGCACGCACCAGCAAAAATAATTAGTTCATCGAGACTACGCTCGTATTTGCGAGCTGCTTTTACAGCCCGTATAAAGTGATCTGAGTTTCGATAATTATCAATACGCAATGCATCTTCAGCTTTGGCACTACGCAAAACACTATCATGCCCCGTGATAATTAAAATGTCTGGATCATACTCTACTAGCAAATCTGTCATCACAGATGCCATGCTTGATTCCGGAATGTTTTTCCCGACCGCGTGAATTCCTAGATGGCGATATACCTCTAAACACTTCTCCAAGTACATTCCATCGCCATCTAAATGTAGGACGCGGCCGGGTAATTCAAAAAAATCATGGCCCTGTTTTCTTCGCTCAGAACGATATCCAAGTTTATCTTTCTCCACTTGGCGACGTAGTTGAACAAGACGAAGTGTCTCATGTTCGAGTTTAGCTTGAGCAACTTGATAAGACTTCCAATCCGTCTCCGTAAGTGCCGCTAAATCTTCAAATGGCGCATCAGCAATTAACCGCAGATCCAACCCTTTAAGAATAGCTACACCTGCACCTACATCTACACCTACAATCATAAAACAAATATCTCTACCATAAGAAGGGCGTACCACTAAATCTCCGACTTTCCACACAAAATCCCCTCCCAGTACATTCTTCCTAGAAGGTATCTTATGTACAGGAGCGGAGATCGGTGAATACCTCCATTCTTCATTATGATTTACTATAGCGATCAGCCACTTTAGATGCTCCAAAGGACTCCGGTTTAATTTTTGTCATATACCCACTCTGAGTAACCCACCCGACGAGCTCTTTAATCAACGTCTTTGTTTCTCCATCTTCACCGATATCAAGATGTACTTCAATGGGTAAACGAATCTCCTGTTGTTCGAGAACTTGCTCTAATTCATGCGCAATTTCAAGAGCCATAGACGCCTCCATAAAGATGCGCTGACGAAGTCGTATGGGGTGCTTGTAGGGCCGTTTCAGAATATAAAAACGCGCACCCTTCCCTACCCTATGAATAACGATTGCCGTTACAAACAAAGTGGATTGGTGCGCAAGATGTGGTTGTGAGTCAGAGCCAACGATCAGTCGAAATCGATCTGATGTCCCTTCATCAAGGTATTGCCTAATATCTACAGCTACCTCATTGATCGTCATACTGCCTTTTGTTGGACTCATGAACTTCATATGTTGTCACCTTCCTATCGGATGAAGAGACAAACTGTTCAAAGTGCTTAGAAAGTAACGCAAACTCCTGTAAGCTTAGTGTTTCCCCTCGACGCATCCCATCAATACCTGCTGTTTGAAGCCAAGTACGTACTACTGGTTTAGCTAGGCCAAATTCCATCGCCAGCGTGTTTTCAAGCGTCTTTCTGCGCTTAGCAAAGGCACCGCGTACGACGCGAAAAAAAGCTACTTGATCACAATCAAAGCCGTGGTCTATCCGCTCCAGAGAAATGACCGCAGACTCTACATCTGGCTTTGGCATAAAGCAAGTACCAGGTACTACAGTCACTATCTTTGCCTGACAATAGTATTGCACAGCTACACTCAAAGCACCATAGTCTTTTCCCCCAGGCCTTGCCACCATGCGTTCCGCCACTTCTTTTTGAACCATAACGACAATCCTTGAAAAAGGCAAACGATACTCTACAACATGCATAATTAACGGTGTCGTGATGTAATAAGGAAGATTAGCTGCAAAACAGATGGTTGCATCCTTTGGCAATTGGCTAAATAGATGTTCAAAATCAAACTGCAATGCATCTTCAAAGCGAATGTCAACTTCCTCGTAATCGCCAAGCGTCTCTTGTAACAATGGTTGCAGGCGTTTGTCCTTCTCAATCGTGATGACTCGATCAAACCCACCCTTAACCAACGCTTGTGTCAATGTCCCAATCCCAGGCCCAATCTCAATGGCAATTTTCGTCCCTTGTGAAGGTGCACCTTCCAATGCCGCATCAACTATCGAATCCAGTATATGCCCATCCACCAGAAAATTTTGTCCAAGTGATTTTTTAATCACAAAGCTGTGTCGCTTCAGCAGTTCACTTACGATACGTGGTTGATAAAGCGGCTGTTTCACTGCTTCTCCTCCGCTTCAATGCGCGCTACCGCCTCTTTAAACTCATCATGTGTTACATTTAGTGTGTTCAATCGTTGATAAAAAGTTTTAGCATTTGCATACCCAATATGCAAGATGGCTCCTACTCGTTCTCTCCGATGTGCCGCCTGTCGTAAGCCTACAAGCCCGGCCTGCTGCATCTCACTCCAAGACACTACTTGATCAGGAGGTTGCTCCCATACTGTTCGCACCTTTTGTAGTGCCTCTACAATAGCCTGTGACGTTGCATTTTCTACACCGATATCTCCTCTTTTAACAGCCCTACCACGCTCAATATGTGCATGTTTAGCCTGTGGAAATCGCTCCGTAATCTTTCTTCGAATCTGATTTCCTGCAAAATCTGGATCTGTCAGTACGATAATCCCGCGTTCATTGGCTACTCGTTCTATTCGATCAAATACTGCTTTTTCAATGTGCGATCCACCCGTAACAAGCACATCCGCAGATACTGCCTGCAAGACTCGATCACGATCGTGTAATCCTTCCACAATAATCACTTCTTTTACCTGCATGCCTAAAGCCCCTTCACTCTTCAATGCCAAAAATGCGATTTGCATTCGCATAGGTCAATTGTGCCATTTCCTCTAGTGGCAAACCACGCAATTGAGCCAATTTTTCCGCTACAAAACGGACATTTGCAGGCTCATTTTGCTTTCCTCGATACGGTTCTGGCGTTAGATATGGCGCATCTGTTTCAATTAGCATCCGATCAAGCGGCACATGCATGGCTACTTCTTGTGGACGCTTGGCATTTTTAAATGTGACCGTACCAGCAAATGAAAGATAAAAGTTCAGATGAAGACACTCTACAGCCATCTCAACACTGCCAGAAAAACAGTGCATGATTCCTCCGACAGTTTTTGCGTCTTCCTCTTTTAGTATTTTCAAAATATCCCCATGAGCATCGCGGTCATGAATAACGATTGGCTTTTGTACCTTTTTGGCAATAGCGATTTGACGTCGAAATACAGCTGCCTGAATGTCGCGAGCTGGCTCATCGTAGTGATAATCAAGCCCAATTTCCCCAATACCAACTACTTTAGGTTGCCCCATCCAGTCTTCTAGATCTGCAAAGTCTTGCTCTGTTACATGTGCAGCATCCTGTGGATGAAATCCAACGACTGCGTATACCCAATCATACTTTGACGCAAGCTCCATGGCCCGTAGAGACGACTGTCGATCATATCCTGGGATCACTAAACGCGCCACTCCAATTGCCTTTGCGCGCTCCAATACTTCGTTTGCTTCCACATAGAGTGCATCGTCATTGAGATGTGTGTGTGTATCAAACAACAAGGGGGTCACTTGACCTTTGCTCCAAGCGAAATCTCTCCAGAAACGGTTGCTAAGACGAGCTTATCTCCTGCTGATGCAGCTAAAATCATGCCATTTGACTCCACCCCGCGCAGTTTCACCGGCAAAAGATTAGATACAAGGATGACGATTTGCCCAATTAATTGCTCTGGTGAATAGTGCTTAGCAATCCCAGAAACCACTTGTCGCTGCTCGCTCCCAAGATCTAATTGTAGTTTGATCAATTTATCTGCCTTTGGAACAGCTTCCGCATGGACTACCCGCGCAACACGCAAATCCACTTTTGTGAAATCGTCGATTTGAATAAAACTAACAACACCAGTCTCTTCAGAGTCCTTATCTTTTCCTGCCCCCACTGGCTCTTGCACTTGCAAAGACGCTACGTCTATGTCTTTCGTTACCTTGTCTTCATCCATACTGATATGCTCCTTATGCCCCGTCATGATTTGATCTAACATGTCTACTTCTGCCCGCACATCCAAGCGAGGGAAAATCGGCTCACCTTTTTGTGCCACTGTCCCACCTGGCAATAGACCAAAGACCTTGGCGCTTTGCCAAGTGGTGATCTCACCTTGTTCAATCCCCATCTGATTCCACATTTTTTGAGGAGTTTTCGGCATAAATGGCTGTAACAACACACTGATAATGCGAAGAGCCTCAAACACAGTATAGAGAACTGTAGACAGGCGCTCTGTTTCTCCTTTTTTGGATAAAGCCCAAGGAGCAGTTTCATCAATGTACCGATTGCCACGCCGCACGATATTCCACACCGCTGTTAAGGCGAGGGAAAAGTCATAGCGATCTAATGCCGTTTCAACCTGTGTAACCGTTTCTTTAGCAAGCAAAGCAAATTCTTCTTCAAGTGCAGTAAGCGGCCCAGATGATGGAATAACGCCTTGACAAAACTGTCCTAACATAGAGAGTGAGCGATGTAACAAATTGCCTAAATCATTGGCTAAATCAAAGTTTAGCCGCTCCATTAATGCTTCTGTAGTGAATACCCCATCTTGTCCAAACGGAATTTCACGCAACAAAAAATAACGGAGAGCATCAGACCCATAGCGATCGATTAAAATATTTGGATCGATGACATTGCCTTTAGATTTTGACATTTTACCATCTTTCATCAAGAGCCATCCATGTGCAACAATCTGCTTAGGCAATGGCAAGTCCAGAGCCATGAGAAAAATCGGCCAATAGATGGCATGAAAACGGACTATTTCCTTCGCCATCACATGGACGTTCGCAGGCCAATACCGCATAAATCGTTCTTCCATCGCCGCATCATCCGATTGATACCCTAATGCAGTAATATAATTGGTCAGGGCATCTAACCACACATATACTACGTGTTGAGGATCCTCATTAACTGGAATACCCCAGCTAAAACTGGTTCGAGATACGCAAAGATCTTCTAATCCTGGTTGTAGAAAATTATTGATCATTTCATGTTTTCGCGATTCAGGCAAAATAAACTCAGGATGTGCCTCGTAATAAGCAAGTAAGCGATCTGCATACTTACTCATCCGAAAGAAGTAACTCGGCTCACGCACTAATTCAACTTCCCGCCCGCAATCCGGGCAATGCCCATCTTTTAATTGGCGCTCTGTCCAAAATGACTCGCATGGAGTACAGTACCAGCCTTCGTATTCTCCTAAATAGATATCCTCTTGTTCCACAAGACGAGCAAAAATCTTTTGCACGATCTTTTTGTGACGCGGTTCTGTTGTGCGAATGAAATCGTCATAAGAGATATCAAGGCGTCCCCACAATGCTTGAATCCAATCGATTATCTCATCGATATACGTCTGTGGATCTTTTCCTGCATCTTGTGCTTTGCGCTGTATTTTTTGTCCATGCTCGTCCGTGCCGGTTAGATAAAAAACATCATATCCCTGCAAGCGCTTATAGCGTGCAAGCGTATCTGCAACGGTCGTGGAATAAGCATGTCCGATATGTAGTTTGTCATTTGGATAATAGATAGGGGTAGTAATATAAAAGGTTGGCTCGCTCACGTCATAATCCTCCGTTTTCATCAAGTGATCTTGGCACTCAATCGATGCGCCTTATCCCTTGAATGACCAAATGTTTCTTGCCGATCATCGTATCAATAAAAAAGGTCGACTGTCAATTCGAACACTCCATCTACTTTTTAAAAAGAAGAAAAGATGAACTCCCCTGAAAATTTCTTTACTTGCTCAGCAGTGGAGTTCACCTTCCCTAGATCTATTTTTACACTTACCTCGGAGCAGGGCGCGTCGTCCGCATCGACTGCGGTACTCGTTTAGGTCGCGGATGCAGCGCATGTTGGAGTTTGGTTAACGCTCGCGCTTCAATTCGCGATACATACGATCGCGAGATGCCCATCTGTTCCGCTATTTGATTTTGCGTCCATTCCACTCCATCGATCAGTCCATATCGCAAACAAACCACTTTACGTTCTCGTACATCTAAGATAGGCAAAAACGAACGTAGCCGTTCCTCCTCTAACCGTTCCCCCACAAACTGCTCAAGTTCATCAGAATCTGATCCAAGAACATCACGTAGAGTAAGGTCATTACCTTCTTTATCTGTACCGATCGACTCATCCATTGAAATATCACGACTTGATTTCTTTCTAGAACGCAGGTGCATGAGCATTTCATTTTCAATACAGCGTGCTGCATACGTTGCAAACTTTGTCCCTGCATCTTGTCGAAAACTTTTAACCGCTTTAATTAATCCGATCGTACCAAGTGAAATCATATCATCTTCATCGACACCTGAATCGCGAAACTTTTTGGCAATGTAGGCCACAAGCCGTAAGTTGTGTTCAATCAAACGATTGTAAGCCGCTTCATTCCCCTGTTGCAATTGCAAAAGACACTCTTTCTCATCCTGTTCATTAAGCGGTTGCGGAAAAGCCTGGTTTTTTACATAGGAAACGAGTGACACCGTTTCCTTCACACATAGGGTGATGAGTGAAATGATCTCTGGCACTCCATGTCCCTCCTGCTATCGTGGCGGCATCGAACCATCATACGCCATGGTAACTAGGAGTGTTCCATCCATTTGCCCATCTTTTAATCAAAAAAGTAAAAAAAACTATTGCATCCCTATGGTTGAAGTGGTAGACTTTCACTAGTAAATAAGTGGGTGAAGCTTAATAAAGTTTGCAAGTATGTGAACCACTTAGATACGCGGATCATGTTTACTTAGTTTGTATATTTACACTTTTAGAGGAGGAATATCACGATGATGAAGTCTACAGGTATTGTACGCAAAGTTGACGAATTAGGACGTGTCGTCATACCGATTGAACTGCGCCGCACCTTAAGTATTGGTGAGAAAGATGCTCTAGAAATCTACGTAGATGGCGATCGAATTGTTTTGAAAAAATATGAGCCTGCCTGTATCTTTTGCGGTCAAGCAGACCAGATCGTACATTTCAAAGGTAAAAATATTTGCCCTAGTTGCATCGCTGAAATGGGACAACAACAATAGTTTTTCTAACACCTTACCCATTCATCATTTACTTATGGTTCAATAGTATTTGATAGACATCCCGCCGCGATATGCTGCGGGCTTTTGCTACTTCCCGCATCGCTTCTTTTCTTGTCATACCTTTTGCAACTAGCTCTTCTACATGATCTGGTATCGTTAAAGATAATTTTTTGTCTATAAATTCATCATTCAATGGTACTTGATGACTCCACTGTGGATCAGCCTCTACAAGCACGACCATTTCACCGCGCTTTATCTCTTGTGGCAATAAGTGCTCATACTCTGATAAACGTCCCCTAACATATCGCTCATTTCGCTTGGTAAGCTCTTTTGCGATGACTACAGGACAGTCACCTAACCCTTCGTAAAGATCGGCCAACAATTTATCTATACGATGAGGTGCTTCATAAAATATAAATGTTTCAGTACGACCGCGCAGTTTTAAAATAATCTCAAGACGATCCTTATGATCTCTAGGTAAGAACCCATGAAATGAGAAACGTCCAGTCGATAGCCCAGATCCCACCAATGCTGTGATCACAGCGCTAGGTCCTGGTAAAACAACAAACGGCAAATCAGCTTCTATTAATTGTGCAATAAGATCGTATCCTGGATCAGACACGGCAGGCATACCAGCATCAGAAATCAGCGCACCAGATAACCCCGACTGTAAAAGGTCGATCACCGTGTCACCTGACGTTCGTATATTATGTTCATGATAGGAGAATAGGCGCTTTGGATGAATGTCGAAGTGCGTTAGCAATTTTCTGGAGTGTCGGGTGTCTTCTGCAGCAATAAAATCTACCTCTTGTAATATTCGTAATGCACGAAAAGTCATATCCTCAAGGTTTCCAATAGGAGTAGGCACAACGTATAGAGTCCCTGGAAGTACAGCTTGTTCCTTACTCATGTAGAATCATCCCTTGATCGTAGACTATCTGGTTTACACACGCTGTAAACTCTGTAAACAAAACAAACATTCCCCTTTGCGCAAACTGCCATAGTTCACATTGCAAATATGAAATCCATCCTCGTACAATTGGCCTAAATAACGGGCCGCTTCCCCATGTACGGGCGACTTCTCTTCCGCATAAAGATGTGCACGTTCTCGCAAATTTACATTTTCTAGTGCCAGTTGTCCGTTTTCCTCCATCAAATCGTTAATCAGCAACTTTAATTCACCAAGTTCCTGATAAAATTCTCCGATCCGATCTTGTAGTTGCTCGATCTGCCGCAACATGGCTTGTTTGTCGATCACGAGATTTCACTCCCCACTACCACAAGCATCACGCCAGTTCTCTCTGAATTCTAAGAACAACCGCCTCTAAAGCAGTGATCATCTGTACATGACTTGCCAATAGCTTACGTAAATTCCCTATCTCAAGTGCACAGCGAGCATACAGCGACACGCGATCACTCTGTGCCACCTTCTTTAATTGATCCGTTTGATTAGTAAAATACACGATCGGTGACGCACAAGTCACTGCGATAAGATCACGAAAATAGGCAATGAGTAAATCCACAACAGCATAGGATTCAGGTGGTGAGTAATTCATTTTGGCAAACCGTTCAGCAATTACATGCCACCCTTGCACTTCTTTTCTCGCCATAGATTGTCCCAATTCTAGCACTAGAGATACCGTATCAGCAAACCGAACCTCACTCTTCTCCTTGTCATCCCCATCGTCTACTTCGCTCCACAGAGTGAATAATGGATTTTTGGACATTTCAAAGACTGCAGCTGAATCTCGACGATCTATACGCAAAACCGCACAACGAGAGCGTAATGTGGGTAATATAGCCGATAACGATACTGTTAAAAACAAGAAAAGGCGATTGAGTCCCGGTTCTTCTACCCATTTCAAAATTGCGTTAGTAGCCTCTGGAGTTAACTTATGCGCATCTTCTATTACAATGATACGCATTTTCACGCCGTTTGCTTTTCTCGTATCTGCAGATAACGCGGTGCGCATCTGCGCTATTTTCAATGAGGCTCCATCTGGCCTTATCCAGTAAACGCCCATATGATTATCTGAATTCAAGCGCAAACAATCATCGCATACTCCACACGCCTCACCTTCTGGCGTGATATGTTCACAAAATAACATATGAGTCATTTGTTTTGCTGTTTCTACGAGAAGTGAGGAATGTTCTCCAAGTAAAAGATAGGCATGCCCTAGGCGATTCACATCGTATAAGTAACGCATTCTCTTAGCTGTTTCACTTATAAGCATATCTACTAAAGCCTCATTCCTTACAGATGCAAACTGATAAGTAAACCCTTAATTTCACCCACAATTTTCAGAAGATCTATGGACCCTTGTTGCTGATGAAGAACTTGTTCCATGAGCTCGATCAGTTGTTGGTTGATTTGTTCTACTTGTAAAAACACCTTCTGTTTACCTTGTCGACCTCTTGTTTTTGCTTCATGAATAGTCAAGCCACTATGAACAGCACGTTGTACCAATTCTACAACTGCATCGCGATAAGCATGTGCTGCATCGACTGAGGGATGCTGTACTAAACGATCACCTAAACGCTCTACAACAGCAGTCAAACGCTCCCACTCTTGCTCTTGTTGAACTTGTCCAGATGCTATCAGCTGTTCTTGGAACCCCAATACTCCCTTTTGCCCATTTGCATTCGTCGATGCTACGTAGGCTGAGTCCAGTCCATTTGACCGCTCCATCTTTACTTTCAAGTAAAACGCCCCCGCAACTCATCAAAACTGTTCAAAGCGATCCACTTTCACGATAAAAACAGTTGCGCCACCTACTTGCACAGACACCGGATAAGACACAAAAGATTCAACTTGATTGCCAAGTGGAGTAAGAGGTGTCACTAATTGATCACGAGAACGGCAGCTTTGTTTGATATGTTCAAGTGCCTCTTCTACGCGAGAATCATCTACACCGATCATAAAAGTTGTATTGCCCGCACGCAAAAAGCCCCCTGTAGATGCAAGCTTAGTTGCGCGAATGCCTGCTTTAACAAGTCTTTCTGAGAGACGAACCACGTCTTTATCTTGAACGACCGCAAAGATCAATTGCATGGAGAGCCCTCCACCCGATTTATCAATTGAGATACTAAATGCCACACCTTTTGTTCCACTACAACAGGTGATTCCGTAGCATCAATCCACTGTATGCGAGATGGTTCTTGCTCGTAAATCTTACGCAATCCCTCTCGTACACGAGAAAAAAATTCAATGCCGCGCAATTCAATTCTATCTTTATTAACAGCTCCACTTCGCAAAAGCAATCGCTTTTCTGCAAGTTCTGGAGCCACATCTAAGACGATGGTTAAGTCTGGCGTAATCTCTTGCAACGCTACCTGATTCACCGTCTGCACAAGTTCTGGCGTCACTAAAGAAGATGCTAACCCATACCCCTGATAAACGATACTTGCATCTACAAAACGATCACACACAACCACCTGACCAGATTGTAACGCTGGTATAATCACACGTTGTACATGTTCCGCTCGAGCAGCTGCGTACAGATAGACTTCTGTAATCGGGGTCATCGTTGATTTTGGATCCAATAGTAAGCTACGAATGGCATCCCCTACGGGTGTACCACCAGGTTCTCTTGTGCGAATATGATCAATTCCATCATTCAAAAGACGTGAACAGAGCTGTTCAACTTGCGTTGTTTTTCCTGAACCGTCCATCCCCTCAAAGGTGATAAACAACCCATGCTTTAGGATACCGCCTCGCCTCCCTGCTCTTTCACTACATCTACATAATACCGTATAGACGGCGGATCCTCATCTAAAAGTCCATCGATTCTCTGATTCCAAGCATGAAACTCTAATAAAAGTTGCACAGTCTCCGCTGTAAGTACTTCACCTGGTAACACATATGGAATACCGGGGGGATATGGAATCAAAGATTCCGCTACGATATGCCCAACTGCTTCTTCAAGTGTCCCCTTCACTATATGTGATACCTGTTGTGAAAGATTGTATAAGGCAATAGGACTACCTGCTACTTTTTGTTTGTACTCACCCTGATAGATGGGGACATCTTCGATTGGCGATTCTTTCACCACTTGCAACAGTGCTTCCACTACAAGGTCTATATCTCGCTGTGTCGAAGCATACGTCCATACAAATAACACATGTCGCTCAGTAGCCAATTCTGCATATATACCAAAGCGCTCCCGCAGTAAACTTTCAAGTAAAAACCCTGTCTTGTGTATACGCGTAGCATCCAATACCCACTTAAATGGATCTTGAAATGCAGGCTGTATGGGAGTGACAAGCAGATCTGAAACAGCCAGTGCTACTCGTTCTTTTGCATGCTGTAAAGCAACCATAACAAAAGAGAGTAGTTGTTTCCCTTCAATCGCCATCTGCTGGCGCGCGCTATCCACAGAAGCCAGTAACAAGTAAGAAGGTGAACTTGATTGTAACGTACGAAGCCATTTTCGCACCTGATCCCGATCTACTCTTGGACCATTTACATGTAACAACCCAGACTGCGTAAAAGACGCTAACATTTTATGAGCACTATGAATAATTAAATCTGCACCAACCTGTACTGCTGAAGGAGGGAGATCGGAATGAAACGCTAAATGTGCACCATGCGCTTCATCCACTATCACTACTATATTGTTTTTATGAGCAAGGTCCACAATTGACACTAAATCTGAGGCTGTTCCAAAATAAGTAGGACTCGTCAAAATGAGCACCTTACACGTAGGATAGCGTTGCAAAGCATGTTGAATAGTGGAGAATGCTACAGGACCTGCAAGTCCAGATTCCACTTCGGGGAATACAGGCACAATCTTTGCACCCGCCAACTCTAGACCAGACCATACAGACTGATGAGCATTCCTTGCCACAACAACAAGATCACCAGGTCGTACGGCAGTCAAAATTGCAACTAGATTACCAACTGTACTGCCTCCAACGAGAAAATGAGTCTCCTCTACACCCCAAGCTGCAGCTGCCAATTGCTCTGCTTCTAAGATAGGACCCGTTGGATGATGCAGATCATCGACTCCTTGTAACTCGGTTACATCCAATCGTCCCATATGTCTAGCATATGCACCTATCTCTGAGCCAAGCCCTTGTCCAGCCTTATGACCCGGAACGTGAAGAGATACTCTTTCCAAAGCTTGATGTGCTCGCACAGCTTCCAGTATAGGTATTTTCTTTTGATCAACCATCACAACTCACCTTATGAATACAATTTCGCGATGAAACCGTAGAATCCTTCTGCTACATGTGGAATGTGAGTTACCATTTCACATTATGTCGATCCATTTTGTTCAGGATCCAATGTCATCATCTCGCCCCACAACGAGCGCAATCTGCTAACAAAATAGTCATACAGATCGTCTTCCACTTCAGTCCGACACATATCTTGTTCACATTCTGTACAGATAAATTGAGATAAAATATGAATCCCATCCGAGCAATCGCGCTCACACATCATACAAACCCAATGATTTGTCTCCATATTCACCACTGTCCTCTATTTATTTCAATCCTAGCAATCAGTATACCTCTCGTTGGTTGTTGTTATACGAGAGAGTCATATTGACTTGCGTGTGCACAGCCACCCTATGCAAAATGAAGTGAAATGGTGCCTGTATATGCTATACTTACGTGCAGTGTGCGCAAGGATTGAGCAAGGGAGGAGTAGCGAGTTGTCTTCAGAATCGCAAAGCAGGTTTGGACGTGGCGCCTCATCAATGGTAAGTGCTGTTTTTATCTCTAAAATTCTCGGACTGCTTTTTATCATACCTTTACAAAATATGATTGGCGGCTACTCTTACGGACTCTATTATCTTGCATATCCACTTTATACAATCATGCTCACGTTGTCGACTGCAGGCTTCCCACTAGCTCTCTCAAAGTCCATCAGCGACTTATCAGCGCGCGGGCGCCATAGAGAAGCAACAGCCACTTTTCAGATCGTCGGACGCGCTATGCTTATCTTTGGGTTGGTATCCTTTTTGCTCATGTGGTTTTTAGGACCTCTCTATTTAAAATTTACCATTCCAGCAAATCAGCATACTCTTCAACGCGATGCGTTACCGGCTATCCGCGCATTGGCGCCAGCACTCTTGCTCTTGCCACTTATGAGTGCAATGCGGGGTTATCTACAGGGATATTTACGATTACAACCATCCGGCACATCCCAAGTCGTAGAACAAATTGTACGTGTGGTTTTTATCCTAGCAGGTGCTTTCATTGTGATTCAGTTAGGATATGGACCGCGAGTCACAGCAGCTATTGCTACATTTGGTGCAGTAGCAGGTGCGGTTCCTGCCTTTATCGTTTTGCGGCGCGCTGTCATTAAGACAAGACGAGAACATGTACGCAAGACGCGCACTACAGAAATTCCTAAAATAAAAGCTCGCTCTGTCCTCTGGAAATTATTCGTCTATTCCTTACCTATTGCTATGGGAACACTCGTGCTCCCCTTATCACAACAGGTTGATGCATGGACAGTACCTCGTGAGCTCATTGCAAGTGGCTTTAGTATTGTTGCAGCTACTGTTCAATATGGAATTTATAGCGGTGAGGCACTTAAGCTCATTCAATTACCACTTTCTTTTGCAAATGCAATTGGCGCCTCAGTCATGCCTGCTATTACAGAAGCCATGGCGCGAAAAGATCGCAATCTTGGTGAAACTCGTCTCTTACTGACCTTACGTATGACGGGTTTTATAACACTACCTGGGGCCATGATTTTGAGTGTACTGGCTTTACCCATCAATCTTGCGCTATTTAAAAGCACAGCCGGCACAGACGCGATTGCGCTGGCCGGCGTGATGAGTATATTTAGTGCTATTGAATTAGTTTCAACATACATTCTTCAGGGGTATGATCGCTTTTATACTCCTGTATGGCACATGGGCGTTGGTCTACTTCTAAAGCTAGTTTTTAATCTATTGCTCATCCCATTGTTAGGGATAGATGGTGCTGCCATCGCCGGTATTATTGGATACTTTGTTTCCTCGTGGCTTAACATGTCTGCCCTTCGCAAAACAACTGGATTGCGTATCTATTTTTTCCGCCTTACGTGGAGAACGTGGATCTCCACTGCCATTCTAGGAATATGTACATACGGCATTTTACGTCTCTATGAATACATGACGACTTGGATGCCGATATTCCACGCCTCTCGGTTACTAGCATTAGGTGCAGTCATTGCCGGTTTAGTGTTAGGAGGACCTATCTATATCGCAGTGTCCATCATTTTGCGAGCCGTGGACCAAGAAGAGTTACTTCACATGCCCATGATAGGACCATTACTCACTCGGCTGTCAAGATCATTTTAAAACACACCTGAACTTTATAGAGGTTGTTCAAAAAGGGGTCAGAACTCCCCTGCACATGGCAGCGTCAGCGCCAAGAACGCTCTCTCACGTACCCAAAACGTACGCTCAGTACACATTCTTGGCTTGCTTCCTTGCACTGTGCGTGTCTTACCTGCCCCCCTTTTTGAACAGGCTCTTATAGAATAAAGTGTTGCACAACAGCTAGTGCTGCAACGCCAGGGAGTCCTAATAAGCTGGCTACACCTGCCGTTTGTAGATTGAATGGCACGTGTAGCCCAATGCCCTTGCCAAGGTAATCAATCACTGCAAGACCCATCACGCCAAAAACTAAGTTGCGTAACAAAACACCAAAAAAGGACATGGGATTGCGTAAGATTCGCCCCATCACAATGAATAACGCAATGATACCAACTGCAATCCATAATGCATCTTTACTACTGATCATCACAATTCCCTCCCCCCTTATCTCCATCCTTACATTTCTAGAGAGATGAACCGCGTGTAAAAGAAGAATTTACACGCGGGGAATTATGACGATCAGACATATGAGAATGAAGATTGAGTCCGTGGTTTACACCGACTACGATGCGCAACCTCCGTGCAATGCGCATTAACCCCTCAAAGCGCATCTCAGCGGCATTTAATAGATAAATTGCATCATCGATCACACCTACATCCATTGCGTTATTAAATTGCTGTAAAGCAAGCATCCAATCTGCATGAGCCTTTGAAATCTGTTCAAGCAATTCCGCGCGTTGCTCGTCCGAAAATTCATCATAGTCTTCCATATGCCGACCCTCTACTTTCCACTTGATTAGTAGATTATAGTTAGTCGGCCACCCATTTATGACGAAATTACATAGGACGTCTATACTCCATTGCGCGCTTTAATGTCATTTCATCAGCAAATTCAAGATCTCCACCCACTGGAATGCCATGAGCAATGCGCGTGACTTTAAGTTGTCCAAAGCTGTTAGCAAGTCGAGCAATGTACAGAGCCGTTGCTTCTCCCTCGACGGAAGAATTGGTTGCAAGGATCACTTCTTCAACCTTCTCGTCAACAATCCGCTGTAATAATTCGCGAAAGTGAAGTTGATCAGGGCCAATGCCATCCATCGGAGAGATCGCGCCACCTAGCACATGGTATAAGCCGTCATAGGACTTCATCCGTTCGATGGCTATCATATCCCTCGTATCTTGTACTACACAGATCATTCTTTGATCCCGCAGAGGATCCCCACACACGTTGCAAGGGCTACGGTCGCTAATCGCACAGCAGGATTCGCAGATCATTAGCTCTTGATGGATCGTAAGCAGAGCTTGCGCAAATTCCTGCACATGTTCTTGTGTCATAGTAGTCACAAAAAAGGCTAAGCGCTGCGCTGATTTTGGCCCAATACCTGGGAGCCTTTCAAACTGTGTAATAAGTCGTTCAATAGGCTCCGGAAGTTGGCTCATTAAAATAACCCTGGGATATTTAATCCCCTCGTATATTTACCCATCTGTTCTTCAATGAGTACTTCGATTTTTTGATTAGCATCATTTAATGCAGTTAAAATCAGATCTTCCAACATCTCAACATCATCTGGATTCACTACATCTTGTTTTATTTTTACACTTTCTACTTTGCGATGACCATTCATTTCTATTGTGACTGCATCCCCGCTTGCTGTTCCAATAACAGTCATCGTGCCTAGCGACTCCTGCGCCTTGCCCATATCTTCTTGTAATTTTTTAGCTTGTTTCATCAATTGATTCATGTTTTTCATGTTGTTTTCCCCTTTACTTATTCATCTATGACACGAACACGATCTTCACCCAGTAATTCTATCACTTTTCCTACCCAAGGCTCACTCACTTTGCCTACATTTTGATCTGAATCACCGTTTATCATGTGATTTTTAACTCGCTCCCACTCCTCTTCTAGGATCGTTGCAATCACCACGGGGCGCTGTAATCTCTGTTGTAGAACCTCTTCAATGAGTTCCCTGTGCGGGCTTTTTATTACCGTTTCAGCATGTAAAGATGATTTAAAGGCAATGACCAAATGATGACCAAAGACCCCTACCGGACGACCTGCATAAAGCCATGCACGTGTTTGGATACTTGTTCTTTTCATTTCCTCCAGTAGAGGTACCCATCTTTGTTCTAAAGTAGTAAGTAACTCTTGATCTTGTGCATTCATTTGTTTCCCTTGCCATGCATGGCGTCCTTTACTTTGCATGGGAGACACAGAAGTCGACTGTCGAACGAGTGGAGTTTCTTGTACTGGATTCCTTATCTGTCTTTCCGGAGCTTCTTCAGTCGCCTCTTGTGTCCGTTGCTCCGCAATCTGTCTATTTTCCACCCATTGTTTGCGTTCCAGTAATTCTATCCTCTGAACTAATTGTTGTAACTCTTGACGCATGATCAGTAGATCTTCGGATGGAACACCTTGTTTGGATGGTTCTAGAACAGGTTTTTGATCGACAACCGGGTCCATCTGGTCAATGAGCGCAAGCAAACTCACTTCAATATACAACCTTGCCTGCGATTGGAATCGCATCTCTGCCTGTAGATGTCCCATTCGTTCTGCAATTTGAAGTAATATACTTGGTTGCACATGGGAAATTACCACTGCAAAGGTTGGATCATACTGCACGCGATCACTTTTATCGATCTCTACCCCACCACATTTTTGCACAATCGCATCACGTAAATAGGAGAGCGTCTCTACAATCAACTGTGATGGATCCACTCCACGTTCCCAAAAAGCAGAAAGAAGAGAAAGTAACCCCCCGTGGTCATGCGCAAACACAAGGCTACATAGTTCTCCAATCTTTTCACTGGAAACTCCACCAGTCACCTCAGCTACCTGCTCCACGCCAATATGGTCACTTGAGAAAGCTACTACTTGATCTAGCAAAGATAAAGCATCTCGCAGTCCGCCTTCTGTAAGCCTTGCAATAAGCCATAACGCTGACTCTTCTACAGCTACAGATAGCGTTGCCGCAACTTCCTGTAATCGTTGTACAACGCGTTCTACTTTAACCCTGCCAAATGAAAAACGCTGACATCGCGAAGCGATGGTAGCTGGTACCTTATGTAATTCTGTCGTCGCCAATACAAACAAACAATAATTGGGTGGCTCTTCAAGTGTTTTAAGCAAGGCATTAAACGCTTCCGGTGTCAACATGTGTACTTCATCGATAATATATACTTTTTTCTTAACCTCAGTTGGTACATAACGTACTTGTTCCAATAATCCCCTAATCTCATCAATTCCTCGATTGGAGGCTGCATCCATTTCGACAACATCCATGACTGCGCCTGCGTTAATTCCTGTACACGCTGGACAGACATTACATGGTTCAATTCCCTCTGGCTGCTCGCAATTGACAGCCTTAGCCAATATTTTAGCTAAGCTTGTTTTCCCTGTTCCCCGCGGCCCAGCAAATAAGTACGCATGTGCGAGACGATTCATCTCCAATGCATGAATGAGCGTTGTAACGACATGCTCTTGACCTACTACATCCGAAAAACGCTGAGGTCTCCATGCACGATACAATGCCACATAAGACATGGTGTTCACTCCTTGACAGAAGGCAAGATAATCGAAAATGTAGTGCCAAATCCCTTGGAAAAGACGCGTATCTCACCGCCAAACTCCGTTACAAGACGTTGACAGATAGCCAGACCAAGACCTGTTCCATGTTCCTTCATTGTAAAAAATGCGTCAAAAATTCGATCGATCATATACGATGGAATACCTGGACCTGTATCAGACACATCAATGTGAACATTGTGATTCGACACATCGTCATAAGCTGCAATCACAAGCGTGCCTGCACCACTATCTTCCATTGCATCCAAAGCGTTACTCACTAAATTCAGTATTACCTGTTTTAAATGGTTGCGATCAACACATACCAGCGATGTTGTTTCTAAAGCAAATCGACACGTTACATTGCGCAATAGTGCATCAGATTGAACAATCGATGCAATGCTCTCAATGACATCTCTTGGAGTCACAATTTCCAATATCAAATCAGCCGGCTTTGCAAGTAAAAGCATTTGATTGACCAATTGGTTGACTCGATCAATTTCAGATAGCATAAGTTGAATATATACTTGTTCCTTCTGTAATCCAACCGCTGTCAAATCTCGTTCAAGCACCTGCAAAAAACCGCGGATGGATGTCAGCGGATTGCGAATCTCATGTGCAATCCCAGCCGCCATTTTCCCCGCAGTCGCTAATTTATCATGGCGCAATACCTGCGCCTCAATCATCATCAAGTTATCAATCTCACGACAAGCAAATACCCACCCATAAACAAGTTGGTCTCGTTTTACCATATGGGCGTCTACAAGTACATGCATCAATTTATCTTTCCGTTCAAAGTGAACTAGCAAAGACCGATATTCGATCTTTTCACTAAGTGTCTTCTCAAATAAAGAAACCAGTGGTGGAAACTCTCTTAACGCTACAATAAGCGGTTGGGGCGTTTCTACAATAGATAATCCAACCAGTTCTGCAAAGGTATGATTAAATTCCACCATAAATTCGTTCGCATCTGTATATATATATACTATTGGCAATATTGACAATATCCATTTAGTGGCGCTCAATATCGGAATGGGGTCAGATGAATCGCCACATTCCGCATCTAATTCAAAAGTTTTAAACAGACTTGAGAGTTCGGACTGAGGTTTGCACATTCGAATGTTCCCCTTGCTGTAGGACGAGCAGCAAATCATTTCTTCTGTTTAGCCGAACTCTCAGCGCCACCTAGTCAGGCGGGACTGCGGCACCCGCCTGACATCCCTTAGTGCTGCTTCCGTCAGGACCTGACACAGTTCGAGAGCAAGCGTCGCGCAGGACCCAACTAGATGCGCGCTGAGACTTCGGCTAACTATAAAAATGGCGGAGAGAGTGGGATTCGAACCCACGAGCCCCGTCAGGGACTACTCGCTTTCGAGGCGAGCTCCTTCGACCACTCGGACATCTCTCCGCAGGTCGCGTCTATACACAAACGTATATCAACGTAAGCGTCTTTCGCGAAAGAAATCTTGCATTATCATACCACAACTATCAGCAAGAATGCCACCTGTAACAACAGGATAATGGTTTAGCCGTTCAAACGCATAGGCGTCACCAGATGATCCCAAAGCTCCACCCTTTGGGTTCTCTGCTCCATAGATAACATGTGCAATCCTACTTAGTTGGATGGCACCTGCACACATCATACACGGTTCAACTGTAACATACAAGCTACAGTCACTGAGGCGCCAATGTCGCCTTTTGGCTGCGGCAGATTGAATTGCGATGACTTCCGCATGGGCTGTCGGATCCCCTCTCCATTCACGCATATTATACCCATTGCCAAGCAATTCCCCACCACTTGACACCACGACTGCCCCAATGGGCACCTCGCCTAGCTCATAGGCACGTCTTGCCTCTTGTAAAGCAAGTCGCATAAAATACTCGTGATTTTTACCATTCATCATGTTAAATAGACCCCTTTATAACCGTTGACATCTAGTTGCACCACTTTTCACTTCCCTGCATACGCTGTGTAAGACCTGGGCGCATGAATCCCTAACCACCATTGTTGACCATAGGGAACAAGGAGGAATCAAGCATGTGTGGAATTGCCGGATATATCGATTGGGAAACGACAAAACAAGCACAAGATAACACGATACAGCGCATGGGCTTGACTTTAATCTGCCGCGGTCCAGACGCTGATGGCACCTGGAGTGACGGACCGGTCGCCTTTGCTCATCGGCGGCTCATCGTTATTGATCCTGTGGGTGGTACACAGCCTATGGTACGCCATGTATTGGGGCATACCTATGCCATTACTTATAACGGTGAACTATATAATATGAACGAGTTGCGAGAAGAGCTGGAGCTTTGTGGACATACTTTTGAATCTCGTTCTGATACAGAACTTCTTTTACTCTCCTACATCCAATGGGGACCACAGTGCGTTGAAAAATTAAATGGCATTTTCGCCTTTGGCATATGGAGCGAAGCGGATCAAACGCTATTTTTAGCCCGCGATCGTCTAGGCGTTAAACCCCTATTTTATACGGAAAGAGACCACCTTTTTGTCTTTGGATCAGAATTAAAAGCACTACTGGCACATCCTTCCGTTCCGTCAGAAGTAGATCTAGAAGGACTGGCAGAATTGCTTTTGATTGGACCTGCTCGTACTCCAGGGCATGCCGTATTTAAAGGCATTAAAGAACTACGCCCAGGTTATTCATTGCTCTACTCACAGTCTGGTATGACTCTCACGCAATACTGGCACCTAGAAAGTCACGAACACGAAGATGATCTAGAGACCACAGCTAGTACTGTAAGGCAATTATTGCGCGATGCAGTATCTCGCCAATTAGTATCAGACGTACCGGTAGTCACTTTTTTATCTGGTGGACTAGACTCAAGTGCAGTCAGTGCGTTAGCTTCAGAAGAATTTGCTGCTTCATCTCGCGGTCCACTCCATACCTACTCTGTAGACTTTGCCAATATGGACGAATACTTTGAAGCAAACGCATTCCAGACCGGACGGGATACACCATGGGCGCGCCGAGTTTCAGAGTATCTAGGCACAGTTCATCATGAAATTGTATTTGACACACCAGAGCTCATCGATCATTTGACACGACCACTGGCTGCACGTGATTTACCTGGCATGGCAGATATTGATATTTCACTTTATCTTTTTTGCAGAGAGATAAAAAAAGATGCCACAGTTGCACTATCAGGCGAAGCGGCTGATGAGGTCTTTGGTGGATATCCCTGGTTTCACCGCGAAGACGCCTTACAAGCAGACACATTCCCATGGTCGTTACAACTTCAAGAGCGGGTTCGTCTCTTATCTCCCGATTTCCTCGCAAAGCTTAACCCAAAAGATTACGTTGGAGATCGCTACCATGATGCATTGGCAGAAATTCCTCGATTGCAGGGAGAAGAACGTTCAGAAGCAAGACTACGGGAAATATCGTATTTAAATCTCACCCGTTTTTTACCTACCTTACTAGAACGTAAGGACCGTATGAGCATGGCCACAGGTCTCGAAGTTCGCGTTCCCTTCTGTGATCATCGTTTAGTTGAATATGTATGGAACATTCCATGGAGCATGAAACGATTTGATGGCAATGCAAAGGGAATCTTGCGCAAGGCAATCCTTGGAACTTTGCCAGATGATGTCGTCTATCGCCGCAAAAGTCCTTACCCATCTACAGCCAATCCAGAGTATCTTGTCGCTGTTCGAACTTGGATAGAGGAAATTCTCGACGATAAAACACAACCCATTCACGCACTCATTAACGAGTCTGCCGTACGTGACTTAATCCAGTCTAGTTATCATAAACTAGACCATCGCCCTTGGTTTGGTCAAATCATGGCTATTCCACAAATGTTCGACTACTTGATCCAAATAAATACCTGGTTAAAAGATTACGATGTCCACTTGACATGGTAAAAGGATACGAAGATAAGGGTGTATGAATGCCCACTGGCAATGACAACTTCGCTATATAAGATAATAGGTTGTCCGAAATGGGGGCGTACGATCTCCCCATTTCGGACAGATAGGATTAGAAGCGAGAACAAAACTCCTTACTACTTCTCACTTGTTCTATAATTTCTCGCAGACGCTTTGCGCTATCCTGCAGATCGTCGTTTACTACCACAAAGTCATATTGATCTTTATGTTTCATCTCTAGCTCCACACGGCTCAAGCGAGTCTGTATATTGCTGACATCAGAGTCCCGACCGTATAACCGCTGTGACAATTCATCTATAGAGGGTGGCGTAATAAAAATAGTGCAAATATGATCAGGAAAAGCCTTGACCGCATCTGCACATCCGAGCACATCCATATCTGTTATGATGTCGTAGCCTTGTGCAATCGCATACTGAATAGAAGGTAGATGTGTCCCATAATAGTCATTGGTATGGATCTTTTTCCATTCCAGGAATTGTCCAGATTGAATCATCGCCTCAAACTCTTCAATCTGTAAAAAGACATACGGATTCAGTTGGCTCTCTCCTGTCCGCATGGGCCGAGTAGTTGCAGAGGGCATATAATAGACCCCTTTTAAACCCTGTAAAACAATCCCTAGCAACGTGTTTTTCCCTACACCAGACGGGCCTGATAAAATAAAAAAATAACCTGGCCGATCCTGCTTGTCTTCTGTCCGAAATGGAATAAAGATCTCCGGAGCCATCCCCATCCCCCTTGTGTGACTGCCCCTCATGAAAAAGTCCAATGCACGGCAGTTGCTTTACCACATTATGATGGGTATTTGGGAACTCTGTCAACGCCACTTCTCACGGTTTTTTGTGATGAATAGATATTGACTACCCTGCAGCCAAAACTTTTGCTTCTAACTCAGGCATAATGAAAAAGAAGGCCAACAAAATAAAGGTAATTCCCCACCCAGTCCACGCAGCCCCCACTTTTAATTGATCCTTTGCTGGAACTGACGAATTATAGAGTTCAATGAGAATAAAGAACAAAAGGAACACTACTACACCATGGCGGGCAGTCGATTCAGCCACCATTTCCTTACGAAGATCAGGCACTATTTTAACCCCCTACTATCGCAACCTCTTGCTTATACATAATGTAGCTTAGTTCGCACTTGCCAATGGCACCTGCCTGATTGATGTTCAATAATCCTTGCAGAAAGACGATAATGGATGAACAGTGCTGAGCTCAAATAGCACGGATCTTTAACCCATATATAGGTGCTGCTACTCGATCATTTATGATAAAAGGAGCCTGTAGCAGTAGCCATAATCTGTCCCTCTTCATCCATGACATCACAGGTCGTTACATTGATGCGACCACCTGATGAGACTACTTTTGCATTAGCTGTAGCAAATGCTCCACGAATCGGACGATGATAGCGAACATGGAGATCAAGCGTTACTCCAGGACGATGTTTATCCATATAACTGGCTAAGCCCATCGCATTATCACACAAAAGAGCAGTTACGCCTCCATGTAACATATTGGCTGGATTTTTAACTAATTCATTAACAGGTAAACGAATAGAAGTTATGCCCTTATCCACCTCCACTTGTTCCTCTTTAAGAAAATGATGTAGAAAATACAAGCCTGATTGATTTCGATTATCATGTGATGCTTGTGCCGCATGTAAAGCAATCATCAAGTCTTCCATATCAAATGAGGATAACTTCTCCAACAACTCTTGCTTCTTTTCATCAAGGTTGAACTGCTCGTCATTTCTCACTATATCAACTCCCATTTGCTTACTCTGATTAGTTTATTTTACCACACTAAGATCTTCTTCGCAGGAGTGTACCCGCTTACATATAGACCTTTTATTTACTTGGATTGTATTGGTTAATTTCCCGATTATCCACACATACTAGCTCCAATTCAACCGGTTTCCTTTGCACAGCAATCGTTTACACAAAGTTTCAGTTGAACCATAAGAGGGAGGGAGAATATTGAAACAAAATGCAAATGAGGGTTTGAATAAAACCTTTTGGGTCGTATCCATTATTTTTATTTTATTTTTTGCTATGGGTGCCATCCTATGGTGGTTTGATGCCAGTTTAATGCATTCCAAATAAAGGAATATTTTTTGTTTATTAGGGAATCTTGTAAGGTGCACATGATCCTTTGTCTTTAATACAAATGAAACCTACAAAATACCCGTTGGATCACCACTGCTCCTATTGTCACATGAACATGGAGGTAGAACGATGAAGAATAGAACTGGGCCACCACCTACACCGACAAGACAAACACGGCGAAATTTTGCAGCTGGTATGACACTCTTTATGCTGTTTATCATTATAGTCCTGCTATGGGAGTTCAAAGGTTATGTATATCAATTTTTCACAGGTACGCTGTAAAGAAAGGCGGCATAACAGACATGATTAAGCACAGTAGGATGATCAATCAATGAAGCATACACGAATGAGTACATATGCATGGATTGCTGCCCTTAGTGGCACTACCCTCTTATTGCCTGGGTGTGGCGAGCAAGTATTAGTCTTTAATCCTGTGGGGCCTGTCGGAATGATTGAAAAACAGATGATCATTTTGTCTATTATCATGATTTCCATCGTAGTCATTCCTGTCATCGTCTTACTTGCGATGATCATCACTCGCTATCGCGATAAACCAAACAATACATCTCCATATCGACCCGAATGGTCTGAAAATCGCACATTAGAAATTATTTGGTGGGCCGTCCCCATTGCCATTGTAGGCGTCTTAGGTACTTTTACAGTGCAAAGAACATTTGCACTCGTTCGTCCACCTGGCAATACGGATAATCCATTAACGATTCAGGTTACTTCAATGGATTGGAAATGGCTATTTCAATACCCTGATCAAAAAATAGCGACTGTAAACTATTGTGAAATCCCATCCAATCGGCCGATCCAATTTGTTCTCACATCCAATGCTCCAATGAATTCATTTTGGGTGCCTCAATTAGGTGGACAGGAATACACCATGCCAGGAATGGCCATGAAACTGTGGTTAGAAGCCAATAGGCCCGGTGTCTATTATGGATCAGGTGCTAATTTTAGTGGTGAGGGCTTTGCACATATGCACTTTAATGTCGTTGCTCGTCCACAGGGGGAGTTTGATCAATGGGTGCAAAACGTTAAAGCTTCTGCTCCGCCATTGACCGATCGCCAATACGCAACGCTTGCACAACGAACGATTGTACAGCCAATGACATTTTCTACAAATCAACCTGGATTATTTGAAAAAATCGTCTACCAAGATGGTGGTATGTACATGCGACGCGATCTTATGAAAGGGAAAATACACACTCATTCTGGAACGGATTGATTAAAGATAAATTCTATAAATAACCATATTGGGAAAGAAGGTACGACATGCTGCAGAATGTCGAGAATTTTGCAAGTCATTTCTTTGTATTAGGTGACCCGATGATTTACGGCGCTGATGTATCCATCGTCTTAGCAAGTGCAGCCATCGTATTTGTACTCACTTATTACAAAAAATGGGGTTACTTGTGGCGCGAGTGGTTAACAACTGTTGATCACAAGAAAATTGGGATTATGTATATGATTGCTACACTCCTTATGCTATTTCGGGGTGGTGTGGATGCCATGTTGATGCGCACACAGTTGATCATGCCCGGTATGCCTTTTTTAAAGGCACAACATTATAATGAGATATTTACAACGCACGGTACAATTATGATCCTCTTCATGGCCATGCCAGGAGTATTCGCTCTAATGAATATTGCAGTTCCACTGCAAATTGGCGCTCGCGATGTGGCATTCCCATATCTCAATGCAATTAGCTTTTGGATGTTCTTTTTTGCTGCGATGTTGCTCAACCTGTCGTTCGTCATTGGCGGATCACCAGATGCTGGTTGGACCAGCTATGCTCCACTTGCAGGGCTCACTTTTGATAAAGGTCCGGGGGAAAACTTTTATCTACTGGCTCTTGAAATTACCGGTATAGGAAGTATGGCGACTGGAATTAATTTCTTTGTAACCATCATGAAATTACGAGCTCCTGGCATGACATTGATGCGCATGCCCTTATTTACCTGGTCAATTGTAGCTACTACAGTAATTATTATTTTCGCTTTCCCTCCACTTACTGTGGACCTTGGGCTGTTATTATTTGACCGTTTAGCAAGTTCTCACTTCTTTACAATCTTTGATGGTGGCAATCCAATGATGTATGTCAATATGTTCTGGATGTGGGGACATCCAGAAGTATATATTGTCGTTCTCCCTGCATTTGGCGTCTTTTCTGAGGTCGTCGCTACATTTTCAAAAAAGCGTACATTTGGTTATGCATCGATGGTCGCCTCCTTACTTGCGATAGCAGTAATTAGCTTTTTTACGTGGGTTCACCACTTTTTCACCATGGGTGCAGGACCTGGAGTCAATAGTTTTTTTGCGGTTGCTACTATGATTATCGCCATTCCGACTGGAGTGAAAGTATTCAACTGGCTCTTTACCATGTACCAAGGACGCATTCGGATGAACTTACCCATGTTATGGGCAGTGGCATTTATTCCAAATTTCGCAATTGGCGGAGCCACAGGCGTCATGCTATCCGTTGCACCTGCGGACTATCAGTTTCACAACAGTTATTTCCTTATTGCGCACTTTCACCAAGTACTCATCGGTGGAACCCTATTTGGAATACTCGCTGGCATGTATTACTGGTGGCCTAAGATGTTTGGTGTCATTTTAGATGAAAAAATTGGTCGATGGGCATTTTGGTTCTTTAACATTGGATTTTACGTCTGCTTCCTCCCTCAATACTGGCTAGGTTGGATGGGTATGACTCGTAGGATGTACACCTATCTCCCTGGTATGGGGTGGACGATGTGGAACTTTATATCGACGATGGGTGCCTACATGATGGGAACTGGATTTATCCTCATCGTCATACAAATCATCTACAGTATTCTATACGGAGAACGCGATCTTACTGGTGATCCATGGGATGGCCGGACATTAGAATGGTCCCTACCGTCGCCTGCTCCACATTACAATTTTGCTCGAATTCCTACAATTACAGGTCGCGATGCTTGGTGGACGATGAAGGAAGAACAACGAAAAGGAATTACGCATTCGGAAGAAGAAGCGCCACTTAAACCAATTCATATGCCAAATGATTCGGGGCGCCCATTTGTCCTATCTGTTCTATTCTTTATTGCAGGTTTTGCGCTTGTATTTACATGGTATCCTCTGGCGTTTGTTGCTTTTATCGGCATACTCGCGTCACTCGTCATGCGATCATTCGAGTATGACACAGACCATACCATTTCAGTTGAAGAACTACGTCATTCAGAAGCGGCTTATGGGAGGGTGTAACCAATGGCAATGGTAGATTCCTTTATAAAGGCACCATCTACACATCGAATACCGCTTGAATACACGCATGAAGAAGATGCATTGCGGATCTTTGGTTTTTGGATCTTTCTTGCAACAGACTTGCTCCTTTTTGCGAGTCTGTTTGCAACCTACTCCGTGTTATACCGGCATGTTGGACACGGACCCGGGCCATTACAAATTTTTGACGTGACTGGCTTTTCTGCAGAGACGTTTATTTTACTCACTAGTAGCTTTACGTGTGGGTTGTCTACCTATTCCATGCACCGTGGACAGAAAGGCTGGATGATGGCATGGATGGCCGTTACCATTCTTCTTGGCATCTCCTTCATCAGCTTTGAACTCACAGAATTTGTAGGTGACGTAGCACAAGGTGCAACCCTGCAAACAAGTGCTTTTTTATCAGCCTTCTTTACTTTAGTTGGCACACATGGTGCACACGTATCCCTTGGAATCGGCTGGATGACTTTGATTTTTATCCAACTTGCTGTCCATGGTCTAACAGCAACTACCGCTCGAAAAGCTTTTATCGTGAGCCTGTACTGGCATTTCCTTGATGTTGTTTGGATATTTATCTTCACCATTGTGTATTTACTAGGGGAGATGAGTTGACATGTCTAGCGTAGAGCACAGTTTTGACGAACACAACGGTTCAATTAACGGTGGACCACCCGCCGTTGACGATAGTCATGGGCCTTGGAAACACATCATTGGATATGCTATTTCACTTGTTCTCACTGCAGTTGCCTTGTGGATGGTCGTATCCCACGTCGCACTTGCTTCTTCACTCTTTGCCATTATCGTCATACTTGCTGTATTGCAGGCGTTTGTGCAGTTGTTTTTCTTTATGCACATCAATGAAAGCCATGCACCACAATGGCCTTTTCACGTATGGATGCTCACACTCGGATTACTTTTCACCATTACCGTCATTGTTGGATCTATTTGGATTATGAGTTTTGGTTCAGAATCCTATTAACAACAAGAAAGAGCTTGTATCACTCATTTGGCGGTTCCCTAGGCTTCGAAACTATGTTAAATTAGGGAAAACATCGACTGCAAAGGAGAACCGCCATGACTACATATGGATTAGATACCCAATTTAAAATATACGCATCCGGTCTCATGGGTGCCAACTCGTCTCTTCCCGTCTCCTTTTCTGACTGGGAGCAAGCTGCGCGATCCGTTTTGGCAGATGGACCTTTTGGCTACGTTGCAGGTGGTGCAGGCGCAGAGGATACGATGAAGGCCAATCGCGATGCATTTTCTGGTTATGCGATCCGCCCGCGCATGTTGAATGATGTATCAGATCGCGACCTAACAACAACTATACTAGGACAGCCATTCTCCATTCCTTTGGCTTTAGCACCTATTGGCGTGCAATCGATTATTCATCCAGATGCAGAACGGGCACCTGCTCGAGCTGCAGCTGATCTCGACGTTCCTTTTATCCTGAGTACGGTTTCTTCAGTTTCTATTGAAGACATTGCAAAAGAAATGAATCATGCAACGAGATGGTTTCAACTCTATCCAGGTAAAGATCCTGAAGTGATCGATAGTATGATTGCTCGTGCACAACAATCAGGTTACTCAGCAATCGTCGTCACGGTGGATACCACGATGCTCGCGTGGCGGGAATTAGATCTTAAAAATGCATATCTTCCTTTTCTTCAAGGTGAAGGTATAGCCAACTATGTGTCAGACCCTGTCTTTATAAGCCGTCTTAAAGAGTCTCCTAAGGTAAACCCAAGCGCTGCCATTGAACTGTTTTTAAAGATTTATGTAAACCCGGGCTTTACATGGGCCGATCTCAAGCAATTGCGTGACAAAGTAACACTGCCTATGTTTATTAAGGGAATCACTCATCCCGATGATGCAAAACGGGCGCTCGAAATTGGGATGGATGGAATCATTGTTTCTAACCATGGCGGACGCCAGGTAGATGGGGCCATCTCTGCTCTCTCAGGACTCGTAGAGATTCGCAAAGTTGTACAAGATGATGTGCCACTGCTTTTCGATAGTGGCATCCGTCATGCGGCTGACATCGTGAAAGCACTAGCACTGGGTGCTAAAGCTGTTTTACTTGGAAGACCCTACGCCTATGCCATGGCAACAGCAGGTGAACAAGGTGTCCACAGACTCTTAACTCATCTACGTGCCGAATTAGACTTGCAGCTGTCGTTAGCTGGGGTGCGCTCTGTCGCAGATATTAATGAATCACACATTACATCCATTTCACCTAGATAGTCTCATATGATCATTTAGCACACGCGTATGTCTCTCATAGAGATACATACGCGTGTGCTAGTTAATAGATCTATGACCCAACTAATTGTCCCTCGAATTTGCAATAATGTACAAATCCACAAAATCGGCATGTGCTAACACATAATCGATTGGATTGCCCTGCATTCTCTTCAGTAAATTGATAGGTGGTAAAGGTTGGCCGGTTACAAATTGCGAGATTCCAAGCTCTTCAGCCACAGCGACAATGGTAGCGCCCACTCCCTGATCCAATGCCTTACGGGTAATAAAGGTGGCTTCAAATTGCTCGCTTAACTTCTGTATGCGTTCCAAATCTCTTCTATCCTCATCTGACATCGCCTCTTGCGAGAGAACAACGAGTACCCATAACTGCGCCTGTAGCCGATCGGCTAATCGCCATCCTCTTCGAATTAATTTTTCCGAATGTGGACGATGGTTAACAGCCACAAGAATTCGCTCTGTTTTATTTCCTTCAGGGTCATTTTTCTCTAATTCACGATCTAACCGTTGATCCACATCATCTGCAACCTCAAGTAAAGCAACCTCACGCAGTGCAGCCAAATTGCCAATTTGAAAAAAATTATCAAGTGCACGTTGTATCTTATCACCTGTATAGATTTTTCCACTCTTTAAACGCTGTTGCAGTGTCTCTGGTGTTACATCGATCAACTTGACCTCTCGAGCAAGTTTCATAAACCAATCTGGTACACGTTCGCGAACTTTAATCCCTGTAATATGTTCTACTTTATCGTGTAAACTCTCTAGATGTTGAATATTCACTGCAGTGACTACATTAATTCCATGATCAAGTAAATATTCAATATCCTGATATCTTTTCTCGCGTACACTTCCTGGGACGTTGGAATGAGCTAATTCATCGATGAGAACGATACCTGGTTTACGCTTTAAAATAGCTTCAACATCGAGATCCTCATATACTCTATCTAAAAATCGATGCATCCGTTTAGAGAGTATCTCTAAACCCTCAATCTGTGCCTCAGTTTCAATTCGCCCATGCGTCTCTATCAGTCCAATAACGACATCTTTTCCGCGCCGCTTCCAATCATGTGCATCTCGTAACATTTTATACGTTTTCCCAACACCAGGGGCCGCCCCTACATAAATAGTAAGCTGACCTCGTCGTCGAACGTCCGATTTGTACTCTTGTGCTTCCACTGACGATACAGAAACGCGAGCATTATGACCAACTGCGCAAGATCGATCATCGAGTGAAGTAGTGTCCTCCTTCCACCCAACAATTCGTACATCGACATACTTCATATTGCGAAGCAAGTAGCGTACAGGCGCATCATTCCATATATGATTCCATCGTTTTGCATGAGAAGGCTGACCTATCACAACCTGTGTAACATTTAATCGCTCCGCCGTGTCAATGATTACTTTTCCGACAGAGCGATCATTTTGTGGCTCCAAGATCCATTCTGCGGTACAGGATGCTGCCATCTCCCGAAGCTTATCTAGGCGTCCTATATCGCGCTCTTTTAACTGATCTTCCCCTGTATTACAGATAGAGAGAACATACAACTCCGCCTTCATGCGCTGTGCCATTCGAAAGCCGCGTTGAACCAGTTGCAAGGCTCTTGGCAAGTAATTGACGCACACCATAATCGTCTCTCTTGCACCTACAGGACCTGGTATTCGTGAGCGTTCATAAGAACGCTGTAAACGTTCATCGACATCTTCAGCAACCATTCGTAAGGCAAGCTCACGAAGACCAAATAGATTCGATTTACGAAAAAAATGCTCCAATGCTTGGTTGATTTTATCTGCAGAATAAATGCTACCGTCTCGCATTCGCTGTCGCAAGGTCTCAGGGGTCACATCAATGACTTCAACTTCTTGTGCACGTTTGATAAAAGCGATAGGGATTAACTCTTTTACACGGATTCCCGTAATATCTTCTGCTTCCTCGTGGATTCCTTCAATATGCTGTACATTAACTGCTGTCAACACAGAAAATCCTTGATCCAGTAGATATTCAACATCCATATAGCGTTTTGGAAAGGTAGAGCCTGGAGCATTTGTATGCGCTAACTCATCGATGACCACTACCCCTGGCTTTCTAGCACAGATAGCTTGCACATTGACCTCTTCAAAACGTCTACCTCGATAGTGCACAATGCGTCTTGGAATGATCTCAAGACTCCCCAACTGTTCCTTTGTTTCTGGGCGCTCATGTGTATCAATATATCCAATCACTACATCAACGCCACGTTCGCGCAAGCGATTAGCTTCTGCTAGCATCGTGTATGTTTTGCCTACTCCTGGAGCTGCACCAATAAAAAGTTTTAGTTCACTATCTGTATTCCCTGAAATTGAAGTATTTGTGGTTTGTCGAGATTCTCGCGTTTGCTCTTCCTCTTCTCGTTTCAAGCGCCATCACCCGCTTTTTATCGATCATCGTCCAGTACGTTTTACAATCTCCATGTTCAATTGCATTACATTCACCATAGGCTCTCCCCAAATACCAAGTGTGCGTCCTTCCGTATACGTAGCAATCAGTCCCTTTAAATACGAGTTGCTGAGTCCCGTGGCTCTAGCAATGCGCGGTACCTGAATAAGCGCATCTGGTATCGAAATATCAGGGTCAAGTCCAGAAGCAGACGATTCAACCATCTCAGTTGGAATCTGGGAGACCGTTGTACCAGGGTTCTCTTTCAACACCACGTGCAGACTATGGCGAATGGCTGCGATAAGCGCAGGATTAGTAGGCCCAAGATTCGATCCGCCAGAATTATTGCCTTCGTAATGTACAGCAGATGGACGTGGATGAAAAAGCCAAGGTACAGTTGTTTCTTGCGCAATCAATTGTGATCCTACGACTTGTCCTCGCCACATTACCATGCTCCCTTTGGCCTGATAGGGAAAGAGGAGATTGCCTATACCTGTGATGACTAATGGATAGATCAACCCTAACAAAAGAGCAAAAACAATGGTAAAACGCAAAGAACGCCAAAAGTTAATCATTTTTATCAACCTCCACAGACACACCGTCACAAACACATGTACAATGGCTATTTCACTAATGAGCAAATCCAAGTGCTGTAATCAGGAGATCAATGAGCTTAATTGCTATAAATGGTGCAATAACGCCACCTGCCCCATATAACAACAAATTGCGAAGTAACATGGAAGTGGCACTCATTGGACGATACTTGACACCCTTCATAGCTAGTGGGATCAGCATCGGTATAATAATTGCATTGAAAATTAACGCAGATAAAATCGCACTATGTGGACTAGTCAAATGCATGATATTTAAGGCTTGTAAACTAGGAATCATCACAACGAATATGGCAGGAATAATAGCAAAATACTTAGCCACGTCATTTGCAATGGAGAAAGTAGTGATTGCACCACGTGTAATAAGCAGTTGCTTACCTATCGATACAACCTCGATCAACTTAGTTGGATCAGAGTCCAGATCGACCATGTTACCGGCTTCCTTTGCTGCCATAGTCCCTGTATTCATCGCAAGACCCACATCGGCTTGTGCCAGTGCAGGTGCATCATTGGTTCCATCTCCTGACATAGCGACAAGCTTTCCTAATTCCTGCTCTGTCTTAATCAAGCGCATTTTATCTTCTGGTTTCGCCTCAGCTATAAAATCATCGACCCCTGCTTCTTTTGCAATGGTAGCTGCTGTTAATGGATTGTCACCTGTGCACATCACCGTTTTAATGCCCATCTTGCGCAGTTCTGCAAAACGTTCACGCATGCCTGGTTTCACAATATCCTTTAAATAGATCAATCCGTATACATCGTCCCCCAAAATGACAGCCAGTGGTGTGCCGCCTTCTTTGGCAATTCGCTCCGTTTTCTCAATGAGATCGTTTGGGACTTTTTTTGCATGCTCTTCAACATAACGTGAAATAGAATCGACTGCCCCTTTTCGATAGATAGATCCATCCGCTAAATTGAGGCCGCTCATTCTTGTATCTGCACTAAACTCTACATTTTCTGCTTGCGTATACTCTTCTCTCGCTAAATGAATACCTCGCTCCTTCGCCAAATCAATCACTGAACGCCCCTCAGGAGTTTCGTCAAACAAAGAAGCAATCACGGCGACTTTGATTAACTCTTCTTCTGTATGTTTACCTACTGGGACAAACTCACTAGCAAGTCGATTACCAATCGTAATCGTACCCGTTTTATCTAAGATGAGCGTATTCACATCACCAGCTGCTTCTACAGCCTTTCCGGATTTAGCGATGACATTAAATCGAATCACGCGATCCATGCCAGCAATCCCAATAGCGGATAGTAGAGCACCAATTGTCGTAGGAATTAAACACACAAGCAGAGCGATCAACGTCGCAATGCCAATTCGTCCATGGGCCATCGGTTCAAGTGTATCGACTACGATGACAAAAATTAATGTAAGTCCTGCCAATAAAACAGACAGCGCCAATTCATTGGGTGTTTTCTGCCGACTAGCACCTTCTACGAGATTGATCATTTGATCGAGAAATGATTCTCCCGGGTCTACCTTTACTTGAATAATCAATTCATCTGACAATAACTTCGTACCACCTGTGACCGAGCTAAAGTCTCCCCCAGCACCGCGAATCACAGGAGCAGATTCCCCTGTAATGGCCGATTCATCCACACTGCCAAGGCCTTGTAGGACCTCTCCATCAGCAGGAATCATCTCCCCGACCATGACACGAACAATATCCCCTTTACGCAAGGTAGTCGCTGGTACAGACTCATACTCACCCGACTGACTTTTGCGATTGGCAGTGAGATCCGTCTTTGCTTTACGTAAAGAATCAGCCTGTGCTTTCCCACGGCCTTCCGCTACCGCTTCAGCAAAATTGCCAAACAGAACGGTGATTAATAAAATAATGGTAACGACAATATCATACGCTCTTTGCCCAGGATGTCTCACCCCACCAAAAATAACAGGATCAAGAGATAAAACAAGTGTAATAAAGAACCCTATCTCTACGATGAACATGACGGGATTCCTTACAAGAAAACGTGGATCCAACTTTACAAATGAGTCCCATAGCGCTCGCGTAACAATGTCGCCGCTCATAGTCTGCGTAGATTGCTTTGCCATCAAACGATGTCCCCTTTTTCCCCTAATGCCTTGTCAAGTGGCTTAGCATTTGAAACTGTTCGCCAATTGGTCCAATAGCCAAAGCTGGAAAGAAAGTAAGCGCTCCAACAATGACAAACACAGCAACAAATACGGAACCAAATGCAAATGTATCTGTTCGCAAAGTCCCCACACTTTCAGGAATAACCGATTTTTTCACCAAGGAGCCAGCAATGGCAAACATAGCGATAATCGATACATATCGCCCAAGAAGCATGACGACACCAAGAACCACGTTATAAAATACTGTGTTTCCATTTAAACCCGCAAAAGCAGAACCATTATTAGCAGCCGCGCTCGTAAATGCATATAGCACCTCTGTAAATCCATGAAGTCCAGGATTTAACATCGATGATGTCCCAACTTTCGTAATCACGGCAATTGCAGTAGGTACAAGGATAATAAACGGGTGAACAAGCATTGCTGCAGTCGCTAATTTAATTTCGCGAGCTTCAATTTTTTTGCCAAAGATTTCAGGCGTACGTCCAACCATTAATCCAGACAAAAATACGGTAATCATAAGAAACATTAAAATATTTAATAACCCAACGCCATCTCCGCCAAACACAAGATTAAACATCATGAAAAGAAGTGGCACAAGACCGCTAATTGGCATAAGACTATCGTGCATCGAACTGACAGCACCTGTCGTAAATGCAGTTGTCATCGCAACAAATACACTACTTAACGCCGGTCCAAAGCGCCATTCTTTCCCCTCCATATTGGGTCCGGTTAACCCAAGTGCTTGATGAACCAATGGATTTCCAACTGCCTCATTGGCATATACGATAAATGCACCAATCACAAGAATTCCTGTCAATAATACATACAAGACTGTAGCTTGCCGTCGGTTGGCAATGAATTTTCCGAAGGTTGAAATCATAGCAACAGGAATTACGCCCATCGCGATCATTTCTAACACTGAAGTGAGTGCAGTAGGATCTTCAAATGGATGTGCAGAGTTGGCATTAAAAAATCCACCACCATCTGTTCCTAATTGTTTAATGGATTCCAGAGAGGCTACAGGTCCACGTGAAATGGTCTGTGTTGCCCCTTGCAGAGTATGAGCTATTTGGGCGCCAAGTAGTGTCTGTGGTACTCCCATTCCAATTAATACAAGCGAAAAAATTACAGCAAACGGCAAAAGAATGCGCGTGTGGACCTTAATAAAGTCCACCCAAAAGTTACCTAGCGTGTCCGAGCGATGACCAATGAGTCCGCGAACAAATGCTATGGCCGCAACAATGCCCGTAGCAGCAGAGGTAAACTGTAGGTACGTAATCGCAAGCATTTGACCTAAATACGACATTGATTGTTCGCCAGAATAATTTTGCCAATCAGTATTTGTAATAAAACTTGTAGCTGTATTAAAAGCTAAGTCCCAACTCATACCTGGTGCATGGGTTAGATTGAGTGGAAGAACACCTTGTAGGCGAAAGATAAAATATGCAAAAATCATCATCATAAAATTCACTAACATCAATGCTCTAAGATAAGCTTTCCAATCCATTTGTACAGAAGAATTGACTCCAACTAGTTTGTAGAGCAGTCGCTCTACAGGATCAAATGCAGGTTCAAACAAACTTCTAGCGCCCGTAAATACGCGATGAATATATCCCCCAAGGGAAATTCCTAATACTAATACGATGGCAATTACGGCTAAAATCCCAATCGAGCCAACGACTGTCAATCCAAATCACTCCCAATAAACCTGAATTGCAAATATTCTTTTAGAATTTTTCTGGATGGAAAATAACATAAGTTAAATACACAATCATGCACGCTGAGATGACAAGTAGCACCCACATATTGATATCCTCCTAAGCTTTATCAAATGCTCGAAATAACACATACAATAATCCGAACACCGCAAAAAACAATACTAGAGAAATGAGATTCCCCATGACTGTTCCCCCATTTCGCATATGAATATAGTTGTTCCCGTATACATCTACCTAATTCATTAAGTAAACGTGCTATATACTTTGAAATGAATGCAACAAAATTGATTGTACGTCTGATGTACGTAAAAATAATCAATGATAATGGCTATTGTTATGTAAAAAGAATCTAAAAATGCAGGTTACTACTCGTTACCAAAATAGATTTTGCTGGTTGGAATACAGTTACGTAAAATCAACAAAACGATACCCTATTCCAGGCTCCGTCAAGATGAGCACTGGTCGTGTTGGATCATTTTCCAACTTTTTTCGCAAATGGCCAATGTATACGCGTAAATAATGGGCTGTCGCTTCTGAAGGATGCCCACCCCAAACTTTATTCACTAGCTGATGGTGTGTCATTACGCGACCCGTATGAAGAGCAAGTACTTTTAATAAATCGTATTCAATCGGAGTGAGTCGAATCACTTGACCTTGTTTTTCAACTGTTCTACGCGCAATATCAATCTTCACATCGCCAATCTGTAGTAGTGGTTCACTAGTGGTATGCGTAGAATGTCGTAGAGCAACGCGGATACGCGCTACAAGTTCGCCGATGGCAAATGGCTTTGTCATATAATCATCCGCACCAGAATCAAGAAGATGCACGGTTTCTGCCTCATTATCACGAACCGTTACAATAATAATAGGCACCTCTGACCACTCGCGAATTTGTCGTAATACCTCTGATCCTTCCATATCAGGCAATCCAAGATCAAGAATAACTAGATCCGGACGTTCCATAGCCACTCCCACGATTCCATTGGAACCAGTCGTTTCTTCGTGCACTAAAAATCCATGTGACTGTAGTGTTACCCTAAGTAGCTTGCGTATTTGCTGCTCATCGTCAATAACCAGAATTTTGGCACCCAAAGTCGCTTTCCTCACCTTCTCCAATAGGCAGATAAATGATCATTTGCGTGCCATAGTCACCCCTGCGTTTAGCTGAGATCGCTCCTCCATGTGCCTCTATAATTCCTTTACATATGGCCAATCCAAGACCAGTACCAGGAATACGTTTGGCTGACTCTGACCGATAAAACTTATCAAAAACCTTAGTCTCATCTCCCAGTGAAATGCCTATGCCTTCATCGCATATATCTAAAACAACAACGTCATCCTCTACTCTTACATCAATAAAAATCTGACTCCCCTCATCAGAGTATTTAACCGCATTACTCAAAATATTGACAAGCACCTGTTCAATGAGTACATCATCTACATAAAGTGAGGGTAGATCAGGTTGCATGTGTACATTCACTGTACGACTTGTAAGTGGATCTTGTAATTGCCTAAATACCACACCAAGAATGTCCATGATGTCACAAACATGTCGTTGCAAAGACAGCATACCACTTTCGATGCGAACCATGCCAAGCAAATTAGTCACTAATCGATTCATTCTCATAGCACTATCGCGAATGGTAAAGAGTAATTCGCGCTCATCGATGGCACTAAGTACTCTCTCTTGTTCAATCATCCCTGTAACAGATCCAATAATGCCTGCAAGTGGCGTACGAAGTTCATGTGAAATAGAATCGAGTAACACGGTGCGAAGTCGTTCCGATTCTGCAGATAGACGTGCAAGCTGAGCTTCCTTGCCTAACCGAATCCGCGCTATCGTCGTAGCAGAAAGTACAACAAACGCATCGATAAGGCGTTGTTTTTGTTGAATAAGCCCTTCATGCAATGATGTGGTATCGACAACGAAGACTCCAAGTGTCATACTCTCTGTCTGTAGTGGGATATATCTTTTTGAATCGCTAGTATAATCATCCATTTCACGACCAGCAACCTTCCCATGCTGTAAGACGAAACGACATAGTTCTAGATCCAATGGTATACGATCTACATGTATGTTCTTTCTATCTACATGAGTAGCTTCTGATCCAACTTCGTAACTGCCATGTACAGATAACTCTTCATTTTGAGGAAGGACAATCCAAACGGGTAAACACAACGTACTCGCCACATGGCTCACAATAATCTCAACGAGCTCGTCCACATCACTTACGCCAGTTGTTTGTCTACTCAGATCATATAAACCCTCTAACTCTAACTCACGTATTTTGGACTCTCTCACCTGTGCCCTTAGACGTGAAGCAAGTGTTGCCGTCAAAATAGCAACGACTAAAAATACTGCGAACGAGATCAGGTAACGCAAATCACTGACTGAAAAGCTAAATATAGGTGGCACAAAGAAATAATCAAATGCAATAACTCCAACTGCTGCTGCGTAAACAGATGGCCTTAATCCCCATATAACTGCGCTAAATAAAACAGGAAGTAAGAAAAGAAGAGCAATATTGGCCAATTGAAAAGAAAGTCCTACCTTCAACAAGACAAAAGTTAACACTGTTAACGCTAAAGTTATAAGTACGTACGGTTTACTCGTCATCTAATCTGACCATTACCTCTAACCATATATTTGTAGCCTGTCAGTTCACGCAATCCCATGGGCCCACGTGCATGTAATTTTTGAGTAGAAATACCGATTTCCGCACCAAATCCGAATTCATATCCATCTGTAAAACGCGTAGAAGCATTATGATATACAGCTGCTGCATCCACAGTTTGCAAAAATATCTCTGCCGCTTCTATATCTTCTGTGATAATACTTTCCGAATGTCCTGTCCCATATCGCATAATATGGTCGATCGCGTTTTCTAGTGATGGGACAATCTTTACCGCAAGTGTTAATCCAAGGAACTCCGTTGCATAATCCATGTCTGTAGCCAGTTGTTTAACAAGAAAAACTCCTTCTTCGTATACCAGATCGTTATTTTCTAAAATCATATCAGATGCCTCATCCACACGTAATTGTACTCCTAATCTCGCCAATTGGTATGATACGCGAGGCAATACTTGTTTTGCAATGGCCTCGTGAATGAGGACTGTCTCTATAGCATTACACACAGAGGGCCTCTGCGTTTTTGCATTGATGATAATGTCGATTGCCATGTCAATATTAGCTTGTACATCAACATATACGTGGCAATTACCTACTCCTGTTTCGATGACAGGCACCGTTGCATGTTCTACAACATGTGTTATCAACCCTGCTCCACCTCTGGGAATAATAACATCAATGAGACCTCGTGCACGAATAAGCTCATCAATGGAACTACGATTGGTGTTTTGTAATATCATTACAAGATCTGCAGGTAGTCCCACTTCTGTAATTGCCTTGCGCAGCGCATGGATAAGTGCAGTATTGGTTTCAAATGCTTCCTTGCCTCCACGCAATACAACCGCATTTCCGGTTTTTAAAGTTAGCGCAGCCGTATCCACAGTCACATTCGGTCGAGATTCATAAATGACTCCAACCACTCCTAATGGCACTCGAACCTGTTCAATGTACAGGCCATTAGGCCGTGTCCACGCAGAAAGTACTTCTCCTATAGGATCAGCTAAAGAAATGATATCATGTAATCCATCGACGATCGTCTGCATCCGCTGTTTGTCTAATGCGAGTCTATCCAAGCGAGAGGATGGCTCTTTGGCATCTTGTGCACGCTGTACATCTAGCTGATTTGCTAAGAGGATTTCCTCCGATGAGCGAATCAGTTCTTCACCCATCGCGTGAAGTGCCATGTTTTTTTGTTCGGAGGTAAGCGTCAAAGCTAACCTAGAAGCCGCCCGCGCCCGTAATAGTTCATCTCTCATCGATTACACCCCATCCTATCCCATGTTATAAAAGCGCTAGATCATTGCGATGAATTACTTCGGGAAGATCTCCTAAGTGACGTATATTCGCGTCCTTTTTAATTAAATATTGCAAATCAAACGAGGACATAGACACTATACCCTTACCTATAGCTCCACCATGTACATCCACAAGATCTACGATTGCTCCTTCCTGGAACTTCCCTTCCACTTGAAGGATACCTGGTAGCAAAAGGCTTCTGCCCTGTGTTTGTATAGCAATACTTGCGCCCTCATCGATACACAATCGCCCGCTACTTCGCGTTCCATGAATGAGCCAAGATTTTCGTGCACTCCGATGATCTTTACTCGAGATAAAATGAGTACCAACCTGTTCACCTGCAAGCAATCGACTCAATACGTTAGTCTCATGCGTTGCTGCAATGACCACTTCAATTCCTGAATCCATGGCCATTTCTGCCGCTCGTAACTTTGTCCTCATGCCGCCAGTCCCAACAGCTGAACCCTCATCACCAGCTAATGAACGGATATGATCATCGATCTTTTCAATTTTAGCTATCCGCTTAGCATCTAGATCCACACGCGGATCTCCAGTATATAGGCCATCAATATCCGTTAACAGCACGAGGTATTGTGCAGAAAGTAAAATAGCCACCAATGCTGCTAAAGAATCATTGTCACCAAAACGAATCTCACTAACCGCAACGGTATCATTTTCATTGACAATAGGTAAAACTCTAGCATGAAGTAACGTCTCCATTGTATTTCGTATATTCACATATCTTCGCCGATCCTCTATATCCGCTCTGGTTAGCAAAATTTGCGCTACTACACGCTGAAGTACAGCAAACTCTCTTTGATACATATCGATTAATAAACTTTGTCCAACAGCAGATGCAGCTTGCTTTTCAGGTAACGTCCGAGTAGTTTGCCAGCCAAGTTTACCTCTTCCCGCTGCAATAGCCCCAGACGACACAATGATCACCTCATACATAGGATTTTGCAATAGAGGTGCCAGTTGATCACTCATCGTATGAATTTTTTCGGAAGACAAAAGTCCTGTACTCGGATCCGTTAAGCTGCTAGATCCTACTTTAACTACGATTCGCGTTTTTTGCATCTGCTCACCTCATATAAACAGTATACACGATCGCCCTATGATAGCGATCAATGACATGATGTGATCCATTTTGAAGCGTTTGCTACATATAAAACCGGGAGGTGCATCACATTTTGTTAGCAAAAAGAGTCTACAGCAAGGATGTAAAAAACCACCACTTGCCATAAACTCTTATCCATCTAGCCTTTTTGGCGCACCCGGAGGGACTCGAACCCCCGCAAGACGCGGTTTAGGAAACCACCGCTCTATCCACCTGAGCTACGGGTGCATATGATCTTCATGTAACCAGGTAAAGTATATCATGGGCTTACCGAAGTGACAAATCACAAAAATAGTGTTACTTGTACCAAGTTGCTCATACAAGTAACACAAAGTAAAACGTCACTACAATCAAACCATGTTCCCCCTTAGTTAACGGGTTGCGCTATTCCTGGTTGTAATGGTTTTACCATCACAATAGTTTGTGGCTGCACTTGAGGTCCTTCTACAAAACCAAGGGACTTAGCAAATGCTTGACTTCGTATATTTTTTTCTTGAATAAAAACTTCAAGCTCAACTGCTCCATATGACCTTGCTTCTTGCTCAATTTGTTTCATAATTCGCGTTCCATATCCTTTGCCCTGATGAGCTGATGCAAGAACAAGTGCACCAATATTCATCTTTCCACTGTCGTCTAACACGTAGCTAATATAGCCAGCTACTTCATCTTCTACAAGGATCATTCGCGTCTGTGAAGAGCGAACATAATTCATAACTGTCATTAATTCGAGATCGTATCCATAGCTCTCTTTAAAAACTGGAGAAATTTCGTCTTGGGTAAGTTTTGAAATAACTGGTTCATCCTCAAACGTATATGAACGCAGATAAATTTTAGTTGGTCCACCTTGGCTACTTGGAGTTTGTGCACCACCTGGCAATGCTGTAGGTGCATCTTGTGACATAACAGCATCGTCAACAGAAGCTACTTGCACATCATGCCTCCGTTTTGTACTTGTGTGACGCGTCCGATTTTTTTTGGGTGCCGGTTTTTTCCCGGAAGCCGCATGATTAGTCAGAACTGGCTTAACTCCACCTTGACCCTTAGTCATGGGATTTAGGATCTTATTTGTCGAGTTCTTATTGTCTGAGTTTTTGACAGCCACTGATCTTCTCTCCTTATCAGTACTAATGGTAATGCAATCATTAAAGGACACCGATCTCGATACGACATTATATGCACACCCATCTAGATTTGCGCCCAAAAACAACAAAAATCGCGCATAGAGATAGGCGCGATGTCGATCATTGTTGAACTGTGCACTATTATTTTATTGCCAGGGAAATATCTATATTTTTTATTAAGATTTCGGTGGAGTTAATCGTTCAATTCCACCCATATAAGAAATTAAAGCGGATGGGATTTTGACTGAACCATCTTCTTCTTGGTAGTTTTCTAATATAGCAGCTACAGTCCGACCTAATGCTAACCCTGATCCATTTAAGGTGTGCACATATTCAGGTTTCGCCTTATCTGTCCTACGAAAACGAAGATTAGCTCGTCTGGCTTGAAAATCCTCAAAGTTACTGCAAGACGAAATTTCTCTATAGGTATTAGAGGAAGGCAGCCACACTTCTAGATCGTATTTCTTGGTTTCTTTAAAACCAAGATCACCTGTACAAATTTCAATCACTCGATAAGGTAAGTTTAACCGTTGTAATATGATTTCTGCATCATGAACAATCAATTCTAGTTCATCATAGGAGGTTTCAGGAGCTACCACCTTTACTAATTCTACTTTATTAAATTGATGTAATCGAATAAGACCTCGAGTATCCTTACCGGCAGCTCCTGCTTCTGAGCGAAAACTGGCACTAAACCCCGCATATTTGACCGGTAGCATCGTACCAGCCAAAATCTCATCCCGATGTAAATTCGTCACAGGCACCTCAGCAGTTGGTATCAGGAAATAATCCATATCACCAACTCGAAACACATCTTCCTCAAACTTTGGTAAGTTACCCGTTCCAATCATACTCGTACGATTGACCAGATACGGTGGCCAAACCTCTTTATACCCATTTTCACCTGTTTGTATATCCATCATAAAATTTAATAGCGCTCGTTCCAATCTAGCTCCAAGACCCATATAAAAAACAAAGCGAGAACCAGTCACTTTAGAAGCGCGCTCAAAATCAAGAATGCCTAATGTTGTACCTAGTTCCCAGTGGGGTTTAGGTTCAAAGATAAATGTAGGCAATTCACCCACTCGTTTGATTTCAGGATTGTCATCCTCCGATTTTCCTACTGGAACACTCGCATGTGGGATATTAGGAAGACGCATAAGAATAAATTCAATTTCTTCATCCATTGCTCTCAGTTTTTCATCTAATACTTTAATCTGATCACCAACAGCTCTCGTCTCTTCGATCAAATCAGAAACGTTTTCTTGGTTTTTTTTGCGCATAGCAACTTCTTGCGACACAGTATTACGTTTCGCGCGCAATGATTCTACTTGAGCTGTGCAGTCTCTCCATTCCCGATCAACAATAGAGAATCGATGGAATAAATCCCACGTCTCTTTTGACTCATTGCGTTTGATAAGGGCCTGTTCAATTAATTCTGGGTTCTGCCGCAAAAGTTTAACATCTAACATTCATTCCACTCCTCATATATACAAAAACCATCGGTTTTTAGAAAGCATCAATGCAAGACTCTTGGATATACTGTAAAATTTAAGACAATTGTACTATCAAAAAATATAGTATTTAATAAGGATACTTTGAGCTATGTAGTATACTAGTCGTTCCAATAAATGCGTAACCCATACCTCTTGAAGAAACAATAAGTGTTGGTCGCATTGGGTTTTCTTCTAATTTTTCCCTTAATCTTGAGATATAGACATAGAGATCCTCTTTTTTCCCTACACCTGCATCTCCCCATATCATGGAAACCAATTGATTAGCCGTTATATACTTCCCATTAGCCTCAACTAATATACGCAACGTTGTTAATTCCATCCTAGTGAGGATAATGCGTTTACCATGCATAACAACCATTGATTCGCCTAGAGATGGCATAGCAATTGTATGGGTTGGTTGTAAGAGTCGCTCATTCGTAATACTCGTAAGCACTCTCAATACATCATAAGATAAACGTTCTTTCCCTTCGATCACACCGTAAAGATTAGGAACGAGTTCCTTTAATCTTTGATTATTGTTATGTGTAATAAGCACCAAATCAGTTATTTCATTCTTAGAAATTTCTCGCCATAACGAAAACTCTGTACGAGTTGGATATAATGCTTCACAAAACATAACATCAAAATTCTTCGTTTTATAAAAATCAGACAATGACACATGTACATCCCATGTACTGATTTCATTTTCAGGAGGAATGAATGACATTATATGAGTTGCAAGTGATTGATCCTTACAGGCAATCCCAATGTGCATTCATGATCACTCCTTCTATCATAGAGTAAAAAGAATAGGGAGGACTACCTCCCTAAGAATTATGACTTAGATTGGTATTGTATTGCCAATCCTTTAAAGTAACTATGCATCCGAGTATCGTCCGTAAGCTCCGGATGAAAAGCGGATGCTAACAATTGTCCTTGCTGTACAGCGACGATCTTTTCATCAAGTGTCGCAAGTACATCTACCTGTTCACCTGCATTAACCACATGTGGTGCTCGAATAAACACTGCTGGAAATGGGTTGTCTGAAACGCCACGTATGAGTATATCCGCCTCAAATGATTCGCGTTGTCTACCAAAACTATTGCGATTTACAACTACATCCATTAGTGCTAAATGAGGCTCATCATGACCCTCGATCTGCTTGGCTAATAGAATCATCCCTGCACATGTGCCAAATATAGGCATTCCTTGCTGAGCAGATTCAATAATTGGATCAAATAATCCATATTTGCGAATTAATTTACCAATCGTTGTACTTTCTCCACCTGGTATGATTAACCCATGCAACCCAATAAGATCGTCTGCATGTTTAACAAGTATCGGTTCTGCGTCAACCCTTTTTATATGGTCGACATGCTCTGAAACTGCACCCTGTACATTTAATACTCCAATTTTAACAGACACACTCATCACCAACCGCGATCAGCCATCCGCTCATTCTCATGAAGTGTAGATAATTCAATTCCCTTCATGGGCGCTCCAAGATCTTTAGATAACTTCGCCAATAGATCGTAGTCTTTAAAATTCATTGTAGCTTCCACAACTGCTCTTCCGAATTTTTCTGGATTCTCCGATTTAAATATACCAGAACCAACAAACACACCATCTGAACCAAGTTCCATCATCAATGCAGCATCTGCAGGAGTAGCAATACCACCTGCCGCGAAATTGACCACAGGTAATTTCCCAGTTTGATGAATTTCTAGGAGAAGCTCAAAAGGTGCTCCGATATTTTTTGCTTCTGCTGCTAGTTCATCCTCAGACATAGCAACCACTTTACGAATTTGACCTTGTACCATCCGTATATGTTTGACTGCCTCTACAATATTTCCAGTTCCTGGTTCACCCTTAGTCCTAATCATCGAGGCACCCTCTGCAATACGACGCAGTACTTCACCTAAGTCGCGCCCTCCGCAAACAAAAGGTACAGTAAAATCGCGTTTATTCACATGAAATTTATCATCAGCGGGTGTTAATACTTCACTTTCATCAATATAATCCACACCCAAGGCTTGTAAAATCCGCGCCTCGACAACATGTCCAATACGACATTTCGCCATGACAGGAACAGAAACAGCTTTCATTACTTGCTCAATAATTGTAGGATCTGCCATTCGAGCAACTCCACCTGCTGCCCGAATATCGGACGGGACTCGCTCAAGTGCCATTACCGCAACAGCTCCAGCTGCTTCAGCAATTTTTGCTTGTTCAGCATTAATAACATCCATAATTACACCGTTCTTTTGCATTTGAGCCATACCACGTTTAACCCGATCTGAACCTATCTTCGTGTCCATAATAGTCCTCCTGTACGCTTCTCTTTTATGCGTTTACTATTCCATCGCATAGGATTCAAGGTGATGATGATTTCATCTCTGAATTTCCTTCATGAATTATATCATAATGTCTACAAATTCGGGCTAATTGGTGGTAATGACTTTGCGAACGAGACCTGGGTGATTTGTAATCACAGCATCAATTCCCCAAGCATTCAATGTTCGTACAATTCGAGGGTCATTCACCGTATACGGTCTAATTTTAATATTTTGCTCAAAAGCTTCATTCATGTAAGTAGGACTGATCGTTTTCCAATGAGGATGGACGGCTTCTGCCCCAAATTGCTTTGCATACATAGGTGTAACAGCGTTGTATTGTGTACACAAAAGACCAATAGCTTGATTGGGATCTAATTGTTTAATACGACGTAGACTCGGGTAATGAAAAGATGAAATAACTACTCTATCGGTTAAATCTCTTTGTTTAATTGCGTCAATAACTTGTTCTTCAATGCCTACATAAGTATTTTGTACGATTTTTAATTCAATATTGATTCGTAAAGAAGTGGATTCTACAAATGACAGTGTTTGATCCAATGTGGGAACACGTTCCCCATGAAAGGAAGAAGAAAATTTATAACCGGCATCAAGCTGTGACAGCCACGCAAAAGACGCGGAGTAAATGTAACCGCGCCCTTGCGTTGTTCTATTTACTGTCTCATCATGCATAATGACGAGAACACCATCAGACGTACGTTGTACATCCACTTCAATTGCATCTGCACCAGACTCATAAGCCTTCACAAATGCTGCCATAGTGTTTTCAGGTGCTACTGCACTTGCTCCTCGATGTGCCCATATCTCCAAGAGTCATCCCTCATTAGCTATACGCTGTAATTTGGTGCCTCTTTAGTAATATGCACATCATGCGGATGACTTTCCCTTAATCCTGCAGCCGTGATTTTAATAAACTGGGCATCATCTTGTAATTTTTCAATTGTTGGTGTACCGCAATACCCCATCCCAGCTCGAAGACCACCGATCAATTGGTAGACTGTCTCACTTAAAGCTCCACGATATGGCACGCGCCCTTCAATACCTTCAGGAACTAATTTTTTATTTTGCTCTTGAAAATAGCGATCAGAACTACCAGCCTTCATAGCACCAATAGATCCCATACCACGATACACTTTAAAACTTCTCCCTTGGAAAATTTCCATTTCCCCTGGGCTTTCTTCTGTTCCTGCAAATAAACTACCAATCATTACGATATTTGCTCCAGCTGCAATCGCTTTTACAATGTCTCCGGAATATTTAATACCACCATCAGCGATAATGGGAACTCCATATTCTCTAGCAACGGATGCACAGTCGTAAATTGCTGTAATTTGCGGTACTCCAATACCTGCTACTACCCTTGTTGTACAAATAGATCCTGGTCCAATACCAACCTTCACAGCATCGGCACCGGCTTCTATTAGATCGCGTGTAGCCTCTCCAGTAGCCACATTACCCGCAATCAAGCTCATATCAGGATACTTTGCTCGCAATGACTTAACCATGTGAATAACGCCATCAGAGTGACCGTGAGCCGTATCAACAATAATTACATCAGCACCAGCACGAATGAGCGCATCAACTCGATCAAACGCATCTCCTCCAGTTGAAACAGCAGCTCCTACTAATAGACGCCCATGCTCATCTTTTGCTGCATTCGGGAATTGTTTAGCTTTTTCTATATCTTTAATCGTAATCAATCCACGCAAAACTCCACTCTCATCGACAATAGGGAGCTTTTCTACTTTGTGTTGCTGTAAAATACCTTTTGCTTTTTCTAACGTCGTCCCTACTGGCGCAGTAATTAATGGTTCGCGAGTCATCACTTCAGCAATAGAACGACTATAGTTTTTCTCAAATCGTAAATCACGATTCGTTAAAATTCCAACTAACCTCCGCTCTCCATCTACAATGGGTACCCCGGAGATCCGATATTTTGCCATAATTGCTTCAGCGTCATAAATTGGACGATCAGCCGTCAAGAAAATAGGATCTGTGATAACTCCACTTTCTGAGCGTTTTACTTTATCAACTTCATCAGCTTGCTCTGCTATAGATAAGTTCTTATGAATAATGCCAATGCCACCTTCACGAGCAATAGCAATGGCCAATTTTGATTCTGTCACTGTATCCATACTTGCACTAATCAAAGGAATATTAAGTTTAATCTTTTTCGTTAAAAAAGTTGTTAAATCGACGTCCCTCGGTAAAATACTTGATCGAGCAGGTAGAAGAAGCACATCATCAAAGGTAAGTCCTTCTGATTTAAATTTACTTTCCCAGCGTGTCACAAAAAAGCCTCCCTATTAATGAATACAACCTAAAATTCCGGCAGATATTATGTGTAAGTCTACATAGCCAAATAGGGCGTGTCAACTGAAATATAAAAGGAGTAGAAGGTGAATGGAGGAAAACCTCAAACTTTCACAACTATGGCTTTTAGAAAACCCACTTCTGGCTAAAAAAAAATTGTGTGAACTACATCAATTAAACGAGGACTGTAAACCCACTTACGAAAATTACTATGAACTTGCTACAAGTATACGACAAATGAGGGCGCTACTTAACGATGCAAAAAGTTGTTCAATTCGCACACGTCCTATTCTTTTATACTATGCTTCCGTTCAATTAGCAAAAGCTACAATAATTTGTAGTCAACTTAATTCGGCAAATCATCATCTCACGCAAAAACATGGAGTATCTATTCAAAGTAAAAAAATAGTAAATGGAAAATACTTAGAAGAACGAATTCGCATAGAAAAACAAGGAACACTCATCACTTGGTTACAAGCCATCTCTACATTAAAGCATATACAATATAGCGACGTAAGCGAAACTACTCCCACGCAATTAAATAGTCTTCGTGGACTTCAACTTTCGATCAAAGATTTATGGACAATGTTACCCGAGAGTGAGCTGTATGAACGTACTGGCTCACTTACACGTAAAATTTATGTAGATAAATTAGAGATAAGCAAAGAAAGAACAATGTTTACATTACCTAGAATATTATTGGCACAGTGGGGACTAACCATTGATCAATTTGAAGAGTGGATTCGATGTCAGGATATTCATCATATCCTGACTAACATTCGATACAACGATAACAAAATAACACTTGATCTAGGAACAAATTTACATAGCATTTTACATTTTAAGCCTTCGTCACATTTATTTTTACAAAATAATTTTCATTATTTCAACAATTATAATCATAACACGTGTATGATAGCTTTTAATGGTCCACAATTGCCATGGCCATTATCTAATGAGCTTTATCTACAAGAACCCATTATTTACTACATGCTTTTATTTCATTTAAGTATGCTAAGTCGTTATTATCCATTAGAGTGGCTAGATTTAATTGCTGACGATACAAGTATTGATTACATGTCTATTGAATTATTATGCAACCACACTGAGTCAGTGCTTATTCGTTACGCAATTGAATGGTTTATATTAAACTAACATCACTTTATATACATCATATTTTATACGAAGAGAAAAATAATATACAGAAAAAGAACGAGAGAGTCTAGGATCGTGAAGCCCTAGACTCTCTCGTTCTCGTATCGTGCACTTGCCTGGCAACGACCTACTCTCCCGGGACCCTGCGGTCCAAGTACCATCGGCGCTGGAGGGCTTAACCTTCGTGTTCGGGATGGGTACGGGTGTGTCCCCTCCGCCATCATCACCAGACGCTGCATTCTTCCCACAGAAGCCTACCTGCTGCTTCTCTGTTCGTCATGCGCTGAAGCTTCCCTTGCGGGTTCCTTCACAACTAGAGGTGAACTACGTGTCGTTCTCTTGTTGAGGATAAGCCCTCGACCGATTCGTATCCGTCTGCTCCACATGTCGCCATGCTTCCACACCGGACCGATCTACCTTGTGTTCTTCAAGGGGTCTTACCTCGTCTTACCGAGCGGGACATGTC